>JAFMBY010000076.1 GCA_017858135.1 Porticoccaceae bacterium | reverse complement strand
CTCTTTATACCGCTGAGGGCTCTCATTAACGCTGAAGGCTCCCTATAACGCTGAGAGCTCTCATTAACGCTGAGGGCTCTTTATACCGCTGAGGGCTCTCCACCACTGAGGGCTCTAACTAATATCGAGATCCGCCTGCGATTTTAGCAGATCATCGAAGGCTTTCATTTGCGCCAGAAAGGGTTCAAGCCGATCCAACGGCAATGCACTCGGTCCATCACAACGCGCCTGATCCGGATGCGGATGAGCCTCTAGGAACAATCCCGCTATACCCGCGGCAATGCCTGCTCGACCTAGTTCAGCCACCTGGTGGCGACGACCGCCAGAGGCCGCACCAAGCGGATCTCGACACTGCAATGCGTGAGTGACATCAAAGATTAATGGCAAGCCGCCACTGACTTCTTTCATGGTGCGGAAGCCCAGCATATCAACGACCAGATTGTCATAACCCATACAGCTGCCGCGCTCGCAGAGCATGATCTGATCATTGCCGCACTCACGAAATTTATCAACGATATTGCCCATCTGACCGGGACTTAAAAACTGCGGTTTTTTAACGTTTATCACCGCACCGGTCTCCGCCATCGCCTTGACTAAGTCGGTCTGACGAGCGAGAAATGCCGGCAGTTGAATCACATCACAAACCTCGGCGACAGGCTTTGCCTGCTCGATTTCGTGCACATCGGTGATCAACGGAACATTAAAGGTGGCTTTAATTTCCTCAAATATTTTCAGCCCTTCGTCGAGACCAGGACCACGAAAAGAGTGGATCGAGGAGCGATTAGCCTTGTCAAATGAGGCTTTAAATATATAGGGGATACCGAGTTTTTCGGTCACTCGCACATAGGCTTCTGCCACCTGCATTGCCATATCTCGCGACTCGAGAACATTCATGCCGCCAAACAGTGCCATCGGCGCATCATTACTGACGCCGATATCCGCTACCTGAATAGTCACTGCACTCATTAATCCTGCCCCTGCTGTTTGGACGACTGCGCCTGGTAATCCAGTGCTGCGTTGATGAACCCTTCAAATAACGGGTGTCCATCACGGGGAGTCGAATTGAATTCTGGGTGGAACTGACTGGCAAAGAACCACGGGTGATTAGGAAGCTCTATGGTCTCTACCAGAGTCTTATCATGGGACAAACCGCCAATAACCAAGCCCGCCTCTTTCAGCGCTGGCAAATAATTATTGTTCACCTCAAAGCGATGGCGGTGACGCTCTTCTATTTGCTCACTGCCATAGATTTGGTGTGCCATCGAGCCGGAAACAAGGTGACAGACCTGCGACCCAAGGCGCATAGTGCCACCGAGATCGGAGTCTTCGCTGCGCAGCTCTTTTTTGCCTTCGGCATCAATCCACTCAGCGATCAGACCGACCACTGGGTTCGCTGTATCGGCATCAAATTCAGTGCTATTCGCGCCCTCGAGACCACAGACATTGCGCGCATATTCAATAATCGCAATCTGCATACCGAGACAGATACCCAGATAGGGAATATTGTTTTCTCGCGCTGTTTTAACCGCGAAAACTTTACCCTCGGTACCTCGGGTACCGAAACCGCCAGGCACGAGAATGGCATCGACGCCATCTAACAATGAATGATCTTGCTCCAATAGCTCGGAGTCAATATAACGAATTTTTACTTTAGTCTTCTTGTGAATGCCGGCGTGAATCAACGCTTCAGTAAGCGACTTATAAGCATCCAGCAGTTCCATGTACTTGCCAACCATGGCGATAGTGACCAGACCGTCGGAGTGCAATTGACTCTCGACAACAAAATCCCATTCACTGAGATCAGCATCAGTCACATCGAGGTCAAAGCGATCGACAACAAACTGATCTAACCCACGCTCGTGAAGCATCCGCGGTATTTGATAAATACTAGCCGCATCGATCACTGGAATAACCGCACGCTCTTCAACGTTGGTGAACAGCGAAATTTTCTGCCGCTGACTCTCTTCAATCTCGACTTCAGAGCGACACAGCAGCACATCCGGCTGCAGGCCGATCGAACGCATCTCTTTTACCGAGTGCTGTGTTGGCTTGGTCTTGGTTTCACCAGCAGAAGCGATATAGGGAACTAAGGTTAGATGCAGTAACAGCGCACGCTTGTAACCAAGCTCTACTTTTAACTGGCGAACCGCCTCAAGGAAAGGTTGCGACTCGATATCACCAACGGTACCACCGATCTCAACCACGGCAATATCCGCGTCGCCAGCGCCGGCATAGACACGGCGTTTAATTTCATCGGTCAGATGAGGAATAACCTGTACCGTGCCACCCAAATAGTCACCACGGCGTTCGCGACGCAAAATCGTTTCATAGACCTGACCACTGGTGAAATTATTATTCTTGGTCATTTTTGAGCGCAGGAAGCGTTCGTAGTGGCCAAGATCGAGATCGGTCTCGGCGCCATCTTCAGTCACATAGACTTCACCGTGCTGATAAGGACTCATGGTTCCGGGGTCGACATTCAAATAAGGATCGAGCTTAAGAATCGTGACATTGAGCCCTCGGGATTCGAGAATGGCCGCCAGCGATGCCGCTGATATACCTTTACCCAAAGACGAGACAACACCACCAGTAACAAAAATAAAACGTGTCATAAAGACCCTGTAAAATCACGACCCTTCGCCCAAAAGGACTTCGTCCATTTAAGAGCAGAATCTTTAAAATTGTAATCGAGAAAGGCTTGATTGGTCGTGAAATTGACCGAGACCCACCCTACCAAAGATGGGACAACAGATTAACAGAAAGGCTTAATGGATTCTACAGAGAGTTTGTCTGCCAAGTGATTTTTAAGCCCTCGCTATTGGCGTCAACCTGCCAGCCCTGACAGACCCACAAATCACCTACAGCCACCAACTGTTGATCAATGTAAAGCAGAGGGATTCGCTCTCTCCACCAAGGCTCAAGAGTGTATTCCTGAAGCAATTTTTTAAGACTATTGGAGTGCTTGCGCCCGACCGGTTGACAGCGTTCGCCACCGCGGCGAAAGCGCACGGTCAAAGCCTCTATATTATCAACCCGCAAACCCTCACCAAGCACTCGCTCAGCCGTTAGCCGATTGCCATCGGGCAGCACTAAGGGCTCATCGCCACGCCAAAATAGGCATAGATCTTTATCCGCTTTCGGTCGCCCACTGAGCCTGAGCAGATAGAGTCGCTGACGAAAACGACAGAGTTGAATATCCGCGCGCACCACCCTCGGTTCACTATCCTCTCGCGCAGTCAGCAATGAGCTTATCACCTCATCAATCAATGTCTGTCCCAGCGCTGGCAGACCGTGTACCTCAGGCCAGTAGCGCAGCAGATTTTTTTGCCGCAGAGGCTCGAGCCGTTGAAACTCAACTAAATCGAACGACCAGCCACCACGCTCGGTGCGCGGCTCAAGACCAGCAAGATCTGCTCGCGCCACGCTGTCAGCCAGTTGATCGGCCTGGCGACTCTGCTGTGCGGTGCGCATAATGCCCTGAAGATAGTCCGGCCAGCGTTGTGCGAGAGCAGGAATAACCTGATGGCGCAAATAATTGCGGTCAAACTGCACCTGTTGATTGCTCTCATCCTCAATCCAGGATAACTGCTGAGCTTTGGCATAGGTTTGTAAACTAGACTTTGGCCAGCTGAGAAGCGGCCTAATTAAACGCCCAGACCCCACTGCACGGGTTTCAGGAATCCCTGCCAATCCTCTGGCACCAGAGCCACGCAGTAGACGAAACAGCACTGTCTCGACCTGATCGTCAGCGTGATGGCCCAGCAGCAACAGTCCACCTTCGACCAGACGTTTTTCAAATACCGCATAACGCGCATCACGTGCGGCAGACTCAAGGCCGGCGCCAGTTTCCGTGACCAACACGGATTCAGCAACAAGATGGACACCCAGAGACTGACAAACTTGTTTTGCATGCTGCTGCCAATGATCGGCATTATCGGAGAGTCCATGGTGAATATGCAGCGCGGTAACGCGCTCGGGCGGTAGCAGTTCGCAGAGCAAATGCAGCAATACGGTGGAATCGAGACCGCCACTAAAACCGACAAGTAACTGTGGCGCAGACTCAAGTTGGTCAAGCCAGCTGGAAAACACCACTTCGGCCGTTATGCCAATCGGCTGCTTTGAGGCTTGTCTATTCATGGCTGCTGCTGAGCATTGTCTTGCTCAGCCTGGTATTTCTGCAACTGATTACGAGTCAACAAATTGCAGTTTTCCGTCGCTGGATCAAAGGTGATCACAACCTCTCCTTTACTCAACTGGCGCTTCACTTGATCAATTTTATTGTCCAGACTCACCTCTTGGGAGCCATAATCCGTTCCCTCTCGCAAGATAAACTCTTCGATAATCCCATGCAGGATGGCTGTGGTTAACATTTCAGCGGGAATTTCTATCACGTTATTGGTTTCCTAAATCGTAATCGCAGGTTCTCTGTTTGATTGAAACATAATTGCCTAAACAGACAGTTTCAGATTCATCTGTCCTGCATAATAGTGCCATAATCATTTGCAGGTAAGCCGAGGGGCAAAAAATGAGCCATTATTTAGTACTGACAGTGATCGCCGACGACCGCGAAGGTATCGTTGAGCAGATTGCAAAAACCGTGAGCCAGCGCGGCGGCAACTGGATGGAAAGCAGTATGGCGCAACTGGCCGGCAAGTTTGCTGGCATTTTGTTAGTTGAGATTGAGCCCGCCAAGCAGAGCGATCTCGAGCGGGATCTGGCAGCACTGTCCGCTCAGGGCATCAAGATTATTATTGAACAGAGTACCCCCAGTCCTGAAAAGGACACTCAGGTTTGCTGCATCGAAATTGTTGCCAATGATCGCCCCGGCATTGTTGGTGAAATTGCATCGCTGCTGGCAAGCCATAATGTCAGCCTTATTTCGCTGGAAACCTTTTGTGAAAGTACCCCTATGTCAGCCGGTATGATGTTCTACGCGCACACCTATTTGCAGCTGCCAGAGACGATGACCGAGCAGCAACTAACCGATATTCTCGAGAGTCTGTCCGACGATTTAATGGTGGAGATTGTCGACGGCTGAGTCGACTCTTAAAAAATTAATGCTCGATATTGTTCTCTATCAACCGGAAATTCCGCCCAATACGGGCAACATTATTCGCCTATCGGCGAATACCGGTTTTCGTCTGCATCTGATTGAGCCACTGGGTTTCGATCTCGATGACAAAAAACTGCGTCGCGCCGGACTCGACTATCGCGAGTTTCAGTCCTTAAAAGTGCACGCCAGTCTCGAGGACTACCAACAGAGCCAACAGCCAAAAACCATCTATGCGCTTAGCACCAAAGGGACAGTCTGTTACTCATCGGCACGCTTCGAGGTAGGGGATGCGCTCTTATTTGGCCCAGAGACTCGTGGTCTGCCAGAGGATATACGCAACAATATCGGCACAGATCAGGTGTTGCGCCTGCCGATGCAAGAGGAGAGCCGCAGTCTTAATCTTTCCAATACTGTCTCGATCATCGTCTACGAAGCCTGGCGGCAGCTGGGCTTTCCCGGCGGCGCTTGAAAGGTCATTGATTAAAAGCCTATCCTGTAAAAACAATCCCGTAAAAAACAGCCCCGTAAAAGATCATTCCGTGTCGCAGGCAGAGCAGGTATCATAGCGGCAGCTAGTTCGCTGTCAGCCAGCATAAAATTATCACTCCCAGCTTGAGATACAAAATCCATGAGTTCAGCAATCGGCTTATTTTACGGCAGCTCAACCTGCTACACGGAAATGGCCGGGGAGAAGATCTGCGCACAGATTAACAGTACCTATAACGACAGCGTCAGTCTGCACAATATCGCCGACCAACCTCTCAGCCTGATGGCAGATTACGACCTTCTGATACTCGGCATTCCGACCTGGGATTATGGCGAGCTGCAAGAGGACTGGGAAAGCCACTGGGATGAACTTGACCAAATCGATTTTTCCGGCAAACGCGTCGCGGTCTATGGTCTTGGCGACCAGATCGGCTATCCGGAATGGTTCCAAGATGCACTGGGCTATCTCTGGGCCAAGGTAAAAAATCAAGGTGCTACCATGGTCGGCGCATGGCCCAACCAGGGTTATCAGTTCGACGACTCCAAGGCGCTCACCGAAGATCAGGACTATTTTGTCGGTCTGGCACTGGATGATGAAAACCAACTTGACCTCACTGATGACTATATCAGTCGCTGGTGTGAGCAGATCTGTACTGAGTTCGGCCTCGGCCAATGAGTAAGCAGCAACCCAGTGCGATGCCCTGGTATCAAACGGGCAATCCAGTTCCACGTAGAGACAAGACCATTGCGGTTATCGGTGCCGGAATCGCCGGCTGTACCGTCGCTGCCGCACTGAAGAAACGCGGCTTTCAGGTCACCGTTATTGACCGCCATGAGCGCGCAGGATCTGGGGCATCGGGTAATCCTGAGGGTATTGTCTACCCCAAATTATCACCGCGAGATGATCTATTGCCGCGGGTTAATCTCGCTGCCATTCAATTTGCCAGCGACTATTACCAACCATTTTGGGACAACGGCCTAGGCCGCCAGTGCGGAGTCTTGGTGGTGCCGGAAAATAACAAAGCACGCAATGATTTCAAGCTGATTAGCCAGCGTTACGCCGATCAGACAGAGATGGTCGAAACCATTACTCATGAGCAGCTGGAAGAATTGAGTGGAATCCCTTTGCAGGCAGAGTCGGCACTCTACTTCCCCAAACTGGGCTGGTTGCCGCCACAGCTAATCTGCCAGAAGTTGCTTGAGTTAAACAATATTCCCCTAGTGCAGGCAGATATCCAACGTCTCGAATACAACAGTCAGCAGAGTCGCTGGCAGCTCTATGATGCCAATCAGCAGATCCTGTTGGAAAACCACAGCGAGAGCGTGATTATTGCCAGCGCCTTCGACTGTAAACAGTTTAGCCAGACAAGCTATTTACCGCTGCGCAAAATTCGCGGCCAGATAACCCAACTGCCCTGCACCATCGAGAGCAACAAAATGAAAATGGTGATCTGTGGAGAATGCTATATCACCCCTGCGGAAAACGGTTTTCACGGCTGCGGCGCCACCTATAACAAAGATCTGTTTACGACTGAACTGCGCGACATAGACCATCAGACCAATCTGGCGCAAATCGCGGCAACCGATGCTGGGCTAGCGACGGTTCTTGGTCAGCCGACCAGCGACAGTTTGAGCGGGCGCGCCAACTTCCGCTGCACTACGGCTGATTACTTGCCGATTGCCGGTGCGGTGCCCAATGTGACAGCAATGCTTGAGGACTACGCGATACTGCGGCGCGATGCCAAAACACCTATAACGACCCCAGGAACCTATCTACCCAATCTCTACGTCAATTGCGGCATGGGCTCGCGAGGCTTGAGTTATGCGCCACTGACAGCCGAGTTATTGGCAGCAGAGATTGCCGGCGAGTCAGCACCGCTGGCACAAGATCTGTGTCATGCCATGCATCCGGCACGCTTTGTAATTCGCGATCTAAAGAGAAATCGTGTCTAAATTGACGTGCCACCATGACGGTGGATATAGCTCGCCATAACTGTATCCATGGTGACAATATGATTGAGCAACCAGCCAGGGAATTCGTCACTGGCATAGCGTCTCAGATGGGTAATAGTCTCAACACTGTGGTCTCTGTCCCAGCGGCTATGTTCATCTATCATCCACTGCAACACCCGCTGATGCTCTCGATAATGGTCCGCTCTAGCGGGAAATAGATACTCCTCCATGCACTGCTGTTCCAGTTCAAAGTGGGTGACAGTGTCCGCTAAAAGTGTTTGCAATAGATTTTCAATATCAGCTGCCACCGGCCCGCTGGCGTCCAGAGCGCTGTCGAGGAGTATTTTCAAGGCGTTGGCATCATCGAAAGCTTTTTGATGCTCTCGATTCATAAATTCCAGAGCCACACGTGGGGTACGTTCAAAATCAATCATGGACAATAGGCTGTTATTTTTTTCGACGTATAACGCTAACAGATTTCGCCTGTGATCTGATTGACAGTCATCAAGGCCACTGGACATTAGTAATGTTTACCTTATGATCGTCGAGATCACTCATCAGTTATCTAACGCACGAGAAACCATCCCTATGAAATACATTGGAGCCCATGTTAGCGCTGCTGGTGGTATCGAAAATGCACCGCTTAATGCCCACGCAATAGGTGCCACAGCCTTCGCCTTTTTCACCAAAAATCAGCGCCAATGGCAGGCCAAGCCGCTGAGCGAAGAGAGCATTGAGAAGTTTAAACAAAACTGCGAGCGCTACGATTTTTCGCCAGAGCAGATTTTACCCCACGATAGCTACCTGATTAACCTTGGCCACCCGGAGGCCGAGGGGCTGGAAAAATCCCGTGAGGCGTTTATTGACGAAATGCGCCGCTGTCAGCAGTTGGGACTCAAGTACCTCAATTTCCACCCTGGCAGCCATCTGCGCAAAACCTCCGAAGACGCCTGTATTGCCACCATTGCCGAGTCGATTAACCTGGCATTAGAGGTCACGTCCGGGGTCACTGCAGTTATCGAGAACACCGCCGGTCAGGGCAGCAACCTCGGTTTTCGCTTTGAACAGCTGGCGGCCATGATAGATGGTGTCGAAGACAAGAGCCGTGTCGGTGTCTGCTATGACACCTGTCATGCCTTCGCCGCGGGCTACGATATGCGCAGCAGCGATGGCTGTGAAGAAGTATTTAATGATTTTCAGCGTATTGTCGGCTTTGACTATCTCTGCGGCATGCATCTCAACGACTCACGCTCGCAATTCTCAAGCCGCGTTGATCGCCACCACAGCTTGGGGCAAGGCCATCTGGGACTCAATGTATTCCAGTTTATTATGCAGGACCAACGCTTCGACGGTATCCCGCTGGTTCTGGAGACCATCGATCCGTCAATCTGGGCCGACGAAATAGAGTTGTTGCGCAGTTTTCAAACAGCCGTTTAGCTGCGTCGCAATGACCTCTAGCTCTGCTCTTCTAACGCGCTGATCAACCCCTGCCGATAAGCCTCTGCGCTGGCTTTACTGTCACCCATTTTTTCCAGCACCGCGGCGAGACAAATAGAACCCTGAATTGAGGGGCGCAAACGGACCGCTGCGGTCAGATAATCTTTCGCTTTGCCCCAGAACTGCAGGCGCTGGCAAATTTGCCCGAGCGCTAATAACAGGTCTGCATCTTCCCTGTGTTGCACAAACCACTTCTCAGCCACCAGTAACTGCTTCTCAGGACTCGGTGATTCAAGTTCGCCAAACTGCTTAACCAATTCCGGGTGCCACTGTCGGTTTAACGCTTTAACCAGCAGTGCCTGTTGTTTGTCCGGCGACTGAGCTCTGCCAAGGCTCGCGGCATAACTGGCGATAACCTGTGGATCTTTGTGGCGCTTTTTTGGCGTCAGATACCAAATGTCCTCGAGTTTCGCTCTCTGCTCGGCAATTGGCCGAGCACTATCAAGTACAAAACTGTCGAGTAGATTGCAGTAGACATCTCGCTCTAGGCTGTCCAGATCTTGCTCGCTAATAGCCTTGTAGTGTTTTAGGTCACGCAACAATTTTTGTAGGGAGACCCAGTCGTCCGCGAGATAGTAGGCATCGGTTAAGAGTCGCAAAAGCGCTTTATCACGAGGGTTTTTAGTGTATATCGTGTGTAGAATTTGTAGTGCCTCGAGGGGCTGATCCTCCAGCAGATGCAATTCGGCCAATGCCTTGTCGGCGATAAAGCGACTCTCGGGATAGGTTGCTTGAAGTCGCTGTAAAATGGTTCGTGCCTGCTCGAACTGCTCATTGTCAGCGGCGGCACGAGCGGCAAAAAGCAAATTCACCACTGGCATCACCGACTTGTCCGCAGACTCTGACAAAAGCTTTGCCGACTGCTGCCAGTCATCACTGGCAAACAGCAACAGGCCCTCGGCAGTCTGGTTGATCTTGCGCGCACTGCGACGCGTGCTCCACCACAATCTGAAGCCACCTGCACCGGCTATCCAGCGCCAACTTAACAGCAGCCACAGCAGCAACACAGTCGCTGCGAGGTAGATCAGCAATCCGGTCCAGGCACTCATTTCAATGGTAAATTCGGCAAAGCTAAAGAGGATATAACCGCTGCCAAACTGCAATAGCCAAACCGCCGTCGCACCGACGAGCAGCGCCAATACGAGTAAAAATAAAAGCTTTCTCACTAATCTGAGCCCTCGTCAGCACTGCCACCATGGCGCAAATTTAACGCCGTCTGGATAGCCTTCTGCGAGCCAGAGATATCTGGCAGCGATTGACTAACCGCGCGTTTACTGAGCGCCTGTAGTCGCGCTACCAGCGCTTCGGACTCGTTATTTAGCTGGAAGTAACGGCGCAGCAATGTCTCAGTTTTATCGAGACTACTGCTGTAGATCAACTGCTCTTCACGCAGTAATGCACTCTGTGCCTGTTGCAGCAGCAAATACAGATTTTGTCGCAC
Organism: Porticoccaceae bacterium; assembly: GCA_017858135.1. Lineage (GTDB taxonomy): Bacteria > Pseudomonadota > Gammaproteobacteria > Pseudomonadales > Porticoccaceae > HTCC2207. Next base: position 781 of record JAFMBY010000076.1, on the reverse strand, counting down.
CATGGTTTGCTCAGCCTGAGTTAGCAGCGGCTCAATCGGCTGTTGGCGCTTTTGCACAACAATTAATCCAGCAAACTTTGTTGCCAAGCGTTCAAAGATTTCAGCCAGCGTGGCTGGACCCCGTTCGGCACTATTCGAACGTTGAGGTACCTCTGAGTCAGCAGTGGGCTCAAGCACAGTCAATGTCTCGAGCGCGGCTGAGATTGCCTGTAATTCGAGGTATATCCCGTCGCGATCGACTCTTTCAGTCATGCGCAGAGCGGCAATATCGACTGCCAGGGCATTGCGAACGGCTAATAATTCCGCATCATTGAGTTGAATGAAAATGTTGTCCACATTTTGCAGAATCGCCAACGGATTTTCGATACTGCGCTCTACCTGTAGGCGCTGGTTGGCCAGTCGGACGAGGTAGGCCGCCTCCGCCAACAGCCAGTCACCGCGGGTGGCTGTGCCAAGGGTTAGTATCTGCTCTGCCTGACGATTAGTCAGCAGGCGCAGAGAGTAGAGCTGGTCCTGCAAATCATTAATCGTCTGCAACTGCTGTTGCTCAACACGAACACTCGCTTGCCTCTGCTGATCAATTTTGTTGTCCAGTGCCACTAAGCTGGCCTGCAAGCTGTCAGCTAAAACCGTGCGCTGCTGCCACTGCATCCACCCAAACCAAGCCGACCCAGCCAGTACGGCGATCAATAACAAAAGCAAAAGGGTTTTAAACCAGGAGAAGGATTGCTTAGAGCCACCGACGGGTTTAGAGCCCTCAGCCGATGAAGAGCCCTCAGCC
>JAFMBY010000075.1 GCA_017858135.1 Porticoccaceae bacterium | reverse complement strand
GCTACTAGTTTTGCTCGCTACTATAGAGTGTTGCGAAATATTTCCATAGGAAAAATACGCTCGGCTAAATAATCGCTCAGGCAGTTGATCACGCCAGGGCTGCGTAGGTGCTCGAGGTTTTGCTGTATCTCTTGATGACTCATCCACAGCGCACAATCGATGTCTGGATCGATCACCGCATTGGCGTCGAACTCGACCGGCTCGGCAACAAAGGCTAAACGATAATAAGTAATACCGGTCGCCTCAGCAAAAGAGGTTGAGATGCCGAGAAAGCCAGTCAACGACACAATCCAGCCGGTCTCTTCAAGGGTTTCGCGCACAGCAGCGGCGAGTATATCCTCACCGGGTTCGACGTGACCCGCAGGCTGATTGATCACTTGCCGGCCGTCTTTTGTTTCCTTAACCATAAGAAACTCACCGGATCGCTCAACGACAGTGGCGACCGTTAAATGTATTTTATTGGGCACGATTAACGTCTCCTTTTCGCCGCAGGTCTTTTTGCCCGCGGCTTTTTCGCTGTGGGCATAGGGACGCTTTCAACACGGTATTCTCCAGGGTTAATATCTGTCAGCTGCCAATCACCGATGGCGGCGCGCACTAGACGCAGCGTGGGTAAACCGATTGCTGCAGTCATTCTTCTTACCTGGCGATTTCGACCTTCATTAATTACTAGTTCGAGCCAGCTATCTGCAATATTTTGGCGCTCGCGGATCGCTGGAACCCGGGGCCACAGTGGTGGTTCGGCTATCAGACTGCACTTAACCGCAGAAGCCGGCCCGTCTTTGAGTTCGACGCCATTGATTAGCTCTTGGCAGTGCGCCTCGGTGGCTGTGCCCTCAACCTGGACCCAATAGGTTTTGTTGAGTTTGTATTTTGGGTTGCTAATCTGCGCTTGGAGTTGACCATTGTCGGTCAACAACAGTAATCCCTCGGAGTCGTAATCAAGCCGCCCAGCCGGGTAGACCCCTTTAATTCGAATAAACTCAGACAGGGTTTTTCTGGCCTCTGCATCAGTAAATTGGCTTAAGACATGAAAGGGTTTATTAAAAAGAAGTAGCTTGGCCACGAATTTCTCGACTTTTTTCCTATTGTAAATGAAACAGAGTTACAAAAAAGGGTAGAGATGGTGCTAAAATGCCTACCTTTGGTAAATCTTTTACAAACAACTTCAACACTGCGGAGACAACAATGGGATATCAGCATATCCAGATACCCGAATCTGGTAAAAAAATAACCGTCAATTCAGACTTTTCACTCAATGTTCCCAACAATCCAATTGTGCCTTTTATCGAAGGCGATGGAATTGGCGTCGATATCACCCCTGTCATGATCAAAGTCATCGATGCAGCGGTTAAGAATGCCTATGCCGGCGAGCGTGAAATCTCTTGGATGGAAGTCTACTGTGGTGAGAAAGCCGCTGAGCTTTATGAAGGTGATTGGTTTCCCGCTGAAACGCTCGACGCGGTTAAAGAGTATGCCGTGTCGATCAAAGGCCCACTGACAACTCCTGTAGGCGGCGGCTTCCGTTCGCTCAATGTTGCACTGCGTCAAGAATTGGACCTGTTTGTCTGCCAGCGTCCAGTGCGCTGGTTCCACGGTGTTCCGTCTCCGGTAAAAGAGCCTAATAAAGTTGATATGTGTATCTTCCGCGAGAATTCAGAAGATATCTATGCCGGTATCGAGTGGAAAGCCGGCAGCGACGAAGCGACCAAGGTGATTAAGTTTCTGCAAGAAGAAATGAGCGTCACTAAAATTCGTTTTGATGAGAACTGCGGTATTGGCGTTAAGCCGGTATCTGAGCAGGGCACCAAGCGCCTAGTCAGCAAAGCGATCCAGTACGCCATCGATCAAAACAAGCCCTCAGTCACTATTGTTCACAAGGGCAATATCATGAAGTTCACCGAAGGTGCTTTCTGCGACTGGGGCTACGAAGTGGCTCGCGAGCAGTTCGCGGCAGAGCCTTTGGACGGTGGTCCATGGCATGTGGTGAAAAATCCGAATACCGGTGAAGACATTGTGATTAAAGATGTGATTGCCGATGCGATGTTGCAGCAGATCATTCTGCGTCCCGATGAGTACAGCGTGATTGCCACGTTGAACCTGAACGGTGACTATATCTCTGATGCGCTAGCCGCTCAGGTCGGTGGTATTGGTATTGCGCCAGGCGCCAATCTATCTGATGACGTTGCAATCTTTGAGGCAACTCATGGCACCGCGCCCAAGTACGCAGGTCAGGACAAGGTTAACCCAGGTTCACTAATTCTGTCTGCCGAGATGATGTTGCGTCATATGGGTTGGGGCGAAGCCGCTGACCTAGTGATCAAAGGTATCGAAGGGGCTATCTCTGAGAAGAAAGTAACCTATGATTTCGAGCGTTTGATGAGCGATGCAACGCTGATGTCTTGCTCAGAGTTTGGCGATGTTATGATCGAAAACATGTAATTGTTGTTCGCAGCAATAAAAAAACCGGCCTTACAGCCGGTTTTTTTATATCTATTGTTATCGATAAATGTCGCTGGCAAATAGCCTGAAAACGTCATTAATCTTCAGGCTTTATCGGTATTTCACCCGGCACAATGTTAATCGCATGCCGGCCGTTTTTGCCATATTCCACATCGTAGCTAACGCGCTGGAAACACTTCAATGTTTTATAACCTTCCATAATAATGTTTCTGTGATGAGCAAAAAGCTCCTTTTCGCCATTGTCCGGCTCGATAAAGCCAAAGCCGCGGTCATTGCAAAACCATTTAACTATCCCTGTATCCGCCATGATTTTTCTATCTCCATATTGCGTGTGTCCAGTCCTTTGTCATTTACCTCGCTTGTTAAAGGTGCTGCCACTTTAAATAGTTGAATATTTCTGTCAAGACCGCTCATCGCTTAGTAGTTTGGCTAATCTGATGTAAGATAAAAAACGTATCCTAAACGTAATCTATTTGGCAAAAATTGTATGAGTAACGAAAAAAACCCTCCAGCTTGGCAACATGACGGCGATACCGTGGTCGAAACAGAAAGACCCAAGTTAAAGAAGCCGTCCATGTTCAAAGTGTTGCTGTTAAATGACGATTACACACCGATGGAATTTGTCGTCGAGCTGTTAGAACGGTTCTTTGGGAAAACGCGAGAAAGTGCCACGCGCATCATGTTGAGCATTCATACCGAGGGAAAGGGTGTTTGTGGCATCTATACTAAAGATATCGCAGAGACAAAAGCGGGCAGCGTTAATCAGTATTCGAGGGATCACCAGCATCCGCTTTTATGTGTAGTAGAACCCTGTAATGACGAAGAAGAGTAGACATCATGCTAAGTAGAGAATTGGAAGTTACCCTCAATCTGGCGTTTAAAAGTGCCAGAGACAAACGCCATGAATTTATGACGGTCGAACACCTTTTGCTGGCACTGCTGGACGATGCCTCGGCATCAAATGTGTTGAAGGCCTGCGGAGCCGATATCAGTGTGCTGCGTCAGGATCTCGTCGAGTTTGTTGACTCTACCACGCCGATTATTTCCGATCTGCAAGAAGAGCAAGAAACACAGCCCACTCACGGTTTTCAGAGAGTATTGCAGCGTGCGGTTTTCCAGGTTAACTCTGCTAATCACAGCGAGGTGGTGGGCGCCAATGTGATTGTGGCGATCTTTAGCGAGCAGGAAAGTCAGGCAGTTTACTTTTTGCGATTACAGAACATTGCTCGTATCGATGTCGTCAACTACATCTCTCACGGTATATCGAAATATGTCGATCAGCCAGAGCGCAGTGACGAGGAGTCAAGCAATAATGCTGAGTCTGCTGCGGCCACTGAATCTCAAGATGAGAGCCTGCTCAGCCAGTTTGCCACCAACCTCAATGAACAGGCTGCTCTGGGAAATATTGATCCGCTCGTAGGGCGTGCCGCTGAAATCGAACGAGTCAGTCAAATTTTGGTTAGGCGGCGCAAGAACAACCCACTGTTGGTTGGTGAGTCTGGCGTTGGTAAAACCGCGATCGCTGAGGGTCTGGCTAAATTAATTATCGAAGAGTCCGTGCCCGAGCCGCTACTGGGTAGCACTGTTTACGCTTTAGACATGGGCGGGTTGCTTGCTGGCACCAAGTATCGAGGCGATTTTGAAAAGCGACTCAAGGGCATCATTGCCGAACTGGGTCAACGTGATAAATCGATTCTGTTTATTGATGAGATCCACACCATTATTGGTGCTGGGGCTGCGTCTGGTGGCGTAATGGACGCGTCTAATTTACTCAAGCCACTGCTCTCCTCAGGGAAGCTGCGCTGCTTTGGCTCAACCACCTATCAGGAGTACCGCGGTATTTTTGAAAAGGATCAGGCGCTCTCGCGCCGCTTTCAAAAGATCGATGTCGGCGAACCCTCAGTTGAAGAGACCTATGAAATTCTCAAAGGGCTAAAGTCACGCTTTGAGGAGCACCATGACTTAAGATTCACCAATCCGGCGCTCAAAGTTGCCGCAGAACTCGCTGCGAAACATATCAATGACCGCTTTTTGCCCGACAAGGCAATCGATGTGATCGATGAGGCCGGTGCTTATCAGCGCCTGCAGCCAGCGCACAAACGCAAAAAGACCGTGGGTGTTAGCGACATTGAATTGGTTATCTCAAAAATCGCGCGAATCCCTGCAAAAAGTGTTTCAAGTTCGGATAAAGAACAGCTCAAGGGACTGGCTGACAAATTGAAGATGGTGGTGTTTGGTCAGGATCCCGCGATCGATATATTGACTACCTCGATCAAAATGGCGCGTGCCGGGCTGCGTGAGGGTACTCGACCAATCGGTAGTTTCCTGTTCGCGGGTCCCACTGGGGTTGGTAAAACCGAAGTGAGTCGCCAGTTGTCCAATATTCTTGGCATCGAACTGGTGCGCTTTGATATGTCAGAGTACATGGAGCGTCACACGGTATCGCGACTGATTGGAGCGCCTCCAGGTTATGTTGGCTATGATCAGGGTGGTTTATTGACCGATGCGGTTAACAAACATCCGCATGCAGTAATCCTGCTGGACGAAGTTGAGAAAGCCCATCCGGACGTGTTTAACCTGCTATTACAGGTTATGGATCACGGTACCTTGACCGATAACAATGGCCGCAAAGCCGATTTTCGCAATGTAATCTTGATTATGACCACCAACGCCGGTGCCGAGCTGATGAGCCGTTCGTCAATTGGTTTTGCGCAACAGGATCACCGCACCGATGGTATGGAAGCGATCAAAAAGATGTTTACGCCCGAATTCCGCAACCGCCTCGATGGAATTGTGCAGTTCGCTGAACTGTCGATGGATGTCATTGGCACGGTAGTGGATAAGTTTTTGGTGCAGCTGCAGTCACAGCTGGACAGCAAGAAAGTCTTCCTTGATATCGATGATGAGGCGCGTCAATGGCTCGCTGAAAACGGCTACGACGCGAAGATGGGTGCGCGCCCAATGGATCGATTGCTGCAAGAAAAGATTAAAAAGCCACTTGCTGAAGCGGTGTTGTTTGGCAGCCTCTCGGAGAAGGGCGGGACCGCCTATGTGCGGGTCGAAGAGGGTGAGTTGGTTGTGCACACGGAGGAAGAGCTGGTTATCAGCAGTTAGTGTGGACGAGAAAGCGCGAGCCGCCGCATGCGACCCTGCCAAATCAACGATCAGTTGATGAGGCGTTTAGAGGGGAGTCTGCGGCGGTTTTTTCGTTTAGACGCTTTTAACTTGGACGATATAAATAGCGCGAGAGAAAACGAACTTATCGTTCTCTGAAGGTAATACGACCCTTGGTCAGGTCATAGGGAGTCATCTCAACCTTAACCTTGTCACCCGTCAGAATACGGATGTAGTGTTTGCGCATCTTGCCAGAGATGTGGGCAATGATGACGTGACCATTTTCCAGCTTTACTCGGAACGTGGTGTTGGGCAGAGTGTCTATGACCTCGCCTTCAAATTCAATGTGGTCTTCTTTCGCCATAAGCTTAATTTAATGCCTGTCAAATGAGATTGATTTAATACAAACGCTGGTTTGGCCTGAACAGCACACCAAAAAGCGCGGCAAGTTTGCCCTAAATCGCCCCGTATAGCAAAGTCATTCGGCTATTCGCCAGCTATTTTCTCGGTACAGCTCAAGAGGGCGATAGTTAGTCTTGTATTTCATCTTGTCACAGCCAGAGATCCAGTAACCAAGATACAGGTGCTCAAGGCCGAGACGCTGAGCCAGATTGATCTCGAAGAGAACTGCCAAAACCCCCAAACTGCGATCGGCAAAGCTCGGATCAAAATAGGTATAGATTGCCGAAAGCCCATTGTGAATGACATCTATGACCGCGCAGCCTAACAGCTGATTGCCCAATCTGAATTCGAGAAATTGGGTGCACTCCCAGGCATTGCCGAGAAAATCTTCAAACTGACGTCGCGATGGTGGGTACATATCACCGTCACTGTGGCGCTGCTCGATATAGCGGGCATAAATCGGGAAATGCTCGCCGATATTAATCGCATCGAGCTGTTCAACCATAATGTCATCATTCTTTTTCCAACAGCGTTTCTGCGCTCGACTCCATTGAAAGTTTGCCACCGGAACACGCGCCGGAATACAGGCATTGCAGCCTGAACACTTTGGCGCATAGAGATAGGGGCCGCTGCGTCGAAAGCCGAGAGTGGTCATGCGCGAATAGAGTTCGGTATCCAGTGTCAAATCAGGATCGACAAAGGCAGTGGTCGATTGCTGCCCGGGTAGATAGCTGCAGTCATGCGCTTCGGTCAAGCAGAGCCTAATCGTACCAATATCTGGGGATATATCGCGGGTCATGTAAGAATCACCTTAAGGAGCCATCTGAATGATCGAGACAGTCGCCGTATTTCTCGCGGCGATGGGTTAAAGGGTAGTCTAGTGGTCTGTGATACTCAATGAGATTTTTCCAGCCATGCAATCACCAACTAAAGTGCAATCTCGCTGCTGGCTCGTTAGGCGCAGATAGAGGCCAATTTAAAATGTCATCGCGGTAACTGGCCAGCTCGGTTAAAAAAGTAGTGCGATCAATACTGCCTGCACCGAGACTGGTCAGGTGCGGATTAACCAGCTGACAGTCAATAAGCTTCAAGCCGGACTCCGCACCCCAGCGGCAGAGATGGGCAATGGCGATTTTAGAGCCATCGGCACAACGGCTAAACATTGACTCACCACAAAACAGGCTGCCCACGGTGACCCCGTAGAGGCCGCCAATAAGGTCTCCGTCGCGCCAGACCTCAATTGAGTGTGACTCGCTCTGGTTATGCAGTTGAATATAGGCGGCAATCATTTCGTCAGTGATCCAAGTATCGCCGTCCTCATCGCGAGGCTCACTGCAGGCTTTGATGACTTGGTCAAAGGAACGGTCGACAGTAACCTGATAATCATTGCGGCGCAGGGTTTTGCGCAGGCTTTTTGATAGGTGCAGAGCAGATGGTTCGAGGACACAACGGGTTGCCGGACTCCACCATAAAATAGGGTCGCCATCCTGATACCAAGGGAAGATACCGCAGTGATAGGCACGCAAGAGCGTTTGCGAGTGCAAATTGCCCCCGGCGGCGAGCAGGCCATCTGGCTCAGCTAACGCGTCCCGGGGGTCGGGAAATTGAGGGTTATCTTGATCTAGTAAGGGTATCTGCATACACAGACTCCGCTGAGGTTACTGATCGAGGAAGCGCTCCGCATCTAGCGCCGCCATACAGCCGCTACCGGCAGAGGTAACCGCTTGACGGTAGACATGGTCGGCAACATCACCCGCGGCAAAAACGCCTTTGACACTGGTTTCAGTTGCATTGCCGTCCATGCCGCCAGTAATGGTTAGATAGCCATCTTTCATTGCCAGCTTGTCGATAAAGATATCGGTGTTGGGTTTGTGGCCAATGGCGATAAAGACGCCATCGACGTCGAGGTTCTTGGTTGCGCCATCAGCTGTACTTTTAATCCGCACGCCAGTCACGCCAGCGTCATCGCCGAGAACTTCGTCGAGATTGTGGCTCCACTCAATGTTGATATTGCCGTTCTTCTCTTTTTCGAAAAGCTTATCTTGGAGCATTTTTTCGGCGCGCAACTCATCGCGGCGGTGAATCAATGTCACCTCGCTGCAAATATTGGACAGGTAGAGCGCTTCTTCGACAGCAGTATTGCCGCCGCCGAGAACCGCGACCTTTTTACTGCGATAGAAAAAGCCATCACAGGTGGCGCAGGCACTAACACCTTTGCCCATAAACGCCTCTTCAGAGGGCAAGCCCAAATACTGTGCCGAGGCACCAGTGGCGATAATCAGCGCATCGCAGCTATAGTTGTTGGAACCTTTGAGACGGAAAGGGCGCTCATCGACAACCACTTCATCAATATGATCAAAAATGGTTTTAGTATCAAAGCGTTCCGCGTGCTTTTGCATGCGCTCCATGAGCTCGGGTCCCTGCACGCCATCGGCGTCACCAGGCCAATTGTCCACGTCCGTTGTGGTCGTTAACTGACCACCTTGCTGAATGCCAGTAATGACAACCGGGCTCAAATTAGCTCGTGCGGCATAGACTGCGGCGGTCCAGCCAGCGGGGCCAGAACCTAAAATAATCAGCGGATAATGTTGGGTCTCAGACATGGTTTCTCTCTATTGTTTGTGCATGGAACTGTCAGGGTCTGACGGAAGCCGGTTATCATAATCAATCGCATGGCGCGGACAAATAACTTTTTGCACTATCTTCCATATTTTGGCTTTTGACTTGATTGCGGAACTTGGCGATTAAGCGCGGTTGAAACATAGCTTTTAATTCTCAACGGGCTACAATTGAGCCTGTATTTACACACAGGGACTCACCCGTTGAGCACAGACAAACCAAAGCAGCGCAACTCAGCACCGACTGAGGTTGGTCATCATGAAACCCGCAGCAAACGATTGCTCGCCGAGGGCGCCCTGATTGGTTGGATTGCCCTGTGCTCGATATTGCTGCTGGCCCTGCTGAGTTATTCTGCCGATGATCCCGGTTGGTCGCACACCGGCTCACGCGCCGAAATCAATAATGCAGTCGGCCTGGCAGGGGCCTGGGTCGCCGATATCTTCTTCGCGCTATTTGGCGTTATGGCCTATCTTTTTCCCGCGCTGCTGGCTGTGCGCGCGATCCAGATATTGCGCACCTATATTATCCGCGCGGCAGACGCCTTTGACTCGGTGACCTTCACCCTGCGCGTGATCGGCTTTATTCTGGTGATGATTAGCGCCACGTCGCTGGCCAACATCCAATACGCCGAGGTTCACAACAACTACCCATTTGGTGTTGGTGGCATCCTCGGTAATAAAATTGGTGACGCTACCATGGCGATGTTTAGCTATGTTGGCAGCACATTAATACTGCTGGCACTTTTCTTATTTGGGCTGACCGTTTTTGTCGACATCTCCTGGATTGCACTGATCGATCGACTGGGCTTAGTGACCATGGATTTGTATGATCGAGCGCGCAGTAAACTCACAGCACTGAAACTGGCGCGAGAGGAAAAATCCAAGTCCCGTGAGGCAGTGCTTGAGAGACAAGCGAAAGTAGAAACCGAAACTAAAATGCAAAAACTTCGGGTGCCACCGACTATCCAGCCACCCAAGGCCAAGCCAGTCGTCAGCAAGCGCATCGAACGAGAGAAGCAACAAACATTGTTCGAAGACAGCGAAGTGGTCGGCTCGCTGCCACCGATTAATCTGCTTGATCCAGCCGACAACAACACCAACACAGGCTACTCAGCAGACTCCCTCGAGCACCTTTCGAGATTGCTGGAGCACAAACTACTCGACTTTGGCATCAAAGCCGATGTCGTCGAAGTGTTGCCAGGCCCAGTGGTCACGCGCTTTGAAATACAGCCCGCCGCTGGCATCAAAGTCAGCCGTATCAGCGGATTAGCCAAAGACTTGGCGCGCTCAATGGCGGTAATCAGCGTGCGAGTGGTGGAAGTGATTCCCGGCAAGTCAGTGGTGGGTATTGAAATCCCCAATGAAAAACGCGAAATGGTACGTCTTAGCGAAGTGCTCTCATCTGAGGCCTATGACCGCTCTAGCTCACCGGTCACCCTAGCACTGGGGCACGATATTGCTGGTATTCCTATCGTCGCTGATCTCGGCCGTATGCCGCACCTACTGGTTGCGGGAACCACCGGCTCGGGTAAGTCAGTGGGCATTAATACCATGCTCTTGAGCCTGTTGTTTAAATCCTCGCCAGAGGAAGTGAAGCTAATACTGATCGACCCGAAAATGCTTGAACTATCAGTTTACGATGGTATTCCGCATCTGCTGACACCGGTGATTACTGATATGAAAGATGCCGCCAGTGGCTTGCGTTGGTGTGTTGGTGAAATGGAGCGACGCTACAAGCTGATGGCCGCCCTCGGTGTGCGCAACCTAGCCGGCTACAATCGCAAAATTGAAGATGCCATCAAAGCTGGCGAACCGATTACCGATCCACTGTGGGTATTTAACCCAGACGATATGGGTTGGGATGCAACTCAGGAAGCCCCAGAGGCGCCAGCGCTTGAAACGCTGCCCTATATAGTGGTCGTGATTGACGAGTTTGCTGACATGATGATGATTGTCGGCAAAAAAGTAGAGCAGCTGATTGCACGCATTGCGCAAAAGGCGCGAGCCGCTGGTATCCACTTGATATTGGCCACACAGCGTCCATCGGTCGATGTTATCACTGGCCTGATCAAAGCCAACGTTCCAACGCGCATCGCCTTCCAGGTCTCCTCGAAAATTGACTCACGAACCATTCTTGACCAGGGCGGCGCAGAACAACTGCTCGGCAATGGCGACATGCTTTATCTGCCACCAGGCACCAGCGTTCCTGAACGTATTCACGGCTGCTTTGTTGATGATCATGAAGTACACAAAGTGGTCGCCGACTGGAAACGTCGTGGTGAACCGAACTACCTCACTGAGATCACCGACGAGGCCGCGGTATCATCCATCGCCGTACCGGGCTATAGCGGAGGAGAGGAGGGCGAAGACGACCCAGAGGCAGATCCACTCTATGACGAAGCGGTTGCCTTTGTCCTCGAGAGCCGCAAGGCCTCAATCTCATCAGTGCAGCGCAAGCTTAGAGTCGGCTATAACCGCGCCGCTCGCCTAATCGAGCAGATGGAAGTGGCTGGGGTGGTGAGTGCAATGAACACCAACGGCAGTCGCGAGATATTGGCGCCGGGAGGACGCAACTGATAGCCGCAAAGAAAGGTTAGAAAAGTATTGAAAGCCAACTAGAATAACAGCAGGGCGACGGATTACTACAAAATCAGGGAAGAACAATGCAATCGGAATTGCAAAACCTATGGCGACCTGCCGCAATCTTCGGTTTTCTAGCGTGGATCATGCTTCTTGGGTTATCTGCCCAGCAGGACGTCAAGCATCTGCGTGAAACGCCTCATACGACGGAATCTTCAACTCATACGTCGAGCGACGTGCCTAAGTTGAGCAAACTCGATTTCTC
>JAFMBY010000074.1 GCA_017858135.1 Porticoccaceae bacterium | reverse complement strand
ATGAAGAGCCCTCAGCCGATGAAGAGCCCTCAGCCGATAAAGAGCCCTCAGCCAATGAAGAACCTTTAGCCGGTGCTTTCCCTCGTCTCGATTTATCAGCCGCAGTGGTCGTTGCCGATTCGGTTTTGTCGCCCGCCGCAGGCGCAGCTGGTTTTTTCTCTGTCACCACGTTTCCTCTTTTGTCGCCGAACTATTAATGTCTTCGCTATTATTCTCTGGGCTATTATTCTCTGCGCTATTAATACCTAAAATCATTATCGAAGGGTAGCCGGTCAGCAGCTTTTGTTGCAATCATTTAAACGATGCTTTTAACCGCCGCCAGCATTGCCTCAGGCAGAGCATTCTCGGCACTGACAATATGCTTGTATCCCAACGCGTCGGCAATCGCCGCCACTCTCTCACTGGGAACTACCACAGCAGTCTCAGCACCCGGCTCGCCAGCAACATCACCCAACGCTTGCAGTAACTCGCCGCTATGAGCCACCAGACAATCGCTGTGCAGTAACTGTTGGCGCGCCAGCAGCACCTGCTGTGGATTAATAACTCGCTGATAGAGCTCACAGTAATCGACTCGCGCACCGCGCTCCACGAGGGTATCACCGAGTATTTCCCGACCACCACAGCCGCGAAAGATAATCACCCGCTCATCGGTCAGGGTCTGCAACTCTGACAGTGCCAAGAGTGCCTCACTGTTTTGTCGCCCGCTCGGCACCAGCGCAGCAATATCAGCGGCAGCGAGAATGTTTGCCGTCTGTTGACCTACGGCAAAATATTCTATCCCCAGCGGCAGCATCGGCCAGTAGCGATCGAGCCATTCAATCGCCAATTCCGCAGCATTGCCACTGACAAAAATTGCCTTATCAAAATTATCTACTTCGAGTATCAGGTTTTTAATCGACTGGCCATCGATAATCGCTTCGATCGACATCACTGGCGTGTGGATTATCTCTGCACCAGCCTGTTCAAGCAGCGAGATAAATTGATCACTCTGACGCGACGGCCTAATGACTAGGATGCGCTGTGACATTAGTCTGCCCCGTAAACCTCAGCGAGAATGTCACCTGCACCTGCCGCCAGTAGGCGCTCAGCCAGCTCAATCCCCAACTGTTCCCCCTGCTGTGCCGGCGCTGAGAGTTGGTCCTGTAAAATGCGCGCACCATCGACGCTGCCGACCAGTCCGCGCAGGTGCAGAGAATCGGTGGATTCATCCAGCTCAGCGTAACAGGCGATCGGTACCTGACAGCCACCCTGCAAACGCCGATTCAATGCCCTTTCCGCAGTCACACGGCTGCGAGTCTGGGGATGCTCAAGAGGCTGAAGCAGATCAATTGTGGCTTGATCTTCAAGACGACATTCAATACCGACCGCGCCCTGGCCACCGGCTGGCAGGCACAATTCAGAGGGAAGGCGCGAGGCAATTCTCGACGCCATCTCCAATCTGATCAGCCCGGCACTGGCGAGAATAATAGCGTCGTAGTCGCCATTATCAAGTTTCGCTAGACGGGTATTGACGTTGCCGCGCAGGTCACTGATCTGCAGTTGCGGGAAGGCGGCGCGAATTTGACATTGACGGCGCAGGCTGGAGGTTCCCACCACGGCTCCGGCTGGCAGCTGTGACAGAGTGCTGTAATGATTGGAGACAAAGGCATCGAGGGGGTCTTCACGCTCGCAAATAACCGCCAAGCCAAGCCCCTGGGGAAATTCCATGGGTACATCTTTCATTGAATGCACGGCAATATCGGCGCGATTCTCCAGCATGGCCACTTCGAGCTCTTTGACAAACAGGCCCTTGCCGCCCACTTTGGCTAGTGGCGTATCCAACAACACATCACCGCGGGTGGTCATGGCCACTAGCTGCACATCAAGATGCGGATGATGTTCCAGTAATTTAGCTTTTACAAACTCGGCCTGCCAAAGTGCCAGAGGGCTCTTTCGCGTCGCAATTCGGATCGTTTGAGGCACTGACATTCCATCGCTGTAATTGACAAGACCGACATTATCGACCATTTAGCCGCGCTTGGGCAGCTCTAATGCGGGGAAATTTATCGCTGCCAGCAACCCTCAAAGCTGCGGCAACAACTGCCGTAGTTTTGGCTCAAGGCGACGGCTGACAATTGGCTGAATGGTTATATCGCGCAGTTTGATCGAGAGGTGGCCGTCAGTGTAGGTCAACCCCTCTATGGCATCCCTTGCCACCAGTGCGCTGCGGTGAACGCGCACAAAGAGCTGTGAGAACTCCTGCTCTATTTCCTTGAGCGTATCGGAGAGCACCACCTCACAATCAGCGGTGTAGGCCGTGACATATTTCTGATCAGCTTGCAGCAGACGAATTTTCTCGACCGCGATTAACTCAAGGCCATTATGGGTCCTGCTGCATAGGTGGCGCCTGTGACTGCGGGTTTGGTCATCAAGTTGCGCTCGGGTCGCGCATGTTGCTCGCTGCAGCGCCGCGTCAAGCTCGTCTGCTTTAACCGGCTTAAGCAAATAGGCAAAGGCCCTGGCATCAAAGGCGCGCAGCGCGAAGTCTTCAAATGCGGTGCAAAATATAACCGCCGGAGGCGGAGTCATCCGAGTAATCTGCTGCGCCGCCTCAAGTCCATCCATCTCTGGCATGCGCACATCCATCAACACAATACTGGGCAACCACTGGCGCGCCATCTGTATTGCCTCTCGCCCATTTTTTGCCTCGCCGACAACCTGCACATCGGATCTATTACCGAGAAAACGCTGCAGGCGAACCCGTGCCAGTGATTCATCATCTACGATCAGTACCTTGATCATCATTAACCCTCCAATGGTTTGAACCGAATCCTCGTATGGTAGTGATTTTGCAATACAGCTTCTTGTAAGTCGGCTTGACCATTAAAGAAAGTATCAAGCCGACAGCGCAGGTTATTTAATGCCAGATGATGCCCTGAGGTCGCACAGGAATACATTGATTGTTCATCAGTGGCGTGAGGGAGGCTATTGACCAGATCGATATAGATTTCATCGGCCTCGCTATAAATAGTGACGTAGAGATAACCACCCTCGCTGGCGGGCTGGATACCATGAAACACCGCATTTTCAATTAGCGGCTGTAACATCAGAGCGGGGACGCAAATAGAATTGAGATCGATTTTAATGTCCCAATGGTATTCAAGGCGTTCGTCGAGGCGCAGCTTTTCGATCTCCAGATAGCGCTCGCAGGCATCCACCTCCTCGCGCAGCGTGACCGAGGTGGTATTTTTCAACGCGTAACGAAACAGATCGCAGAGATTTTCCACGGTTTTTTCCGCTTTATCGGCATCAAGGCGAATCAGAGTGGCGAGACTGTTCAGACTGTTAAATAAGAAATGTGGCCTGATAGTCGCTTGCAAGGCTTGCAGTCGCGCCTCAAGAACGGCCCTCTGCTGTTGATGCAAGCGTTGCTGCAGATAGTACAGTCGCAACACTACACCCGCTGGAATCGCGGCAATCAGAACAGTATTCAATATGGCGAGGAAATCGGCCTGCCAAATCCCGCGCAGAAAATAACTATTCCAGTATTCTGCAGCAATGGCACAGAGCGCCGCCGCGAATAAAACCAATAGATAATTAATCAGCGCCACACGCGGAAGAGTGAGGTGAAGCATAAAGGGCCGCGCTCGGCACAAAAACACGGCGCTGATTGCTGCAATCCAGAATATCAACAGCGCCGTTTTACCCAGCCAGAGAAAATCGAAGGCGGCGATACTACTGTAAACCAGCGCCATCAGTACCGCTAACAGCGCAGCCATGACGAACAATCCCAGTAAACCCTGGCCGCGACAGAGGTTGGGAATAAAATAATCGTCTGTTTGAGCCTGTTTTTCTCCTGAATCACTCATTCGAGTTATTGCTCATCCCTGTGATTAGCTATAATCCTAGTCGCGATATAACTACCGAGCAACCAAGTCGATGAGTAAAACCGAAAACAGCGATACCAATCAGGCATCCAATGTGCAAACCAATCAAGCATGGGGTGGCCGCTTTAATGAACCAGTGGATGACTTTGTTGCGCGCTTTACCGCCTCGGTGACCTTTGATCAGCGACTGTATCGTCAGGATATTCAAGGTTCTATCGCCCATGCCAGCATGCTCTGCGAAGCTAACGTATTGACTGCCTCTGAACGCGATCAGATTATTCTCGGACTGCAGGAAATTGAAGCGCACATCGAAGCCGGGGAGTTTACTTGGTCAGTGCCGCTGGAAGATGTACACATGAATATCGAGGCAGCACTGACCGATAAAATCGGTATTGTCGGTAAAAAACTGCACACCGGACGCTCGCGCAATGATCAGGTGGCGACCGATATTCGCCTCTGGCTGCGTGATCAAATTGACCATATAGCGCCTATTTTAACGCGCTTACAGAGCGGCTTAATTGATCTCGCCGAACAGGAAGCAGCGACTATCATGCCTGGTTTCACCCATCTGCAAACTGCGCAGCCTGTAACCTTTGGCCATCATCTGCTGGCCTGGAATGAAATGCTCGAACGCGATTACAGCCGTTTGCAAGATTGTCGCAAGCGACTCAACCAGAGCCCGCTCGGCGCGGCAGCCCTAGCGGGGACAACCTATCCAATCGACAGGCAATTTACCGCTCAGGCGCTGGCCTTTGATAAGCCCACCGAGAACTCGCTCGACTCGGTGAGCGACCGAGACTTCGCGATTGAGTTCTGCGCCTTTGCCAGTATATTGATGACCCATATGTCGCGCATGTCTGAAGAGTTAGTGCTGTGGACTTCAGCGCAGTTTCAGTTTATCAACCTGCCAGACCGTTTCTGTACTGGCTCGTCGATTATGCCGCAGAAGAAAAATCCTGATGTGCCCGAACTGGTGCGTGGCAAAACTGGCCGGGTCAACGGTCATCTGATCGCTCTGCTGACGCTGATGAAAAGCCAACCGCTGGCTTACAACAAGGACAATCAGGAAGACAAAGAGCCTTTGTTTGATGCCGTGGATACAGTGCGTGACTGCCTGCGAGCATTCGCCGACATGATCCCCGCCATCGAATCGCGCAAAGATATGATGTACGAAGCGGCGCGACGCGGCTTTTCAACCGCCACCGATCTGGCAGATTATTTGGTGCGCAAAGGTATCGCCTTTCGAGACTCCCACGAAATTGTCGGCAAATCAGTTGCCTATGGACTGGCTGAAAATAAAGATCTCTCGGAAATGTCACTTGAGGAACTACAGCAGTTCTCCAGCGAAATCAGCGCCGATGTGTTTGATGTGCTGACATTAGAGGGGTCTGTTGCTGCACGCAATCATCTCGGCGGCACAGCACCAACGCAGGTTGTGGCAGCGGCTGGCCGCGCCAAAGGACGGCTTAGCCAGCGTTAAAACTGGCTAGAGACAATGCTCGGACCGCGCCTAAAGGGACAGCAGCAGTTAAAAGTCGAAACTGATCGATTCACCAGATTGGGCGAGACATGCATCGCTAAGCATAGTGCTGAGCAACTCGCCGCTGACGGTATTGCGCCAGGCATCCTCTTGCAGCTTAAAGTGAAAGCCTCCGGATTTCGCTGCCAGCCAGATTTCACCTACCGCGGCCTGGCGTGACAAGATAATCTGCGAGCCGTTGCTCTCGCAGGTGATGGTTAACATGCCGGCACTGTTCTCATAATCGATATCGGCACCGCTGTCATCAATGCTCTCTTCGATGGAAAACATCAGCTCATCTACCAACTGATTAAACTGCGCTTCATTCATTCGTTATATCCACTGTCGGGCCAGTGCCAAAATAAGCATAGATTGGGCTCTGGCCGCATATTTGTTTGAGTGTCATCCGCTACTGCCGCTATACTGATCAGCTAAAAGTGGAAAGGCGCAGCGTTGCGACCGCGGCAGGAATTATAAACCATGTATCGTTATTTACTTGCGCAATTATTCAGCAAAATATCGCTGATCAATCGATCGGCGGCAATTCAAACTGCAGTCGCCATTGCTTTGGCCACGGTCTTATCTGGCTGCGGCAATAAGGGCGATCTGTACCTTCCCGAAGATACCGCGACCACCTATCAAGCATCACCCGAACAGAGTCAAAACTGAGCCATTATGCACCAAGCCGTTAGCTCCCATGATGGGAATCTGTTTATTGAGCGCACGCCGCTCTCCGCTATTGCCAGTCAATTTGGTACCCCCTGTTATGTCTACAGCAAAAGCGCAATCAGCGATAATTTTCTTGCCTATCAAAATGCGCTGGCCGAAAAAGAGCATCTGATTTGCTACGCGGTTAAGGCCAATTCCAATATCGCTGTGCTACAGACCCTTGCCAAACTGGGCGCAGGCTTTGATATTGTCTCGGTCGGTGAGCTTGAGCGCGTGCTGCGGGCCGGTGGTGACCCTGCCAAGGTAGTTTTTTCTGGTGTCGCCAAGACTGCCAGCGATATGCGCCGCGCACTGGAGTTGGGCATCCACTGTTTCAATGTCGAATCTGAAGCCGAGCTTGAACTACTCAATGACACCGCAGCGAGCTGTGGGTTGAGCGCAGCAGTGTCCCTGAGGGTCAATCCCGATGTCGATGCGCAGACGCATCCCTATATTTCCACTGGGCTGAAAGAAAATAAGTTTGGTATCGACATCAACTTGGCATCGCAGGTCTATCAGCGCGCCGCTCAGATGAGTCACATAAACGTAGTCGGTGTGGATTGCCATATCGGCTCACAATTGGTCGATATCGCGCCCTTTGTCGCGGCACTGGAACGATTGCTGGTGCTCGTCGATCAACTGGCAGAGCTCGACATACCATTGCAGCACATTGATATCGGAGGCGGACTTGGTGTTCGCTACCAAGATGAGCAACCACCCAGCCCGCATCATTATATGGCAGCTATTCTTCCTCTACTGAAGGGTCGCAGTGAAACACTGGTACTCGAGCCGGGTCGCTCGATTACCGCCAATGCAGGAGTGATGTTGACTCAGGTGCAGTATCTGAAAAGCAACGGTGATAAAAATTTCGCCATTGTCGATGCCGCCATGAACGATATGATTCGGCCTGCACTCTACCAGGCATGGATGGATATCCAAACAGTTGCTGCGAACGGTGCTGAAGCGGCCCTTTACGATGTGGTTGGTCCGGTCTGTGAGACTGGTGATTTTCTGGCTAAAGATCGATCGCTATCGATCTGCGCCGGCGATTACCTCTGCCTCATGTCAGCTGGAGCCTACGGTTTTGTTATGAGCTCAAATTACAACAGTCGCCCTCGCGCACCGGAAATCATGGTCGATGGCGACCAGGTCCATTTGGTCAGACGCCGCGAGACCATCGAAGATCTAATCAGCGGCGAACATTTGCTGCCCTCGGCCGAGGGATAATGCCGATGTTACTAAAGTTCACAAAAATGCATGGTCTCGGCAACGACTTTGTGGTGATCGATGCGGTCACGCAAAATGTCCGTATTACGGCCTCGATGGTACGGCGCTTGGCTGATCGCAAAACCGGTATCGGCTGCGATCAGGTGCTGGTTATTGAGCCGCCATCTGATCCGGATATCGATTTTAACTATCGCATTTTCAATTCCGATGGTGCTGAAGTTGAGCAATGTGGTAATGGCGCCCGCTGTCTGGCGCGCTTTGTTCACGACCGTCAGTTGACCGGCAAAAATTCGATCCGCGTAAAGACCTCAAACCGCGTGATGACGCTAGAGTTGATCAACAAGACTCAGGTGGCGGTCGATATGGGTATTCCGGAACTCAATCCGGCGGCGATTCCCTTCGAGGCCAGCGAGCAAGCAATGCTGTATGACATCGAGGTCAATGCACAGGCAGAGAACATCTTTGCCGTCTCTATGGGCAACCCCCATGCGGTGCTAAGCGTGCAAGACCTAGCGACCGCGCCAGTCTCAGAGTTGGGCGCAGCGCTTGAGTCGCACCCGCGCTTCCCCAATCGTGTCAACGTTGGCTTTATGCAGGTTATCGACCGCAATGACATCAAGCTGAGAGTATTTGAGCGCGGCGTCGGCGAAACCGAAGCCTGTGGCTCTGGTGCCTGCGCGGCAGCAGTCGCTGCCATCCAACAGCAGCTGGTCGATTCTCCGGTAACCGTTCACCTTACCCGAGGGTCTTTGAAAATAGACTGGAAAGGAACCGGCCATCCACTGATAATGAGCGGACCAGCGAAGACAGTTTTTCACGGACGTATCCGAATATGAGCAAACAAGTAGAAGTCGATCCAACCGAAAAAATGGTCCGCGAATTCCTTCGCGACAATCCGAGCTTTCTGGATAAGCATACTGATATCCTCGAAACTCTAGTGCTACCCCATAATAGCGGTAAAGCGGTGTCGTTGGTTGAGCGTCAGGTTGGCGTGCTGCGTGATCGAAATAAAGAGATGCGATCACGGTTAGACAATATGCTGCAGACCGCTCACGACAACGATCTGTTGTTTGAAAAAACCAAACGTTTGGTGTTGAACCTGCTTGAGGCAAAAACGCTGGGGGCGCTAGTAGAAGCCGTCTACGATAGCCTCGGAAAAGACTATGGTATTGAATTTTATAGCCTGACTCTGCTCGGCGATGACAAAAAGCTCCCTCGAACGATGGCGCGAATCGCCAGCATGGACAAGGCCAACGAGCGCGTGGGAACGCTGCTCGGCGCCAACCGCGCAGTATGCGGCATACTCCGCGAAGACGAAATGGTGTTTCTGTTTGGTGAGCGCGGTCACCAGGTCGGATCAGTGGCCGCAGTGCCTCTGCGCTACGACAGCCTCTATGGTATTTTGGCGGTCGGCAATAGCGACCCCAACTTTTACAAGAGCAGCATGGGCACACTCTTTCTCAGCTACATCGCCGAGATCCTCAACCGAGTATTGCCCAACCACCTAAAATAGCCGTATCTACACCTGCCGAATGCAATGCAATCAGGTTTTAGATTTTTTCTTGCCTGCGGCAACAGCTCCTTTATGTCCCTGTCCAGCGGCCTTTGGCGCGTTCCGACGCCGCTTCGACCCAGAGCCTGAGCTCTTACCTGCAGTTCCAGATCGAGCACCAGCAGCGCCGTTCTTTTTGCCTTTATGCTTGCGTTTTGGATTTTTCTCACGGAGCTTCTCAGAGGCTTTTCCCGATGGCTTTTTAGCCTTCGAATGATTGGCAGATTCGCCCTGTCCAGTCAATTCAAAATCGATTTTGCGCTCATCAAGATTAACGCGAACCACTTTCACCGTCAGTTTGTCGCCCAAACGGAATACGCGACCAGTTCGCTCGCCAACCATGCGATGCTGTGAGGCTTCGTGATAATAATAATCTTTCGGCAGACCGGTGACGTGAATTAACCCTTCGACATAGAGCTCATCGAGCATAACAAACAAGCCAAAACCGGTGACCGCAGTCACTACACCGGTGTACTCTTCACCAACCCGATCGACTAGATATTCACATTTAAGCCAATTGACGACATCGCGGGTCGCCTCATCGGCGCGACGCTCAGTGACCGAAAGATGTGCTCCGGTCTCGTCGAGACGCGGCAACTCATAGGGATATATTTGCTCTTTGGTGAGCTCAGTGGCTCCCTCGACACGCACCACATTGGCCACTTTTTTGTGGCTGCGAATCAGGCTGCGAATAGCGCGGTGCACCAGTAGATCGGCGTAACGGCGAATCGGTGACGTGAAATGGGTATAGCCTTCAAATGCGAGGCCAAAGTGACCGAGGTTTTCGGCCTGATAAACCGCCTGGCTCATTGAACGTAACAGCACGGACTGAATAACCGAGGCATCATCACGATTTTTAACCGATCTTAAAACGCGCTGATAGTCTTCTGGCTGCGGATCGTCGCCGCCGCCAAGTCCAATGCCTAGCTCACCAAGAAAGTCGCGCACCGAGGAGAGACGCTCTTCGCTGGGGCCTTCGTGGACACGATAGAGTGCCGGAACTTTCGCTTTCTCAAGAAATTTCGCTGTGCAGACATTGGCTGCCAGCATGCACTCTTCAATCAGCCGGTGCGCCTCGGTACGTTTAACCGGAATAATCTGGCTAATTTTGCGCTGGCTATCAAACAGAATGCGTGTTTCCTGAGTATCGAAGTCGATCGCGCCGCGCTCACTGCGACGTTTGTGCAGCACCGTGTAGAGATCATGAAGCGAATCAATTTGCGGCAGGATGGCGGCAAACTGATCACGCAGATTGGCGTCTTCTTGAGATCCCCGCTCTTCAATAATTTGCGCAACCTGGGTATAGGTCATGCGTGCGTGAGAGTACATCACCGCTTCGTAAAACTGGTATTTGGTGACATCGCCCTCGCGACTGATCTGCATCTCGCAGACCATACACAGACGATCTTCCCGCGGATTCAGAGAGCAGAGGCCATTGGACAGCTTCTCCGGCAGCATCGGCACCACATGGTTGGGGAAGTAGACCGAGTTGCCACGCTCGAACGCTTGGCGATCAAGCGCGCTGCCCGGCAAAACATAATGTGACACGTCCGCAATCGCGACAATTAACTTCCAGCCGCCGCGAGGCTTGGGCTGACAGAAAACCGCGTCATCAAAGTCACGTGCGTCTTCACCGTCAATGGTCACTAGTGGCAGTGCACGCAAATCAACGCGACAGTCCTTATCGGTCACATGATCCGGTATGGCATCGGTTTCCGCCCGTACTTCGTCATTCCACTCGTGAGGAATCGCATAATTGCGAATCGAGACTTCGATCTCAAGGCCGGGATCTAGATGGTCACCCAGGACCTCACTGATATGTCCGCTAGGAGGGCTGTTGCGCGACGGCGCTTCAGTGATATCAACTAATACAATCTGGCCTGGAGAAGCGCCGCACAGCTGGTCTGCGGGAATCAATATATCCTGACTGATACGCGGGTTATCCGGGCGCACAAAGTGGATGCCGCTCTCACAGAAGTAACGCCCCACCAACTGTTTGGTCTTGCGTTCGACGACATCGACCAGCGTCCCTTCAGGTCTGCCACGGCGATCCCAGCCGGCGATTCTCAATAGAACAATATCGCCATCAAAGACTCGGCGCATCTGGCGACTGGAAAGATAGATATCTTGCTCACCACCCTGTAGCGGTGTGACGAATCCGTAACCTTCTGGATGACCAATTACACGCCCTTTGACCAAATTTAATTTGTCCAACGTGCCGTAACCATCTGCTCGATTGCGGGCAATCTGTCCATCGCGCTCCATGGCTCTGAGACGACGACGCATGGCTTCAATCTGCTCATCGTCGGTCAGCTGCAATCCTGAGCAAATTTCTTCATGAGTCAGGGGGCCAACGCTTTCATGCAGGTAGTCGAGCACAAATTCCCTGCTTGGGACGGGTCTTTGGTAGCGAGCTGCTTCGCGGCTAGCATGGGGGTCGGTCGGTTTTTGTCTTCGAGACATAGGTGATTTTTTATCCTGTTCGTGTGTCAGGCAGTCTATGTCTTATAGGCTATGGAGTAAAAGAAATTCTCCAGTCGAAAAAAAACTCGGACTTGGGAGCAACCCATGTCCGAGCTTTGTTGAGGGTACC
>JAFMBY010000073.1 GCA_017858135.1 Porticoccaceae bacterium | reverse complement strand
TAAAGCGGTCTGCAATAGTCGATTTGCCATGGTCAATATGGGCAATAATGGAAAAATTTCTGATATGACTGAGATCGGACAAGGTAGTCTACTGCCGTTGGAAAATGCGAGCGCAGTTTAGCCTATTCGAGGCCACTGCGCTATCGGCTGCGGGCCTTATTAATCAAGGCGCAAAGTTTAAAGGGAGCTTACAGTTTTGGTCCATTCACAGCTTAATAAAGCGTAATGTCATACGGTCACTTTCGCCAATCGCAGTGTACTTGGCTTTGTCTTTGTCTTTTTCCCGATAACCGGGAGGAAGCGTCCAAACGCCTCGAGCATAATCTTTAGTATCTTTTGGATTGGCGTTTATTTCAGACTTACTGTCCAGCTCAAACCCCATACTCTCTGCAACCTTGATAACGTAAGATTCCGGTACATAGCCCTTCTGAGCAGTGTCCTTTGCATCAGTGCCCTCGGCAGCCCGGTGCTGCACTACACCGAGCACTCCGCCTTTTTTTAAAACACGATTAAAGGCGCGAAACGCCTCTTCCATCTCACCAGCGCGTATCCAGTTATGCACGCTTCGGAAGCTGACAACCATATCTTGTGAATCTGAGGCAATTGCGCCTAGATAGCCGTTGCCTGAAAATACATCGAGTTTTACTTGCCGATAAATATCAGGCTTACTATTGAGATAGTTTTTATAGCTGATATGACTATTGCGCTGGTATTCAGAAGCGGCAGTTTCACTATATCCGGCAACGGTTAATAATCCCTTATCTTGCAAGACCGGCGCGAGAACTTCTGTGTACCAGCCACCACCAGGTAATATCTCCAACACGTTCATTTCCGCTTCAAGGCCGAAGAACATGAGGGTTTCTTTGGGGTGACGATAAATATCACGAGCTTTATTTTCCGCGCTTCTATGCTCTCCCTGAATAGCCTGATCAATTAATATTTCTGTTGCATGCCCGTCGGCAATGACATTAACCGATAAGAATGAAAAAACAGCGCCGAAAAGCGTCAGTACAATGGCGGGCTTTCTATTTCTGTTCATCTTTATTTTCCTTGTTAACATTTAAGGCGCACTCTTTAACGCTTAGAACACAGGACCGTATCATTGCCGCAGCAATCAGCCTAGTAACATATCACCATATGGCCTAACTACTTGCGCAAAATAATTGTTCGGGAGATCGCTCTGCCCTGCCGATAGAAGCGGATTAAAACCGGTGTATCTACGGGTAACTCTCGAACCACCTGATCGTATTCATCGCTATCATCGATGCGACTATAACCCAACTGCAGAATAACATCTCCGCGATTTAAGCCTGACTCCGAGCCCGCCGAGTCCGGTGAAACCTGCTCAATCACAACACCGCCGCGAATACCCAGAGAACTGAGCTCACGATCACTGAGCTCGGCAACAACCAGACCGAGTCGGTCGCTGCCATCACCGCGACTGGCGACTGAGGGATCGTCACTACTCAGGCGACCAATTTCAACGGTTAGTTTCTTCAATTTACCCTGACGGTATAACTCAACCGGTGCCTTTTTTTCCGGCGCCATCATACCCACTACATGGGGTAAATCACCTGAGTCGATAATCGGCTGCCGATTAAAACGCACAATGACATCGCCAGGTCGTATACCGCCCTTATCAGCCGGACTATCTGGCTCAACCGCGTTGATTAACGCACCTTGAGGCTTATCGAGATCCAGTGATCGAGCGAGATCTTTATCAACATCCTGAATCACTACGCCGAGCCAGCCGCGCTGCACCTCGCCGTTTTCCTTTAGCTGCTCAATCACACCCACGGCGACGCTGGTCGGAATAGCGAAGGAGAGCCCAATGGATCCGCCTGAGCGGGAATAGATCTGCGAGTTAATCCCCACGACCTCGCCGTCGAGATTGAACAGTGGCCCACCGGAATTACCCGGATTAATCGCCACATCAGTCTGAATAAAAGGCACGTAATTCTCACCCTTCTCGGTGGGAATACTGCGCCCGATGGCGCTGACAATACCGACGCTCGCCGAATAATCGAGGCCAAAGGGAGACCCTATCGCCAGCACCCATTCGCCTACTTTTAATCGATCTGGCTCTGCCAGCTTTAAGGTTGGCAGATTTTCAGCGTCAATTTTTAACAGGGCAAGATCTGAACGACGGTCTTTGCCGACGATCTCAGCAGTAAATTCGCGTCGATCAGCAAAGCGCACAACGATTTCATCCGCCCCATCAATGACATGATGATTAGTGACAATATAACCATCACTCGACATAACAAAGCCCGACCCCATGGCAAGCACCGGCCGTTCGGCTCGCTGTCGCTCGCGCTGCTGGAACAGATCGCGAAAAATATCCGGAATCTGGCCAGGAGCAATCTGTGCCGATCTGTTTTGGCGCACTTTCTGAACTGTATTGATTTTTACCACTGCGGGCGAATTCTCCTCAATCAACGCAGTAAAATCCGGCAACTGGGCAACAGCAGTGAGGGAGGCAAAGGCGAATAGCACGAAGGAAGTAACAACGACGAATCTTTTAAGCACTAACTTTCTCCAATAGTTAAGGTGATATTTTTTTGGTAGACACGGCAACCTCTTACCCAATACCCAGTCTGTTCCAACATAATAGTTAACTCACGGCGGAACAGTGGTTAAAATTTTTCCGTGCAGACAATGACTCTGCGGTAGTGAGCTGGATAATCAAATAGTCAGTCGCCTAGATGAGACAACAGAGTTAAAAAATAGTTGATTCAATGCTGTAAATTGAGAGTACTGGTTTCACTCTGAGGCTCAATCAGGACGGGATTAAAACGTAAATCGTTACGCTTTTTAATGCTGTGTAAATTAACAGCCATCCCGCCAAGCAGCAGCCCGGCGAGCGCACCGCCAATACTCTGCAAATCAGTCGCGCCAAATATCGATGCACCGCATACCGCGCCGACAATTGGCAGCAGATAAACCAGCAGCGATGCCATAACAATAACGTCTTCAGGAATGCCAATAGTGACTGACTGGCCAACAGAGAAGGTCTCCGGCGACAGTTTGTTGCGCAGTACACGGATACGGGTAGTCTTGCCGGCCAGCTTAGAGAGAAATTTCTGCCCACAGCCTTTTTCAGCGACACAGACTTCACAGGCGGACTTTTGAATCGTCTCTACCCACAGACCATCTGACTCAATTGCAACAACAACGCCCGTTTCAAAAATCATATTAGCGATAGCTCACTAGGGCGACAAAGAGATTGCGCTGGCAATTTGATTTGCCGTTGCTCGAGGTATTTCACCAACAACACAGATTGCATACTCTTGGTTGTTGATGTCAGCCTTGGTTAAAACAGCCACCGTCGCGCCTAGATTGGCATCTATGGACGGCAGCGAACGTCCCTTATCAGGATCTATAAACACCGAAAAAACCGCCAGACCATCGGTAAACATCATCGACTCCTGGCCATTTTCATCTGCTGCTCGATGCGAGGCGATAACGAAGCCTGGCGGAAGCCACTGCGCGCGCCACATCGATGGCGAAGAGGTAACCTGTCGATTTGCCTCTAAACAGTCAACTTGATCTACAGCCACACCAGCAAAGTCTTCCGCCTCTTCATCGAAGCCCATTTCCGACAGTGAAGCGCCAACCACAATTTCAACAAACTGGAAGCGCTCAAGTGGCTTACCGGTATGGCTCATCAACACTGACTGCAGTAATAGACCGGATTCTTTATCGATGGCGACAACATAACCATAGCGGTGCTTGTCTTTTGGCAACACATGGACCATCGTAACTTGACGATTGGCAATACGCCCATCGCCTTTGATATGGAACTCATAGAAGTCTTCTAGGCGAGCGTAATTGTCGTTGTTGATTTTATAGGCATTGCCGCGCAACAACATATCCCCAGTCCGCAGACAATCGACATTGTCGGTGCGACGGACAGCCTCACGCTGGGCGCCATCCATATGTAAAATATGCTCAAAGGTCTGACCATCACGAACCCCGTGCATCACTTTTACGCTGGTTAAATTACCTCGGTACTCATAGGTGAACAGGCCCTGATAGTTCAGTTCTCTGGACGCTTTGGCCATTCTCGCCATCAGGTCATGAGCCGACTCCATGGTCCCGGCGAACAGGGTCCCATGCAGCAAAACGGCGGCTAATAGAGCCGCCAATTTGATTGATTTTACGGTTAAGCTTGAAACCATTGTCGCTGTTTATTCCTTCTCGGTTGCTGCCTCACCATCATTTAATCGAGCAAATGGCAACATGCCCTGATTACTGTTTAACACCGCGTGATTGGAGTGCTTGACCATGATGTCATTCATGTAAGCACGCAGTTCAGTTTCGGAGTATTTTTGCTTCACTTGCTGGCGAACCTCAATGACCGGCGTGACGTACTGCGACCTTTTATTGTTACCACCGGCACTGACCGTTCTGGCATTGATAATAGGCTGGAAGCCAGATGGAAATTGAATCGCTGGACCGGTATTTTCTTCGTCCATCTGCTCAACACCAGCGAACTCGGAAACATCACTGACAGTATCCAGAGGACTGTTGAGCTGCTGCACGCCGAATACGGCCACCAGCGCCACTGAAGCAGCAATAGCGAAACGCCCCGCGGATCCGGCAAAGACGGCAAGGCCTCCCTGCCTATGAGCTGGCTCTTGCTCAATAGCTGCCGCGATGGCTGATGAATAATCAATTGATGCAATAGCCGGATCGCCTTTGAGGGCTGATGAGGCCATGTGGTAGCGTTTCCATTTGTTGCGCAATTCAGTATCTTCAGAGACTTCTTTGAGAAGACGGTGCATTTCCATATCGCTTGCCTCTCCATCCATAAAGGCGGAGAGTGATTGATCTAAGCGTTCTTTGTGATCGCTCATTAAAATACCTCGTAAACGCGAAATTTGATTGACGTTAGGCTATTGCTGTTATGTAAATCGTGTGGGTAAGACCCGTATATTTTCAAAAGGTTCATCAATTTCTTACACACCTTCAATTAATTCTAAAACTCTTGCATCAATCGACTCTCTACCACGAAAAATACGTGATCTTATGGTCCCTACAGGGCAGTCCATTACCGCGGCAATATCTTCATAACTCAACCCTTCATACTCGCGCAATGTCACTGCAGTGCGTAAATCTTCCGGTAACTCAACAATAGCTTGGTTGATCACAGCTTCAAGTTCATCACGAAATAATTGATTCTCTGGGGAGCTGACATCTTTGAGTTGGTCGCTGCCAGAATAATATTCCGCATCGGCGAGATCAACATCTGAGGATGGCGGTCTCCGACTGCGAGCCACCAAATAATTTTTCGCTGTATTGACGGCAATGCGGTAGAGCCACGTATAGAACTGGCTGTCTCCGCGAAATTTGGGCAGCGCCCGATAAGCTTTGATGAATGCCTCTTGCACGACGTCTCTGACCTCATCGCTGTCGCGAATAAAGCGTGCCACGATGGCATGTACTTTGTACTGATACTTGAGAACCAATAGATCAAACGCGCGCTTATCCCCTTTCTGCACCCTGATAACTAACTGATGGTCGGTTGGCTCTGTTTTCTGATCTATCATCTAGCAATCCATTTATCTTAACAATCTAGGTTACCGTAGTTCGTCACGCTCAAAATTTAACATAAAACCTAGAGTGATTGACAAGTAACAAATTAGTTAGCTTGCATATGGGGCTTATATTATCATGCCGTTCTACACTATTGTGACCGTCTGATGAAACAAACTCACTTATATGATGTGCTGATTATTGGCAGCGGCGCCGCTGGCCTCACTGTTGCACTGCAAATAGACTCGAATTTGCGCGTGGCGCTAATCAGTAAATCCTCGCTTCAGGGTGGCGCCTCATGGCTCGCTCAGGGAGGTATTGCCGCGGTATTTGACAAGAACGACAGCGCGGAAGCCCATATAGCAGATACCTTGGTAGCAGGCGCCGGCTTGTGTCATGAGGATGCTGTGCGCTTTGTCGTCGAAAACGGACCCGGCGCCGTAAAGTGGCTGATTGATCAAGGCGTAGACTTCACCCGCGAAGACGACAACACAAGTTATCATCTCACTCAGGAAGGCGGTCACAGCCATCGTCGCATCTTGCACACCGCCGATGCTACCGGCAAAGAAATTACCAGCACATTGGTTGATCAAGCTTTGGCGGCAACTAATATTCATATCTTCGAACACCATTGCGCCGTCGATCTGGTCACTCAGGCAGATAGAAGTTCCCGCAAAATTCGCTGTACCGGCGCCTACATTCTCGATATCAATAGCGATGAAGTTGAGCTTTTTCAAGCCAAGAGCGTCGTTCTCGCTTCTGGCGGAGCCAGCAAAACCTACCTTTACACCAGCAATCCAGACGGCGCTAGCGGCGATGGTATCGCCATGGCATGGCGACGCGGCTGTCGTGTTGGCAATCTTGAGTTTAATCAGTTTCATCCGACCTGCCTTTATCATCCAAAGGCGAAATCGTTTTTAATCACCGAGGCACTACGAGGTGAGGGCGCGGTGCTTAAACTGCCTGATGGCTCACCTTTTATGCATACGTTCCATCCCGATGCAGAGCTGGCCCCGCGTGATGTAGTGGCGCGGGCAATTGATCATGAAATGAAGAGGCTCGGCAGTGACTGCCTGTATTTAGATATCAGCCACAAGCCCGCCGAGTTTATTACCGAGCACTTCCCCACGGTTTACAAACGCTGCTTGGAATTTGGTATCGACATAACAACCACCCCGATTCCCATAGTGCCCGCGGCCCACTACACCTGCGGCGGAATTGTCGTCAACACCAAAGGGCAGACGGATCTACTCAATCTCTATGCCATTGGCGAGAGCGCGTTCACCGGCTTACACGGTGCCAATCGTATGGCTAGCAACTCACTGCTTGAGTGTTTGGTTTATGCCCACGCCGCAGCTAATGAAATCAATCTGGTTAATCAGCAGATTCCTGAGCCGGACTTTATCCGTGCATGGGACGAATCTCAGGTGGCGTTCTCTGATGAAGATGTGGTGATCTCGCATAACTGGGATGAGTTGCGACGCTTTATGTGGGACTATGTCGGCATTGTGCGCACGGACAAACGCCTACAGCGCGCTCAGCATCGAATAAAATTACTGCAAAGAGAGATTCAGGAATACTACAGTAACTATAAAGTGGGCCGTGATCTACTTGAGCTGCGCAATCTTGCTACTGTCGCTGAATTGATTATCCGCTGCGCCCTGCAGCGCAGAGAGAGCCGCGGCCTGCATTATACGCTCGACTACCCGGAGCCGTCAGCGATCGCCAAAGATACAATTCTTGTGCCGATCAATTTTGCCGGGCAAGATGTGATTATCAACCTCAACTAGCCTTGACGACTAAATCGGTCTATTACTAGATCGGTCTATTACTAGATCGGTCTATCAATAGCCTGCGCAATAATCTGTGCTCTTGCGGCGACAGGCTATCGCTGGGAAGCACTCTGACGATCGATTTACCCTGTTCAGTTCGAAAGTAAACAATCACCAAATGACGAGTAACAAACTGGTTCGGGGCGAGCTGCAACTCCACTGCAGCCGCTTCCTGAGTCAGCCTTGCATGAGGGCCTGCTGCCGAGAGCAGCCGCCAGCGATCTGTGGCACCATCGAGCAGAAGCAATCTCTCAGGACGCTGAAAGCGGTAATCGACAATAAACCAGGAGGCGGCTACGCAGAGACACAACAACCCCACAACCCGCGCCCAAGCCATTAGCGGCAGAGCGATGATCAACGCAGCAGCTAAGGCGACCAAAAGTAGTCGAGCAATCAGATAATAGGTTGACCGACTGAGATGAAATTCAGCCGACTTGGGAACGAGACTCATGGATGATCTGCACTATCCTTTGCATATCGGGATTATCCGGCGCCTGACGCTTCATCAGCCACATAAATAGAGACTGGTCCTCGCACTCGAGCAAAACCTCGAAGCGCAATTGATCAGCTTCTTCCAACAATTCGTAGGAGTCTTCAACAAATGGCTCAAGAATCAGATCGAGCTCTAACATGCCGCGGCGACAGGCCCAGCGCAGACGGTTTTTATTCATAGGTAATCAATAATTGTGTTAAAGCCGCATTATAAGAGACAATCAGCGAATAACCTAAACCGTCGACAAAGGATTGGCCATGACTCAGCAAACTTCTTTTAGTGCCGGCTCTGCTAACAGATCGGCTCCGAGAGGCTACATCAAGCTATCGGGTCCCGACAGCCGCAAATTTTTGCAGGGCCAGGTCACCTGTGACATGGATAGCCTCAGCGAATCAAACAGCATTAATGGTGCCCACTGCACGCCCAAAGGGCGCATTGTTTTTCTGTTTACAGCGCGCTGCGATGGAGATGACAATATTATCCTAGAAGTCCATCCATCGATCCTCGACACTGCCATCGCCAGCCTGAAGAAATACGCCGTGTTTTTCAAAACTGAGATCAGTGAGATCAGCGGACAAACTGTCAGCGACGAGGCGAATACATCCGACCTTGAGCGATTGCGCACAGGTAGAGCAGAGGTCGTTAATGAGACCAGCGAAATGTTTATTCCTCAGATGCTCAACCTTGATGCACTGGGTTATATCAGCTTTAAAAAGGGCTGCTACACAGGTCAAGAGATCATCGCGCGCGCCCACTACCGTGGTGCAGTAAAACGGCGCATGCACCACATCAAAGTCCCGACCGACTCATTGCCCACTCCCGGGGATGACATTAAAGATAATCAGGGCAAGAGTATTGGCAATGTTGCCAGCGCTGCCCGAACAGATGAATCCAATATTGAAATACTCGCAGTACTGGCTGATAAATACAGCGATTGTGACGAGATACAGATCGGCGACCAAGCGCCGGAAAAAGTCTCTCATCTGCCTCTGCCCTATGAGATTCCAATCAGTCCGTGAACAGTTTATTGGTCGGGGTAGGTGATCATCAGCAACTGCTGGTCTGGGCCGGCATCGCATCGCTGATTGTATTTATCCTCAGTCTGTTATCCCTGCCGTGGTTGGTTGCACAGATTCCCGAAGATTATTTTTTGCCCGATAAACGTCAGCCTACACAGTGGAAAGACCAACACCCGGCAGTTCGTCTACTGACGTTAATCGGCAAGAACATGATCGGTTATGGCTTGATACTGGCCGGCATCCTAATGCTTTTTTTACCGGGCCAGGGAATTCTAACCCTGGTGATGGGTGCACTGCTGATCGACTACCCGGGCAAGTTTCAGTTGGAACGCAAAATTGTGAAGACACCTGCAATTCTTAGCGGTCTTAATTGGTTGCGCCGCAAAGCCAAAAAGCCGCCACTGATTACCCGGTAGCTGCTGAGTCAGCATAAACTACTTTACCCACAACCACTTCGTTGCCGGCTCTAGGCGCCAATGGAATATTCTGCGCTAATAGCAAACTTATCAAAGCCATCACCGAGCCCATTAAAAACACCAGCATTGGCGACACCAGCCAAACCAGACCAAACAGCGCTGGGATAATCACCGCCGCAATATGGTTGATGGTGAAGGCAACGCCAGCAGTTGATGCCATATCGGCCGGGTCAGCGATTTTTTGAAAGTACGTTTTGATCGCAATGGCCAGCGAGAAAAACAGGTGATCCGCCACATAGAGCGCCGCCGCCCAGCTCGCATTATCGACAAAGGCATAGGCAGTAAAAACACAGAACAGTCCGCAATACTCAAACGTCAGCGCACGCCGCTCGCCAATGCGCCCCACCAGCGCCCCGATGCGACCAGCAAAGGCCCAATTAAATAGATGATTGACAATAAATAGCGCGGCAATATTACTCACGCTGTAGCCAAATTTTTCAACCATTAAAAAGCCCGCAAAGACAGTAAATATTTGCCGCCGCGCACCCCCCATAAAGGTCAGGGCATAATACAACCAATAGCGCTTGCGCATTAGCAGATGCTTGCGCTGCGGCGTCTTGCTCTGAAATCGCGGAAAGCCGAGCCACATAAATAGCGTCAGTAGCAGACAACCACCACCACCGACTAAATAGATAACTTGATAACTGAACCCTAAATAACCTTCAGCCAGCCACAGAAAGGCATAGGTAACCAGCGACGCCATCGAACTGACCGCAATTAAACGGCCAAGCATTGCCGGCGCTTCGTCAATACTCAACCACTGCAGCGACAGCGACTGTTTTATCGTCTCGTAATAATGAAAGCCTACAGACATCAGAAAGGTCGATAAATAGAGCCCCATAATTGAGGGGAAATATCCGGTTATTGCAACGCCAATACCGAGCAGCGCCAGTGATAGATAGGCAAACGTTTGCTCTTTTAAAATCAGCAAAACCAGTACCGCAGTGAAGGCTAAAAACCCAGGAATCTCACGAATACTCTGCAGCATACCGATTTCGGCACCGCTAAATGCTGCTCGCTCAACGACAAAATTATTCAACAGGGCCATCCAGGTGGCGAATGCCAGCGTCATGGCGACTGACATAACTATCAGCAGGTTTTTTGGCGTCTGCCAGGATTTTGTTGCCAACTACTGTTCTCCTAATTTAACCGTTTAATGTTCAATATCTTGCTCTCGGGGCAATTGCCAATCAATCAGCTCGTGACCCTGCTGTTGCAAATAGTGATTGGCCGCAGAGAAATGTTTGCAGCCGAAAAACCCGCGGTAGGCGGAAAGTGGTGACGGGTGCACAGACTTCAATACCAGATGGCGAGACGGGTCGATAAAGGCACCTTTTTTCTGCGCATAACTGCCCCACAACAGGAACACGACACCCTCGCGCTGGTCATTCAAAGCCCCGATCGCTCGATCAGTAAACTGCTCCCACCCTTTGCCCTGATGAGCACCGGCATTGCCCTGCTCAACCGTCAGAGTGGCATTGAGCAATAACACCCCCTGCCTTGCCCAACTGGTCAGGCAGCCATGATTGGGCGGCATAATAGCCAAATCATGCTGCAGTTCTTTATAGATATTAGCCAGCGAGGGTGGCACCTTAACACCAGGCAATACCGAGAAGCAGAGGCCATGAGCCTGATCGACGCCGTGATAGGGATCCTGACCAAGAATAACCACCCGGACCTGATCAAAAGGTGTGGTATTAAAGGCGCTGAACCATTGCGAACACGGCGGATAAATGACTTTGCCTGCGGCTTTCTCGCGCACTAGAAATTCGCGCAAATTTGCCATATAGGGTTGCTCGAACTCCGCCCCCAGCACCTCGCACCAACTGGGGTGCAGTTTAATCTTTCCCTGATCGCCCATATCCATCTCACATTGCTTTTTCAGCCTAAAACTCCTACCTGCAATTCGCTGCCGAATGGTACCATAGCGCGACATGCAACCTGCCTCAACTCTCAATATCTGGCGTCTCACCTGGCCAACCATGATCAGCAATATTATCTATATGCTGATGGGCGTCGCGTTTTTAAAAATTGCCGGCAGCATGGGCACCGATGCCGTCGCAGCAGTGACCACCGGACAACGACTGTATTTTGTTTTGCATGCGATCATGATGGGACTGTGCAGTGGCACCACTGCCATGGTCGGTCGCAATTGGGGCGCTGGCAATAAACAACTTGCCGGACGTTTTGCCGC
>JAFMBY010000072.1 GCA_017858135.1 Porticoccaceae bacterium | reverse complement strand
CGGCTTTCTTAGCCACCACTTTCTTAACAGCTGGTTTTTTGGCTACGGCCTTCTTGGCGACCATTTTTTTAGCGGCTGGTTTTTTGGCAACGGCTTTCTTGGCAACTACTTTTTTAACCGCTGATTTTTTGGCAGCGGCTTTTTTGGCAACCGCTTTTTTAGCTACAGGCTTTTTGGCGGCTGGTTTTTTAGCAGCTACCTTTTTAATCGCCGGCTTTTTAGCAACAGCTTTCTTAGCGACTGGTTTTTTCGCGACTGGCTTTTTGGCAATCACTTTCTTAACCGCAGCTTTCTTAGTGGATGTGCCTTTAGATGCGCCTTTTTTCGCTGCAGCTTTAAGCTTTGCGACAACAGCTTTTTCAGCCGCTTTGATTTTAAGCGCTGCTTTCTTTTCTGCCGCTTTCATTTTCTTGGAGGTCACTTGAGCGCGCGCTTTCAACCAACGCTTTTCAAAGCGTTTAACTGCAGCCGCAAGATCAGCGTCCTGAGCCGCCTGTAGTCGTGCTTCAGCTTTTAAAACCGCCGCTTTAGCAGCCGCTTCAGCAGCAACCAGCTTTTGTTTAACCTGAGCCGCTTTCAGCTCAACCTTTGCAGAACGCATGCTATCGCGCAATGCAGCAGCCTGCTTGCGACTGGCAGAAGCTTGTTGACGAGCTGCCGCCAGGCCGGATTTGGCAGCAGCGGTCGCCTTGACTGCAATCTTTGCTTTGGCTTTATTTACCTTGGTCACCACAGCCATATGTTTTTTGTTGTGAGCTGCGACCTGTTTTTTAACGGAATCAACAAGCTGCTGAGCACTTTGAAGCGGTGAAATTTGAACTTTCCCTTTTGCTTTAGAGACTTTTTTCTTTGCTGGACTTTTCATTTATGCGTTCCTCACGTAAATAAAGACAAGTATTACTTCCACATTTAAAAGACAGTAGTGCGCCTATGGCGCGAAGTGTAAGCAGTTGTGATTTAATTTTCCAATTAAAACACTACTTTTGTAGAAAAATAGCGTTTTTAATGAAAATTTGAAGAGAATTTAGAGATTTTAATTTTTCAAGCAGTGCTTTCTGACACTGCTTGATTAGATATTTAAGTGAGTGCGGAGACCAACCTAGCCTGTACGTCTTCAAGACCACCGAGACCATTAACCGTTGAAAACGTCAGCGCATTCGATTCAGTCGCCGCCAAACCTTGATAAAATTCCACCAGCGGCTTGGTTTGGCTGTGATAAATATTAAGACGGTTGCGCACAGTCTCTTCTGTATCGTCTGGACGCTGTATCAATGGCTCTTGCGTTTCATCATCAAGGCCTCGGGTTTTTGGTGGATTATGTTCAATATGATAAACACGCCCCGAGTCTTCATGCACACGACGACCGCTGAGGCGTGCGACAATTTGCTCATCGTCGACGCTAATTTCAACGACATGTTCAATCGGCACACCAGCATCAACCAATGCTTGAGCCTGCGGAATAGTGCGCGGGAAGCCATCGAAGAGAAAACCGCCAGCACAATCGGGCTGCTGAATGCGCTCTTTGACCAAGGCGATAATAATGTCATCAGAAACCAGCCCGCCAGACGCCATAATGTCCTTTACCTTAAGTCCCAGATCACTGCCCGCTTTGACAGCGCTTCTTAACATATCGCCTGTAGAAATTTGCGGAATGTTATATTTCTCAGTGATAAATTGTGCTTGCGTACCTTTACCGGCACCGGGAGGTCCTAACAAAATAACTCTCATCAATACGAATCCTCTAACACTTAAACTAATGACATGGGAACTTATGCAGATGACTGAAGTTCTAGGTTGCAGACACTTTCAGACTCTTTCAGACTCTGTTTAGACAGTGCTGTGGACCACCTGCTGTCCCGAAAAGGTCGCTCACAATACACCGATTGAATTAGCCAGACAAGCGCAGTTCTGGCACGGCAACCGATAATTAATATTTTCGATGGTTATTCTGACAACTTAACCTCAGCCCATAAAACTTCCATTTGCTCTGTGGATAAAAGAGAAAAGTCACTGCCAGAACGTGCTGCCAGATTCTCCATTGCTTCAAAGCGCCGCTGAAATTTATGATTAGCTTTGCGCAAGGCTTGCTCGGGATCGACCGAAAGATGCCGAGCTAGATTAACGCAGCTAAACAAGAGATCACCAAGCTCATCCTCTATTGCCGCACTATTATTAACCGCAATCTCTGCCTCCAGCTCTTTTAGTTCCTCTCGAACCACTGCTACCACCTGATCACTGTGCTGCCAATCAAAGCCCTTTGTAGCCGCCCTTTTTTGTAGTTTGTGGGCACGACTTAATGCAGGTATCGCCAGAGGAATATCATCGAGAGTCTTACCTACGCCTTTCTCTGCTCGCTCCTCCGCTTTAAGCTTTTCCCAGACTTTCTTTATGCGCATTTCCTCTGCCGCACCATCGGCTCTGCATCGCGGATCAATCTTGCTTTCCAGTGTTCCCTGGGGAAACACATGCGGATGGCGACGTACAAGTTTTTCAACCAACCCGTGAACAACACTATCGAAATCAAAAATATCCTGTTCAGCGCCAAGCTGACTGTAAAAAATAATTTGAAATAATAAATCGCCTAACTCTTCGCCCAAATGCGGCAAATTATTATGTTCGATACTATCGATCACCTCGTAGACTTCTTCGAGAGTGTGCTTGGCAATACTATTAAAGGACTGCTTTAGATCCCAGGGACAGCCTGTTTCGGGGTCTCGCAGTCGCTGCATTAAATAGAGCAGATCATCGACTGTGTAGTGTCTAGCCATTGGTAAAAACCTTGTTGTGATCGAGCGGGACTAATCTGTTACGCGTCGTGCCGCTACGACATTAGGGATTTGGTTTAACTGTGATAATACTGCACTCAGCTGGTCGAGACTGGGCACATCTAGGGTAAGAAAAATATGTGAACTGTTCATGGTCTTTTTTCGACTAGTCTTTTCATCAGTTTGCATTGAAGCAATATGCAAACCGAGGCGATCGACCGTTTTGGTAATGTCAAAAAGCAGGCCATTTCGATCATAGGTATCGAGAACTATTTTTACTCGGTAGCTTTGCTGTGGCTGTCCACCCCACTCAACTTTAATAATGCGCTGTGCATCGGCGCCTTGCAAACGCAAAAAATTGCCGCAATCTTGACGATGAATGGAAATTCCTCGCCCCTGAGTAATATAACCGCCGATGCTATCGCCGGGCAGTGGGCGGCAACATCTGGCCATCTGAGTAAGTAGGTTGCCGACGCCATGAATATAAACATCGGAGGATTCAAAGCGCTGCGCTGTAGATGGCTCTTGAGCAACAATATTGTCAATATTTTTGGTTTTACTCTGACGGCCCTGTACTGAGTTGATCACTTGCTCGACGCCTATATCACCGGCGCCAATGGCAGCATATAAACCGGCCGCTCCCTGCTTATTAAAGCGCTGAGCGGCTTTCTCGAGATCAATATCCAGCATACTTAGCTGTGTTAATTGGCGATCGAGAAGTTTTTTGCCCTCAATCTGATTGTGCTGCTGATTTTGTTTGCGAAACCAGTGCTGTACTTTGCTTCTAGCTCTGCTGGTTTTCAAATAACCGATGGAGGCTGACAGCCAGTCACGGGAGGGCTCACCCTGGCGAGTGGTGATAATACTGACCTGATCCGCAGTGTGTAATGCACTGTTAAGAGGAACTATTCGGTTATTGACTTTTGCGCCGCGACAACGGTGCCCCAGATCAGTGTGCACGTAATAAGCAAAATCCAGTGGCGTAGCACCGACCGGCAGATCCACCACATGGCCCTCAGGGGTAAACACATAGATACGATCGTCACTGACTGTCTGCTGAGAGTGAGACGCTGAATCTTGACTCTCGATCTCCTTCGACCACTCTAAAACATGGCGCAACCACTCAATTTTTTCTTCGTAGCTTTTGTCTGCGCTCTTGGTGTCACTGCCCTTGTAGCGCCAGTGCGCACACACGCCGAGTTCGGCGGCACTGTGCATATCGAAAGTGCGAAGCTGAATTTCAAGAATTTTTCCTTCGGGCCCTATCACCGCCGTGTGCAGAGAGCGGTAGCCATTTTCTTTTGGCGCAGCTATATAGTCGTCGTATTCACTGGGGATGTTTTCCCAGCGGTTGTGCAGCCAGCCTAACATGGCATAGCAGTCCGCGACGCTCGGCACCAATACACGCAGCGCGCGAATATCATACACCTCGGAGAAACTCAGATTCTTACGTTGCATTTTCAACCAGATCGAATAAATATGCTTCGGACGACCACTGACTTCACCCTGTATATTAAGCGTCTTTAATTGCTCTTCAACCTGACCAATTGTCTCGGCAATGTAGGCTTGACGATCGCGACGCTTTTCAGCAAGCAGGCTGGCGATGGCGGCGTAGTCGCGGGGTTGCAGATAACGGAATGCGAGATCTTCGAGTTCCCACTTAAGATTGCCCAACCCTAGACGATGAGCAAGTGGCGCGTAGACATCAACGACTTCTCGTGCGACACGTATCTGTTTATCCGAACTGGCATTTTTAAGCGCACGAATGGCACAGGTCCGCTCGGCAATTTTGATCAGAGGTACGCGAATATCGTCGATAATCGAAACTAACATTTCACGGGTTTTATGCGCCTGCTGACCGGCTACATGACCAAACACTGAGCGGCTTTGAACATTGCGCAAAGTGCTTATGACGGCCATGCGCAGAACGTTATCGATTAGACGGGCAACCTCACTACCGAACTCGCGGCGTACTTTGTCCAGAGATATGCGGCCTTCGCGAACAGCACGGTACAGTATGGCTGACTGGATAGCCGCCGTATCAAGAGAGAGCTCGGTGAGAATTTCTGCCATTTCCAAACCGGTTTGCAGACAGCCCGCAGCAGGACTCCACAGTGTGTCGGGATCAAACTCCTGAGTGAGGGCATCGCTGGCGAATGCGCAGGCATGAATAAAGGCAGCGGCTTCATTTTCGGCAATCGCATGACGTTGAATAAACTCCGCTACCCAAGCGTGAATATCAACCTGATCGGCGTCATCCTGTGGATGATATTGACGAACTTTGACCATTGCCTTGACCTCGAGTAACAGCGCTGTGCCTTCTACATGAGGTTACTGGCCCTTTGCTCGCTGCGCCTGCCTGTTTTTGCTACTACAAATCGTTATCCATAGATCCCAGAGGAGAGATAACGATCACCTCTGTCGCAGATAATAGCAACGATAACCGCATTTTCCACCTGTTGGCTAATTTCTAATGCAGCAGAGACAGAGCCGCCGGCAGAGACGCCACAAAAGATACCTTCCTCGGCAGCCAATCGACGCATCGTCTGCTCAGCTTGATGCTGAGATAGCTGCATAATCTGATCAACCTTGGCAGAATCAAAAATACTCGGCATATAGGCTTTCGGCCAGCGTCGAATACCGGGAATCGATGCGCCCTCTTGGGGTTGTAGACCGACGATTTGAATATCTGGATTTTGCTCTTTTAAATAGGCGGAGGTACCCATTATGGTTCCTGTGGTGCCCATTGAACTGACAAAGTGGGTTACCTCGCCGCCGGTATCACGCCAGATTTCAGGGCCGGTACCCTGATAATGCGAAAGTGGATTATCCGGATTATTAAATTGATCCAACACCAGCCCCAACCCTTGCTCTTGCATCTGCCGAGCTAGATCGCGAGCCCCCTCCATGCCCTCCTCTTTACTCACTTCAATCAGTTCAGCACCATAGGCCGTCATCGCCCATTTTCGTTCATCTGTGGCATTGGCCGGCATAATCAAGGTCATGCGGTAACCCATCATCGCCGCAACCATGGCCAGTGCGATTCCGGTATTGCCACTGGTGGCCTCAATCAGACGATCACCAGGTTTAATCTCGCCGCGCGCCTGAGCGTTTTTTATCATGCTCAGCGCCGGACGATCTTTGACAGAGCCGGCTGGATTGTCACCCTCGAGTTTCGCGAGAATCGTATTTGAGGTATTGCCAGGCATACGCTGCAGACGCACCAATCGAGTATTACCGATGCACTGATCAATAGTTGGGTACTGCATGCTTGTTACTCTTTAATGAAGTATTTAAATATAGAGGAGGTTATTGTGCCTGAACAGCTGTCCTGCCGCCTCTGCGAGACTGTTATAACTCATAATTGTTTTGCATATCACTCGCCGAAAAAACACCGGCTAAATTACTCGGAGAGCACCGCGTAGGCTAGTGCATATTCGCGTTCATCGGACAAGCTAATCAGGATCCGTTTGGCACCTCGACTTTTCATCACCTCGGCAGCTCCGCCAAACAGGTCGACATAAGGCGCGCCCTTATCATCATTGCTGATGACCATATCCTGAAAGCTGACGCCGTGACCGATGCCGGTACCCAGCGCTTTGGAAATTGCCTCTTTTGCCGCAAAGCGCTTGGCAAAAAATGCAACGCCATTGCTGTGGGCTTCATATAACTCTTTCTCACTGGCGCAGAGAATACGCTCGACAAAGCGCTCACCTTGACGCTGTAAAACCTCAGCAATGCGTGAAATTTCAACTATGTCTGTACCGATTGCTATGATCATCTCATGTCCTTTTGTACACCACGATTATCATCATTCTATACCAAACTCTGGGACAGCAGATGCTGGCGATACAGCTCGCGACTGTGTAACTGCCTGCCGCCGAGATAAAAGTCGATAACACTGCGCAGCAACTGCTTGGCGGTTCTCTGTGCAGTGCCCCGAGAAAATTCACCACAGGCAATATTAACTAGATCGTCACCCGGGTAACTCCCCGGTGACGCGTGGCGCTGATTAATCGACTGCAGCAGACCCTGCTCAGGAATATACTGGTAGTATTTGGTAGGGTCTAGGGGCGCACCAGTCTGCGCCTCACAATCCAACACCAGACCATACCCAAGCTCTTCAAGCAGGGTTATTTCCAATTGACGCAATTGAATCTCACTGGGCTTATCGGCGCGCAGCGTGGCCATAAACTGATGGTATTGCTGATAGAGATATTGATGAATATCTTGCTCTTGGAGCAATCGATAAAACAGTTCATTGATATAGAGCCCAGTGAATAAGCACTCTTGTTTCAAAAATACCGGTGCCTGCAAAACCTCGGCCTTGGTCAGGGTTTTTAGCTCACCCCGACCCTGCCAACTAAAGTGGTGTTCGGTGTAGGGAAATATAGAGCGGTTGATACCCTGCTTATTGGGCTTGCGAAAGCCCTTGGCCACACAGCGGACACGACCGTGATTGGCGGTGTACAGATCGACCAGCAAACTGGTGTCACGATAGGGCGTCGAGTGTAATAAAAATCCCTGCTCAGCCTCAATACGCACAGTGCTTACTCGTCGATATAACCGAGACTGCGCAGCGCTCGCTCATCATCAGACCAGCCGCTGCGAAC
Source organism: Porticoccaceae bacterium (assembly GCA_017858135.1). GTDB lineage: Bacteria > Pseudomonadota > Gammaproteobacteria > Pseudomonadales > Porticoccaceae > HTCC2207. The sequence goes on along the minus strand of JAFMBY010000072.1, from coordinate 4,496 downwards.
TTTAACCCAGGTTTTGAGCATGACTTTACAGTCTAGCAAGCTTTCCATATCCGCTCGCGCCTGCTGGCCAATGCTCTTAATTCGCTCGCCTTTGTTGCCGATAATAATTTTCTTCTGTCCCTCTCGCTCGACCAAAATCAATGCGCCGATATGAGTAACGTTGCGCTCAACGCGAAATTCTTCGATTTCAACAGTGACCTGATAGGGAACCTCAGCACCCAACTGGCGCATAATTTTCTCGCGCACCATCTCTGCGGCTAAAAAGCGTTCGCTGCGATCAGTGATCTGATCATCGGGAAACATGTGCATCGCCTCAGGGATAAAGCCATTAATTTTTTCTTCAAGTTGCTCAAAATTGGTTTTGCGCAGTGCTGACAGAGGGATCAAATCAGCCGCTTTGACTTTCTCAGAGAGGAACTGCAGGTGCGGCAGCAACGCCTCTTTATCTTCTATAAGATCAACTTTATTGATCGCAACAATTACCGGCACAGTGTAGTTAGAAATATACTTAGCCACGTACTCGTCGGCCTCACTCCACTCAAAACGATCGACAACAAAAACCACCACATCCACATCGGCGATAACACTGGCCGCTGAGCGATTCATAACACGATTAATCGCACGCTCTTGGTTAGTGTGGATGCCCGGCGTGTCGACAAAGATAATCTGCGTTTCGTCTACCGTTTTGATGCCCAACAAAGTATGTCTCGTGGTCTGGGGTTTGCGCGAGGTGATACACAGCTTCTGTCCCAAAATGTGATTGAGCAGCGTAGACTTACCGACATTAGGGCGGCCGACGATGGCAACGTAGCCACAGCGAGTTGGCGAATCAGTCACTACTTAATCTCCAGTTCTTGTAATAGTTTTTCGGCAACCAACTGCTCTGCTTTGCGTCGGCTACTAGCCGTCGCCTGCGCGGCGTTGTCGAGCGCTGCTATCTTGCAACTCATGGTGTACAGACGACTATGATCCTCTCCCTGTGTTTTTACAACCACATACTCAGGTAAGGGTTTTCCACGTGCCTGCAACCATTCTTGGAGACTGGTTTTTGCATCCTTGACCGGCATGTCCAGAGTCACTAAATTTAACGGCTCACGAAACCAGTTATGGATGCAGGCTTCTGCGGCATCTAACCCCTGATCGAGATAGACCGCACCGATCAGCGCTTCAACAGTATCACCCAGAATCGAGTCGCGGCGATGACCGCCACTTTTCATTTCGCCGGGACCGAGCAGTAATTCAGGCCCCAAATCCAGAGCTCGAGCAATCTCCGCAAGGGACTCCGCGCGCACAATCTGTGAGCGGATCCGACTGAGATCACCCTCTCGGGCCTCGGGAAAGCGTTGAAACAGCAGGCTAGAAATGGTCATGCCAAGGACGGCGTCACCGAGAAACTCCAGTCGCTCGTTATTATTGCTGCCGCAGCTGCGGTGTGAAAGTGCCAGGGTGAGAAGCTGCGGATCGCTGAACTGATACTGTAAGCGGTCCTGGAGTTGCTTGGCATTGCTCGCCACGGATTATCCTCTGATTAATGATGTCACTCGGTACTCTGGTGTTGATTGCTAAATCTAAGCACGACATCAACGTTGCCAAACATTGCAAAACGTCTTTCATAATCTAGACGGATGCTTGTTCCTGATGTTTCTCGATCAATGGCGACTGTTGTTATATCTATATCGCGAATATTATTAATGGTAAAAAAATCTGCAATCTTTCGACGTATCTCGCTATCAGACTTGTCGCCAATATCAGACTCACCCACTTGATTAAATGCGGCCTGAATCATTCTATTGTCCAGATAGTGGGGGCCTAATTTAAAAACAACTGTGAAGAAGCATCCAACTACAAAGGCCACCAAAAACGCCGACAAAATTGTTCTACCTGACTGCTTATTGCTTTTCATACCGCCCTCCCGTGCCACTAAACCGATTACTCCCTGCAATCGCGACGAACAACTTTACTGGATGTTACCAACCCGATCAAAGCTTGGCAGGCTGAGGAACTTATCCCAAAACATCCAGCGCGCAAAGGCTTTACCAACGATTCGCTCTTCGGGCACTGGACCCCAAACTCGGCTATCGCTCGAGTTGTCTCGATTGTCACCCATCATAAAGTAATGCCCCTCGGGCACTACGGCGGTAAAGTTTTGGCTCAATCGTGTCGGCACCATGCGCCTTTGCATGGCGTGCTCTAGGCTACCAAGATCCTCAGTCATCACCACTGATCGCGGTGCGGCTATCTCATCTTGCAGGACCTTCTGACTCATCTTGTCGCCATTAATATATAGCACACCGTCTAGCACGTGAATCTCATCTCCGGGCAACCCAATCACGCGCTTGATGAAATAGCGCTCTTCATGAGGCGGAAAAAACACCATCACATCACCGCGCTGCGGTGAATCGATCTCAATAATTTTGTTACGCAACACTGGCAGTCTTATACCATAGGTCCACTTACTCACCAGAATAAAATCACCCACTTTCAGCGTCGGCACCATGGATGATGACGGAATCTGAAATGGCTCAATAACAAAAGAGCGCAACACTAATACCAAACCCAAAACAGGCGCGAGAGAAGCGACAAATTCCACAGCGCCTTCGGTTTGCCGAACAACCAATTTATTCAGCAACCAAAACAGACCCGAAATCAGAAAAATGACAGTTAAAATAAGTTCAAAATTTAGATCCATAGAGATATTTCTCCTAGTAGACTGATAGTTCTCAGACCGATCAACTCTTCAAAACGGCGAGGAATGCATCCTGTGGAATTTCAACATTACCCACCTGTTTCATACGCTTCTTACCGGCTTTCTGCTTCTCTAATAGCTTCTTCTTACGCGAGACATCACCACCATAACATTTTGCGGTGACGTTTTTACGCAGCGCTTTCACTGTTGTTCTGGCCACCACACTACCGCCGATAGCAGCCTGAATAGCCACATCAAACATCTGCCGAGGAATCAGGTCTTTCATTTTGTCCGCTAAAGTGCGGCCTTTTTGCTGGGAGGTGTCACGATGAACAATCGCCGCAAGGGCATCGACCCGGTCGCCGTTAATCAAAACATCCAGTCGCACCAGTGAGGCAACCTGAAAACGCACAAAGCTATAGTCTAGTGAGGCAAATCCGCGACTGACAGATTTGAGGCGATCAAAGAAGTCCATCACGACTTCGCTCATCGGTAACTCATAACTGATCGATACTTGGCCACCGACAAACTGCATGTCTTTTTGCACGCCACGCTTCTCAATACACAGCGAGATAACATTGCCAACGTAATCTTTCGGCACAAGAATGTTGGCTTCACAAATCGGTTCACGCATCTCATCAATCTGAGCTGGGTCAGGGAGCGCAGAAGGGTTGGACATATGCAGCACATCGCCACTGCTGGTGAGAATTTCATAGACTACGGTTGGTGCAGTGGTGATCAGATTAAGGTCATACTCACGCTCGAGACGCTCTTGGATAATCTCCATATGCAGCATGCCGAGAAATCCACAGCGAAAGCCAAAGCCCAAGGCATCGGAGCTCTCAGGCTCATAAAACAGCGAGGCATCATTGACCGCAAGCTTTGAAAGCGCCTCGCGGAAATCTTCAAAATCGTCTGAGTCAACGGGAAACATGCCGGCATAAACCTGCGGCTTAACGCGCTGAAATCCAGGTAATGCTTCAATGTCAGAGGAACTCAGATTGGTGATGGTGTCACCCACCGGCGCCCCTAAAATATCTTTAATTCCGGCTACCATGAAGCCCACTTCACCGGCACTTAAGATGCCAGTCTCTTTGCGCTTTGGCGTGAACACACCAACACTGTCGACGACATGGGCCTTGCCGATGGTTTTGGCGATAATCTTGCTCTTGGTAGTCAAGGTACCCTGCATAACACGCACCAGAGAGACCACACCTAAGTAGTTATCAAACCAGGAGTCGATAATCAGCGCCTGCAACGGTGCATCGATATCACCGACTGGAGGCGGAACTTTAAGCACCAGCTCTTCAAGTATCTCAGCGATACCCTCACCGGTCTTGGCACTGCAACGCACTGCATCAGTGGCTTCAATACCGATAATATTTTCAATTTCATTGATGACTTTTTCTGGCTCGGCCTGCGGCAGATCCATTTTATTGAGGACTGGGATCACTTCTAGACCCTGCGCAATCGCCGTGTAGCAATTAGCCACCGACTGCGCCTCAACGCCCTGCGCCGCATCAACGATCAGCAGCGCACCTTCACAGGCGGCCAGTGAACGCGAGACTTCGTAGGAAAAATCCACATGTCCCGGCGTATCAATAAAGTTCAACTGATAGGTTTTGCCATCCTGCGCAGTGTAGGGCAGCGTGACGCTCTGCGCCTTGATGGTAATACCGCGTTCGCGCTCTATATCCATAGAATCGAGAACCTGAGCGGCCATTTCACGCTCAGCCAACCCTCCACAGACCTGAATAAAGCGGTCTGCAATAGTCGATTTGCCATGGTCAATATGGGCAATAATGGAAAA
>JAFMBY010000071.1 GCA_017858135.1 Porticoccaceae bacterium | reverse complement strand
AATAAACCCGATCTAGTGGATATCTATGTACTGGATATCGACCCCAATGACCCACTGCGCTACCGCATGGACGGTGAATGGCACGAGCTTGAGGCCACCGAGCTTGAAATTGACGTCAAACTGTTTGGCTTTCTGCCGTGGACAGCCACCGAACTTGGCTTGCGCTCGGCCCACGGCCCAGTATTGCAAACCGACCACGGAACTTATGCGGTGCGCTATGCCGGCATGGGCAAAATGCGTCAGGTGGAACAATGGCTGGCCATGAATAAGGCACAAAACCTTGAGCAGTGGCGCGATGCACTGCGTATTCATAGCTTCGCTAGCTTTAACCTGGTCTACGCCGACCGCGACAGCAATATTATGTTTGTGCACAACTCGCTGACCCCCGTGCGAGTCGCTGGGTACGATTGGGCGCAATACTTACCCGGTGACGACAGTAGCCTGATTTGGCAAGACTATATGCCCTTCGACAAACTGCCCCAGGTGATTAACCCAAAATCCGGTTTTATTCACAGCGCCAACCAGAGTCCATTTTTTGTTACCGCGGAGGGCGACAACCCTAAATCCGCCGACTACCGCGCGGAAGACGGTTTCCCTACCCGCATGACCAATCGCGCGGTGCGCGGCCTGGAGATGTTTGCCGAGCTGAGCCCGATCTCTGAAGCCGAGTTCTCGCTGATCAAGCATGACAAAAAGTACAGCCCCAACTCACGCGCCGTGCATTACTTGCAGAGTGCGATCAACCTGCCGTTAGCTGACTCTTCAGCCCAGCACTATCGCGATGCTCAAGTGATTATTAACGACTGGGATCTCTCTACTGATATCGAAAACCGCGGTGCGGCCATGTCCACCTGTGTCATTGGTGCCGAGTGGTTGGCCGAACAAAAGGGCCAGCCGACGCCGGATGTGGCCGAGGCATTTTATAACTGTGCCGACAAATTATTAGCCGCCACTGGCCGTATAGATCCCCTTTGGGGTGAGGTCAATCGCCATGTGCGCGGTGACCTCAACCTGCCTGTTGGTGGCGGTCCAGACACCCTGCGCGCGATCTATGCGACGGGGCTAGAAGAGGACGGTTATCAAACCAATATCGCCGGTGACGGCCTCTACTATTTTGTTTCTTGGGACGCTCAGGGCGTGCAGAAAATTCGTGGCGTCCATCAGTTCGGCGCGGCGACACTGGACACAGAATCGCCTCATTACGCAGATCAAGCACAAGACTATGTTGCAGAGATTTTGCATGATCCACTATTTGACTCAGAGCTGCGTAAAGATAAAATCATGCGGCGCTACAAACCGGGTGAGTAACAAATCCAACCAAACACAGCGAAACAACTGTTATGAGTGATGCCATTCAACAGACTTTTGCACTTGGTCTGCATTGGCCAACCGCAGATCCATTTCTGTTCTGCGCCCATCACCGTGATCTCTATCCCAAGAGTAATGGTGAATTTGGCCCGCAGGCATCGCTGGCAGGTCGTCAGATTGGCTCGGACTTTACCCTCAAAGATGGCTGGCGCATGTATCACGGCGAACGCGTGCCGGGTTTTCCCAGTCATCCTCACCGCGGTTTTGAAACCGTTACCCTGGTCAAGCAAGGTTTTGTCGACCATGCCGATTCGCTAAACGCTGCTGGTCGCTACGGCGCTGGTGACACGCAGTGGATGACCGCCGGGGCCGGAGTCCAGCACGCCGAGATGTTTCCGCTGCTCAATACCGAAAATGACAATCCGATGGAGCTGTTTCAGATCTGGCTCAATCTACCCAGCCGCGCAAAAATGGTCGAACCACATTTTAAAATGTTCTGGCGCGAGCAGACCCCCCAGCTTGAGATAGCTGACCATGCCGGGCGCAAAACCACCATTGATTTAATTGCCGGCCATTACGCTGACAGCGCGGCATTGACACCGCCGCCCGATTCTTGGGCTGCCAATGCCGATCATCATGTTAATATTTGGACCGTCAAAATCGAAGCCGAGGGAGAGTGGCAACTGCCCGCTCATTGCGCTGGACTCAATCGCATGATCTATTTTTATCGCGGCGACCAGCTAGAGATAGGCGGCAAAACGCTTACTGCTGGTCATGGTGTGGTGGCGATGTCTGATAAAACGCTGCTGTTCCGCAATGGCAAGCAAGAATCGCTACTTCTGATTCTCGAAGGCAAACCGATTGCCGAGCCAGTGGCTCAACACGGACCCTTTGTGATGAACAGTCGTGAAGAGTTGCAGGCAACCTTTTTAGATTATCAGCGCACCCAATTTGGTGGTTGGCCGTGGCCCGATCAGGACCAGGTGCATGGCGCCGAGCCAGTCCGCTTTGCACGCCATGCCGATGGTAGAGAAGAATTTCCCGACGGTGTCAGCTGAAGCCAAGCCGTTAATACATTTAATCAGCAATAAGAAACTCTTTATGACCAACCTTTCTGTGACCAAACTTTTCCAGCCCTTAACATTGAACTGTGGCGCAACGCTGAAAAATCGCTTTGTGCTCGCGCCTCTGACCAACTCGCAGAGTCATGTCGACGGTACGCTGTCTGATGAAGAATATCACTGGCTGACGCTGCGCGCTCAAGGCGGTTTTGCTTTGACCATGACCTGTGCCGCCCATGTGCAAGCTGAAGGACAGGGCTTCCCGGGACAGTTGGGTATTTTTTCCGATCATCACCTCGACGGTCTCACCCGGCTTGCCAGCGGTATTAAACAACACGATAGTCTCGCGCTAGTGCAGCTGCATCACGCCGGCATGCGCTCGCCCGCTGATCTCATTGGTCAGACGCCGCTGTGCCCATCCGATAACGCCGAGACGGGCGCCCGCGGCATGACCACAGCGGAAGTAGAGCAGCTCACCGAAGACTTTATTGTCGCCGCCGAGCGCGCCGAAAAAGCCGGTTTTGAGGGGGTCGAAATTCACGGCGCTCACGGCTATATTCTCGCGCAGTTTTTAAGCAGCACGATCAATCAACGTGACGATCAATATGGCGGCAGTTTGGACAATCGCGGCCGAATTATTCGCGATATTATCGACGGTGTGCGCGCGCGTTGCAGCAGCAACTTTATCCTCGGCCTGCGTCTGTCACCGGAGCGCTTTGATGTACAGCTCGCTGATATGCTCGCGTTCACCCAGACCATTCTCAGCGACGGCAAAATCGACTTTCTCGATATGTCGTTGTGGGACGTGTTCAAAGAGCCACAGGAAGAAGCGTTTCAAGGCCGCACACTGCTGTCCTATTTCACTGAACTAGAGCGCGGCAATATCGCCCTGGGTATCGCCGGCAAACTGCGCACACCGGAAGAGATCCGACAGGCCATGGCGGCAGATATCGATTTCGTGCTGCTCGGGCGCGCGGCTATTTTGCACCACGACTACCCCCTGCAAATGCAAGCAGACGGCGATTTTCAGCCAGTAGCCACTCCAGTCTCGGTAGAGCATTTACGCAGCGAGGGGCTGAGTGAAACCTTTGTTGACTACATGAGAAACTGGAAAGGCTTTGTCGCTGACTGATCGATAAAAAAACTGTGTTCTCAACGACTTTATTCGTTAAACACCAGACCCTAAAAATAATAAGGCTTTCAATATATGCGCTCCCCATCTCTCAATGCTGTCGCTCTGGCGACGGCTGTACTGCTTGCCGGTTGTGATAACACCGGTACAACTGCGGGCGAACCGATTCTGCCGAATAAAAACCCCTTTCCTTCTACCTATCAGGTGCCGGTATCTTCAGCACTGGTGATTCAGGGAGGCAACCTGTTAACGGGTAATAATCAGCAGCTCGATAACACTGACCTGGTTGTCGAAAACGGCATCATTACAGCGATTGGCAACGATCTACAGGTGCCGCAAGGGGCCACTGTTATTGACGCCACGGGCAAGTGGGTGACACCCGGGCTGATTGATGTGCACTCGCATATGGGCGTTTATCCAGCGCCGGAGACCTCCAACCACTCCGATGGCAATGAGATGACCTCGCCGGTTACTGCCCAGGTGTGGGCGGAGCACTCAGTGTGGCCAGAGGACCCGCATTTTGAAAAGGCCTTGGCTGGCGGTGTCACCACGGTGCAGATTTTGCCCGGTTCCGGCAACCTGATCGGCGGTCGCGGCGTAACGCTGAAAAATATTCCATCGCTCACTGTGCAGGGAATGAAATTTCCCGATGCCCCCTACAGTCTGAAAATGGCCTGCGGTGAAAATCCCAAGCGCGTCTACGGTAGCCGCGATATGCTGCCATCAACCCGCATGGGCAATATGGCCGGCTATCGCAGCGCCTGGATTGAAGCCGGCGCGTACAAAAAATCCTGGGATGACTATGTCGCTGACATCAATAGCGGCGATGAGGTTGATCCACCGATCCGAGATTTGCGCCTGGAAACCCTGATGGGTGTGCTCGACGGCGAGATCCGTATTCACAACCACTGCTACAAAGTCGATGAGATGGCGCAGATGATCGATATGTCGAAAGAATTCGGTTATAAAATCGCCGCCTTTCACCATGCCGTTGAAGGCTACAAGGCAGCCCCCATGCTGGCGGCAGAAAATATCTGCGGTGTGATGTGGGCAGACTGGTGGGGCTTCAAACAGGAGGCCTTTGATATGGTGCGCGAAAATATCGCACTGGTCGACTACGCCAATGCCTGTGCCATTATTCACTCAGACGATCCGATTCAGGTGCAGCGCCTCAATCAGGAAGTGGCCAAGGCAATGAGCGCCGGCCGCCGCATGGGGCTGGATATCAGCCGCGCCAAAGCGATTGGCTGGGCAACACTGAACGCCGCCATTTCCCTGGGACTGGAAGATCGCATTGGCTCACTGGAAAGCGGTAAAAATGCCGATATCGTACTTTGGTCCGCCGACCCATTAAGTGTCTATAGTCTTGCCGAAAAAGTATGGATTGACGGTGCGCTGCGCTTTGACCGCAACGACCCGTCAGTGCAACCCACTAGTGATTTTAACCTAGGCATCTTGTCTGCCGGGGAGTCCCGCCCATGAAATATTTTACTCGCCTTCTGCTGCTCAGCCTGCTGACAGCCAATGCCTCCGCCGAGTCGATACTGATTAAAAATGTCGATATCTATAGCGGATCAAAGACCCTGCCCTCGAGCCATATCTATATTGTCGACGGTCGTATCACGGCGCTCGGCGAAGCCGTTCCCGAGACCGCTGACCGCGTGATTGACGGCAGTGGTAAAAGCATTTCACCCGGCCTATTCAATGCCGAAACCCATCTTGGCGCTGTTGAAGTCAGCGCCATTAGACAGACAGTGGATTTTTATACCGACAACGCAGAGGTTACCGCCTCACTAAAAGTAGCCGATGCCTTTAACCCTAATTCAACACTGCTTCCGCACAACCGTATTCACGGTTTGACCCATGCGCTGTCAGTGCCAGAGTCAAATAGTGGATTATTTGCCGGACAGGTAGCACTGATTGAGCTGGGCAATCCGCCAAGGGTACTCAACGATAGCGTGGCCGTGGCCATGGAATTTAGCGAATACGGTGCCAGTCTGGCCGGCAACTCACGGGCTGCAGCAATGGCTGTGCTGCGTCAAAATCTCGCCGATGCTATTGACTTCTCGGCCAACAAAAATGCCGCCCTGGCCGGTCAGCGCCGTGAATACTCACTGTCACTGGCAGACCTCCAGGCCCTCGAGCCCATTATCAAAGGCACACAGCCGCTAATCGTCAAAGTGCATCGTGCCAGTGATATTAGCAACATACTGAAACTGGCCGATGAGTACGCGATTAAATTGATCCTGAGTGGTGTTATGGAGGGCTGGATGGTCGCCAACGACATCGCCCGCGCCAATGTACCGGTGATTATGGATCCGATTTACAATCTTCCGCAGAGCTACGAGAGTCTCGGCGCACGTCTGGATAACGCCAAGTTGCTCAATGATGCCGGCGTCACCCTGATATTTACCGGCATGAGCTCATCGCAGAGCACCCACAATGCCTATCTGGTTCGTCAGTCAGCGGGCAATGCGGTGGCTAATGGACTGGATAAAAATAGCGCTATCGCGGCCATGACCACTAACCCAACATCAGTGTTTAACGCCAACGTCAGTACTGATATCAAGGTCGGCGCCATCGCCAATCTGGTGCTGTGGGGCGGCGACCCTCTGGAGATGACCAGTGAAGCGGAACTGGTGATGATTAACGGTGAACAGATTGCGATGGCCAGTCGATCACTGCAGCTGCGCGATCGTTACTTTAAAGCAGCGCCCTGAAAAGCAGCGCCCTAAAAAGTACTTGGCTAAAAATCAGCGCCCCGAGCCGGCGCTGATTACACTGCAAGATCAAGGTGGTGAAAAGATCTGGCCTCGGTCAGCGAGTCGTATAGCCTATTCAGACTGACTTTTTCACCTTACTGGCTAACGCGACTGACTCTGCCCTATGCAACTCAACTGGCTCGACAACGACATCTCCACGCTATCGGCGGGCTTCCCCGAAAAGATGGTGTTGCTCGATCTTGAGACCACCGGTGGCAAGGCAACTCATCACCGGATTATTGAGATCGGTCTGTTAGTGATTGAGCATGGCGAAGTGATCGAGCGCTGGCAGTCGTTTGTCGATCCCGAGACAACTCTGCCGCCGTTTATTCAGAAGCTCACCGGCATCGCGCCGAGTATGTTGCGCGGTGCACCGGTCTTTGCGCAGGTTGCCGAGCCACTGTTGGCTTATCTCAATGACCGCACACTGGTCGCGCACAATGCGCGCTTTGACTATGGCTTTCTGAAAAATGAATTTGAGCGCATCGGCATCAGCTACAACGCCAAGCCGCTGTGCTCAGTAAAATTTAGCCGCAGCCTCTATCCGCAATTTAAACGTCACGGTCTCGATCAGATCATTAAGCGCTTTCAGCTGCCGATTGAAAATCGTCACCGCGCCCTTGATGACGCAGAGATGATCTACCGCTTTTTTCTGAAATCGTCTGGCCTTTTCTCGGAGCAAGAGATCAGCTCTACCTGCATCAGCCTGTTAAAAAATCCGGCGCTGCCGCCGCTGCTCAAAGCCAGCGATATTAAAAAGCTGCCGGCGTCCGCTGGTGTCTATTACTTTTACGACGCCAACGGCACGCTGCTGTATGTCGGTAAAAGCGTGCATATCCGCAACCGGGTGATGAGCCATTTTTCTCAGGACCACAAAAATCCCAAAGATTTGCAAATTAACAGCAAGCTAGCGCATATCGATTTTGAAAAAACGCCCAGTGACTTCGGCGCACAGATTCGCGAGAGCAATCAGATCAAAGCGCTGTACCCGCTGTATAACCGACGCCTGCGCAAAAGCAAAAAACTCTATCAATATCGCTGTGAAGAGGACCGCAATGGCTATCAGCGCATTGTTATCGAAGCGGTGGAGTTGGACGCCGATGGCGTGGATGAGCGCTTTGGTCTGTTTCGCTCACCGCGTCAGGCGTCCAAGCAAATTGAGAAACTCGCCGATCACTATTTTCTCTGCCACAAACTGTTGGGTCTCGAGTCAGCCAATGGCGCACAAAATCAACAAGCCTGCTTTCGCGCACAGCTGAAAAAGTGCTTTGGCGCCTGTCATGGGGCTGAAGAAGCAGGCATGTACAACCAGCGAGTCAGCGCCGCACTGAAAAATTATCAACTTAAAATGTGGCCCTATCCCGGCGCGATTATGATTGAAGAGCGCGATATGCAAGAACCGCAGCAGGTTGCCTTTCACATTGTTCACAACTGGCGCTATATCGCCAAACTTACGCTGATCGAAGATCTCTATGATCACGGCTATCAGGTCGCCGATGCGCGGCACAAGATCAACCACACCCTCTGCGACTCGACCCCATCGGCATCCGCACCCACCCTCGGGGATGACCGCTTTGATCTCGACATCTACTTTATTCTCGTGCGCTTCTTGGTCGACAGCGAAAAAATGAAAATGCATAACCTCAAGATCTGGCCACTAATCTCCACTGCTACTGACCTCTAATTGCCTCGACTGATATCAATTCAGCGTCTAAAAAAATGGCCTTGTATATTAGAACAATCTAAATTAGAATTTACTAAACTTAATACTGATACGAGCACACCCATGCCATCAGCACCCGTGAACACAGTCACTGCCTCTGATCTTGCTGAGCTTCAGCAGCACGCACGACAGGCAGCGGATATGCTAAAACAGCTCGGCAACGAAAATCGGCTGATGATTCTCTGCTCATTGATCAATGGAGAACTCTGCGTCGGCGAGCTGCATAAAATGACTAATCTCAGTCAATCTGCCCTATCTCAACATCTGGCGTCGCTGCGCAATGCAAAGTTAGTTGAGACAAGACGTCAGGCACAGACCATTTACTACAGCTTACTCGGTGATGACGCGATCAAGATTATCAGCGTTTTAAAATCGATTTATTGCCCTTAACCCTACTTGAGACATTGTATGACTACTTCAATAAACACAATCTCCGCCAGCGACTTTAAAGCATTACTTAATAGCAACACCCGCCCCGCTATTGTCGATGTGCGCACGGTAGCGGAAGTCGATACCCAGTTCCTTGAAGGCTGCGCCCATTTTCCGCTGCAAACACTTAACTGCCAAGAAATAAAAAGCCATCTGCAGCAGCAGGGACACAATCCACAGCAACCGCTCTACCTGCTCTGTGCCAGCGGCCAGCGCGCGACGCGTGCGGCAGAGCAACTGCAAGCAGATTTGGATTGCCCATTGGTGGTGGTCGAAGGCGGTATTGGTGCCTTAAATAGTGCCGGCGTCACGATTCAGCAAGGTGGCGGTACTGTGATGTCGCTGGAACGCCAAGTGCGCATTGCTGCTGGATCGCTGGTGGTAATCGGCGTCGCGCTCGGCACCCTAGTCAACCCGGGATTTTATGGCCTGGCGGCTTTTGTCGGGGCCGGTCTCGTGTTTGCTGGTGTCACCGACACCTGTGGCATGGGCATGATGCTGGCGCGAATGCCATGGAATAACCGGACCGCTAAAAAACACTGAATGGAGGCAACAAGATGATTTTCAGACAATTATTCGATCGTGAGTCGTCCACCTATAGTTACCTGCTTGGCGATGAGCGCACTAGAGAAGCGCTCTTAATTGACCCTGTAGTAGACAGTACCGAACAGAATTTGGCGCTACTCGAACAACTCGGCCTGACCCTGAAACTGGCCGTGGATACTCACACCCACGCCGATCACATCACCGGCCTCGGCGCGCTGCGTGAGCGCACTGGCTGTGCCACCATGATGGGCTCGCAGTCGCTCGCCAACTGTCTCTCAGAGACCTTTGCCGATGGCGACCAACTCACTGTTGGCGATATCAAACTCGAGGTTCTTTACACGCCAGGGCACACTGATGACTCTTATAGCTTCTATCTGCCACGAACAGATGGCGGCATGCTATTTAGTGGTGACACATTATTAATTCGTGGCAGCGGCCGCACTGACTTCCAAAATGGCAGCGCCGAGCAGCAGTATCAAAGCCTGTTTAATCGGCTGTTGCAGTTGCCTGAGAATACCGCAGTCTACCCGGGCCACGATTATAAAGGTTGGCTGGTCAGTAGCATCGGCGAAGAAAAACGGCACAACCCGCGACTGCAAGTTGCCGACCAGCATGCCTATATCAGCCTTATGTCAGCACTGAAACTGCCCAACCCCAAACTAATGGATATTGCCGTACCAGCCAATCAATCCTGCGGGGCTGTTAGCTGAGCAGCCAAGGTCATCGCCGCCTATTTGGCAGTTAATTTTTTCTGCATGGCCATGGTCTGCTTGGTCGCCGCCATCACGCTCAGTGAGGGATTGGCGCGACCGCTGCGACCGAGCGCATCAATCTGACTGTAAAACCAGTACTGGGTGGCAAATCCAGCCATCGCGCGAAGAGGCTTCCAACCCTGTAAAAATGACAGCCAGCTGGGAAACAGCGACAGCGCATTTTCATAGCGCGGCAACTCGTCCAAGCCATCGATTAACTGCTGCGGCGCGTCGGTCATCACACACATCGGGCGACCCAGTCCAATCAAGTCGGCACCCCCGCTATCCAGCGCCTGCTGCATGGCCAGACGCTGACGAAAACCGCCGGTGACCATCAGCGGCACCGAGACATGCTTGCGCATCGCCAGAGCAAAATCGACAAAGTAGGCCTCGCGCAGCATGGTTGACTCAGCCACCTGCTGTTGCTCTTCCTCCTCCATACCTTGCAAGCCAAGCAACTTGGGTTGTTCATAGGTGCCACCGGATATTTCAATCAGGTCGACACCGGCCTGTTCCAGCCACTCGACCACCTGCAGACTCTCTGCAAAGTCAAAGCCACCTTTCTGAAAATCGGCACTATTGAGTTTTACCGCCAGAGGAAACTCGGCACCGACGGCCTCGCGCACCGCCGCCACGGCCTGCAGCAATACGCGGGCGCGATTAGCCAGGCTGCCGCCATAGTCATCTGTGCGCTGATTGCTGCGCGGACTGAGAAACTGAGACAGCAGATAACCATGTGCTGCATGCACCTGCACACCGGTAAAGCCGGCGGCTTTTACCGCCGCGGCGCAGACTGCAAAGCGACGTACAATCTCTTCAATTTCGGCAATCGTCAGCGCCACTGGTTGGCCAAACTGACCGCCGGGCAAACCCACCTTAACTGCAGAAGGCGCTTTGGGATGGAGGTTAATATTTTTCTGCGTCTGGCGACCAGCGTGGCTGATCTGCGCCCAGAACTGGTTGCCATTGCGCGTTGCGGCGCTGGCCCAGCGTGACAGTGCATCGTGCATTGCAGCATTGGGTGGGCGATCAATAATCACATTGCCGGGGCGCTCAAGGTGGTCGCGGTCGATCTGTATATTGCCCGACAGCAACATGCCGGCACCGCCATCACTCCACAGTCCGTAGAGGGTTTCCAACTCCAGCCCGGGAACCCCATCGGCATTGGCCAGACCCTCAGTCATGGCGGCTTTGGCAAAGCGATTGGGAATCGTCGCCCCGCAGGGAAGGGTGAGGCTTTCAGTGAAGCGAATGGTCATGGCAATTGCGCTCTTATGGCTAGTTAGTGACACGCTAGGGGATTAATATTTAGCCTACCATACTAGTACGATAACGCCTGTCCAGGTAGTCACCTATTGACGCATTTAATTCACCGGCAGTGCTATAGTTCGACCCGCTGATCACTGCTATATAACGCAACAGCAAGAATTTTTATCCAGACTGTTTTTCCCTGATTAAGGTACCCAATGAATTATTCTTATTACGAAGAGCTCGCCAAGGTCACCAATGAGGTGACGGTTGATGACAGCTGGACTCAGGGGCGCAGCGTCTTTGGCGGTATGACGGCAGCCTTGGTACTGACCTATATCGAAACCCAGACCGGTCTCAGCGATCGCGATCTGCGCACCATCAATATCCATTTCTGTGGCCCAGCGGCTGAGGGTGAAGCCTGCGAACTGCGCTATAAAATCCTCTCTGAAGGCAAATCGGTGGTCCAGGTTGAAGGTCAGCTGTTGCAAAATGGCGCTGTCAAAACGCAGGTTATCGCCTGCTTTGGCCGTCAGCGGCTATCCTCTGTGCGCGTCACACAGCCGCCGATGATATTTGAAAAAACCCCTCAAGAAGCAATGAAAATGCCCTTTATGAAAGGCATCGTGCCCGACTTTGTTCAATATTTGGATACCCGCTTTACCAGCACCGCCCTGCCCTATAGCGGCAGCGACAAGGCGTTAATCAGCGGCTGGATGCGTTTTAAGGATTGCCCAGCGGTGTTTTCCGATAGCGCCATACTGGCACTGATCGACGCCTGGCCGCCGGCCGTGATGCCACTGTTAAAACAGCCGGCACCGACCAGCTCGATCACCTGGAATGTTGAATTTATTCAGCCGCGCGAAGCACTGGCGCCCAGCGATTATCTTTATTACCACTGTGAGGTGGTGCAGGCCGATCTCGGCTATGCCCACACCGAAGGTAAAATTTATCATCCCAACGGCCAGCTGCTGGCACTCAGCAGACAGCTGGTTGGCGTCTATGACAAAGTCTAAATATAAAGT
>JAFMBY010000070.1 GCA_017858135.1 Porticoccaceae bacterium | reverse complement strand
TCAAATGTTAACTTTTGATGAGTCAATGATCTTGAAGGGTACGCTGGATTGCTTGCCGGTTGGGTTAGCTTCTGACTCAAGGCGCATCGACTTTAAAATCTTTTTCAACGCCGCTTCTGCTGTGGCGCGATAGCCGGTGAGCTTGCCGCCATATACCGCCAGGTAATTGTCGCCCTCGGCAAATTGCACTTCACGGCTGCGGTTGAAGGGACTTTTGTCGTTGCTCGGCAGGACTCTGAGGCCTGCCCAGGCGTTGATAGGGTGGTGGTTAAAGTGTGGAAACTGGTAGCGCACGATCTCTAATAAGTAGTCAACTTCCTCGCTGCTTGGGCTCACTCCATCGGGGTTGCCGTCGAATAGTATCTCCGTCGTGCCGAGTAATGTGCCACCTTTGTGGGGTAGTACAAAAACAGCTCGGTGGTCTTGCTGGGCCTCGAGATAAAAACATCTTTCGCTGAGTTTTTCGGAAAACTCAATATGGGTTCCCTTGACTAGGTCGACATCAATGGTTGGTGGTTTTGGGTCGATAGTTTCGGCAACGCGGTTGACCCAGGGACCAGCAGCGTTGACCAATCTGCGACATTTCAGGGTGGTAATTTCGTCATTTTCGGCAACTGTAACAAGATAGCCTTCGTCACAGCGTTCTGCGGTGAGAAATTTTGTTGGGCAGAGTAGGGTGGCGCCATGTTGCCGAGCCGAGTCGACTACTCGCTGTGTCAGCAGTTTGTCATCAGTTTGGGCGTCTTGATAGAGGAACACACAATCGAGGTTGGAGGTATTTAAACCTTCCAGTTGGGCCCATTCAGAGCGCGGTAGGCGCCTATAGCCAGCGAGATTTTTGCGTCCGGCGAGCAGTCGGTAGAGTATCAAGCCAAGGCGCACCTGCCAGGGTTTGAAGCGACCATTTTTATACACGGGTAAATAAAACCAGTTGGGCTTGACGATATCTCCGGCAATGTTCAGCAGGGTGCGACGCTCGCGCAGGCTTTCGCGGACAAGGCCTAATTGAAATGTCTGCAGGTAGCGGAGACCGCCGTGGATCAGCTTACTCGATTTGGATGAGGTACCTGCAGCCCAGTCGCTCTTTTCTATCAGTGCGACAGAGAGTCCATTTAGTGCTGCGGCTTGGGCGATTCCCGCACCCTGAATACCACCGCCGACGACGCAGAGATCAAAAGTTTGTGTCATTGGTTTAGTCCGGGTTATTCACGTCAGCAACTGATGCTGGCAGCTTATTCGAGCAACGTTGAGATATCAAATGTCTCTAGCAGATCGACACCGCAATGGGCCAATTTTTGAGCCAGCTCCCTAGTGCCGACCTCATAGGCCACCAACTTAGTGTTCAATCGCGTTAGGTTCTCATCGACCGGAATAAGTTTATAGTCGACAAAGGTATAGTCTCCCGCGATCTGAGTTATTTTTTCGCTGTCTATGTCACGCCACTTGCGCAACACGGCGCCGACTTGAGGCCATGCGGCTAGTCTGGCAGCGAAAATAATATCGTAATCAAAACTGATTAGCACCGCACGATCGCGAATTGGCTGAAGAATGTTACAGACGCTATTAAGCATCACCTCGGCGCCAAAGGCGGCGATAGATTGCTCTTTTAACTCGACAAATAATGTCACGTTTGGATGCTGGGCGATGATATCAGCCACCTTTACTAGTGGCGAAATCGTTTCACTGATAAATTGGTTTCCAAAACGTGCGGGTTCATAGGCAGGTATTTGACTCAGCTCATGACAGCTTATCTCTGAGATCATGCCGTGACGGCCGCTGACTCTCTTCAAGCCGCTATCGTGGAACACCATCGGCTGTTTATCCAGGCTCAATTGAATATCTATTTCTACAAACAAGGCACCAGCATCAATTGCCTTCGACACAGACAGAGCAGTGTTTTCTGGATACGCGGCCTGCAGACCGCGGTGTGCGACTAGCTGCTTGGGCGAGAGTTGATCGGTTGCTGTGTGCTTGGTCAAAATAGAGTTCCAGCTTGCCAACAGTAGGGTCTGCCAAGGATAAGTCTACGACTATGCTTTGCGGCTTATCGCGACTATACGGCATGTCATTGCACCTTAGAAGCATTGTAGTGCTATCCTTGCATTTTGGCTTTTAACGAGACTTATCCTATGTCACAGGTGTTGTTTGAAATTCGTGATAATGCAGCATTGCTTACGCTTAATAATCCCGCTAAACGCAATATGTTGACCCGCGAGGTATGCCAGCAGATCGTTAGCTATGTGGCTGAGGCTGAAGAGCATCCGGAGGTTAAGGCCTTGATTGTGACCGGCAACGGTCGAGCATTTTGTGCCGGTGGGCAGTTGACGGATTTAATTCCTGATCAAGAGATATTAGAGGCTATCTATAGCGGTTTTTTAAGTATCGCCAACTGTAAATTACCCACCATAGCCGCGGTAAATGGTCCAGCAGTGGGCGCAGGTTTCAATATGGCGGTAGGTTGTGATGTGCGCATTGTTACCGAAGCGGCACGCTTTGAACCGCGCTTTTTTGGTTTGGGTCTGCATCCCGGGGGCGGTAATACTTGGATGCTTAGGCAACTGGTCAATTGGAATACAGCGGCAGGCATGCTGCTCTTCTCGCAGTCGATTAGTGGCCATGAAGCGGTAGAGAAGGGCCTTGCCTGGAAGTGTGTCAGCTCCGAAGACCTGATTAAAGAAGCCGTTGAATTCACTGCCAATATTCGCGACTTGCCGAAAGAGTTATTGTTGCGCACCAAGCAGACACTGCGCACAGCAGGCGGCACCAATAGTCACAAAGAGATGTTGGAGATTGAAACCGCGGCACAGGTCTGGTCGATCAACCAGCCCTATGCGCGAGACTCCATTGCGGCGATGATTAAGAAAATCAGTGGTTAGATCGACAGTTAGATCAGTTTCTTCTCTGCGGCATCAACCGACTGCAGGATCAATGTATTAATCGTCATCGGACCAACACCACCAGGTACCGGTGTGTAAGCCGCTACACGATCAACCAGCGGTGCCAGTTCAATATCGCCGACGCCGCCAGGATGGTAGCCGGCATCGACAACAACGGCGCCATCTTTGATCCACTCAGCTTTAATAAACTCGGGTCGACCCACTGCGCCGACCAAAATATCAGCCTGTTTAATCAGCTCTGGAAGGTTTTCGGTTTTCGAGTGACAGATCGTCACCGTGGCATTGGCATTTAGCAGCATCAGTGCCATAGGCTTACCGAGGATAGGACTGCGGCCAACGACTACGGCGTGCTTGCCTGACATCTCAATATTGTAGCCCTCGAGAATACGCATAATGCCCTGTGGTGTCGCGGATCCGTAGGCTGCTTCGTTCATGGCCATACGACCAAAGCCCAAGCAGGTAACACCGTCGACATCTTTTTCCAGTGCTATTGCATCGAAGCAGGCGCGTTCATCAATCTGCTTTGGCGTTGGATGCTGTAGCAGAATACCGTGGCAGTCGGGATTGTTATTCAGCTCATGAATTTTTGCCAGCAGCTCTTCTGTGCTGGTCTCTTGCGACATTTCAACCGCGATTGAGTCCATGCCGACGCGCTTGCAGGCATTCTGTTTCATCTTGACATAGGTCGCTGACGCAGGATCACCGCCGACTAGGATGGTTGCCAAAATCGGTGCCTGACCATTGTTTGAAGCCTTGAGGGCAGCAACGCGTTGAGCGAGTTCAGCTTCGGTTTTTGCGGCGAGAGTTTTGCCATCCAGAATAAGAGCAGACATGATAATACCTGTTGAAATTAATGGTTAAAATTGGGGCGCTAAAATAGGCAACGGCTGTGAATAACGCAACCTTTTTTGAAAAGTATAAGGAAATTAGATAAAAGTTATAAAAATGGGGTGGACGACGGGGATTGAACCCGCGACCACCGGAATCACAATCCGGGGCTCTACCAACTGAGCTACGTCCACCATTGAGTATTACTGCTTGACCAGTCCTACATGTGGGCCCATCTGATAAAGATGGTGCGCCCGGCAGGATTCGAACCTGCGACCCACGGCTTAGAAGGCCGTTGCTCTATCCAGCTGAGCTACGGGCGCATATTACAAGCCGGAAAGTGGTCGGGGATGAGGGATTCGAACCCCCGACATCCTGCTCCCAAAGCAGGCGCGCTACCAGACTGCGCTAATCCCCGAATGTCTTACCATGCGGTCTCTTACGAGAGCGCGCATGATACTGACCATGCTGGTTTCCGTCAATGCGAAATAATACTATCAGGCAAATTATCTGCCTGTTTGTCGCAATAGGCCGAGCTTGCCTTAGCGCTTCTTCAAGGCCTGCTCAAACAGCGCCGCCATACTACCTTTTGCTGCCGGTTTTGTGGCGCTTGGTGCGGGGCCATTATTGCGTTTTTTGGTGTTTGCATGGCTATTGTTATGTTTGCTTTTCGGCGCTGCACTGGGCTGCGCTGCAGCGGCGTCATCATCGGTGCGCATGCTCAGTGCGATGCGCTTGCGCTCAACATCCACTTCAATCACTTTGACCTTGACGATATTGCCGGTTTTAACCACTTCGTGAGGATCTTTAACAAAGCGGTTCGCGAGTGCTGAGATATGCACCAGACCGTCTTGATGCACGCCAATATCGACAAAGGCGCCAAAGTTGGTGACATTGGTGACTGCGCCTTCCAGCAGCATGCCGGGTTTGAGATCCTTGATGGTTTCGATACCGTCCTTGAAGGTCGCGGTTTTAAACTCTGGTCGCGGGTCGCGGCCAGGTTTGTCCAGCTCGCCCAAGATATCGGTGATGGTGGGCAAGCCAAATTGTGTATCGACATAGTGTGCTGGGTTGAGCTTGCGCAGTAGCTGGCTATTGCCGAGTAGCGCGCGTTGACTGGTTTTGTTCACTTCGGCAATGCGCTCAACTACTGTATACGTCTCTGGATGAACTGCGGAGGCGTCCAGCGGATTATCACCGTTGGCAATGCGTAAAAAGCCGGCCGCCTGCTCAAAGGTGCGCTCGCCAAAACGGCTGACCAACTTAAGTTGCTCGCGATTCTTAAAGGCGCCTTGCTGATCGCGATACTCAACAATATTGTCGGCAATGGTTTGGCTGAGGCCAGAGACTCGACGCAGCAGAGCAGAGGAGGCAGTATTGACCTCAACACCCACCGCATTCACACAGTCTTCAATCACTGAGTCAAGACTCTTGGCCAGTTGAACCTGACTGACATCGTGCTGATATTGGCCGACGCCAATCGATTTGGGGTCAATTTTAACCAGTTCGGCCAGCGGGTCTTGGAGGCGACGTGCTATCGAGACCGCGCCCCTGATCGTAACATCGAGATCGGGAAATTCCTTGGCGGCAAATTCAGAGGCGGAATAAATCGAGGCACCCGCCTCATTGACCATCACCGCCTGCGCGTTTAATTGCGGATTGTTTTTTAACAGCCCCTGCACAAAGCTCTCTGTCTCTCGACTGGCGGTACCGTTGCCAATCGCAATCAGCTCAACCTGATGTGTTTCGCAGAGCTTTTTGAGTATGGCTTCGGATTCCTCGATTTTTTTCTGTGGTGGGGTTGGGTATACAGTGGTGTGATCAAGCAGCTTGCCGGTGCTATCTACCACCGCGACCTTAACTCCCGTGCGCAGACCGGGATCGAGCCCGAGCGTGGCTTTCTGCCCAGCAGGTGCCGCGAGCATCAGATCTTTAAGATTGATTGAAAAGACATTAATGGCATCGAGGTCGGCGCGCTCTCGAAGATTTGCTAACAGGTCAGTCTCCAAGTGGGTATGCAGCTTTATCCGCCAAGTCCAGCGCACCACTTCTCGCAACCAGTCGTCGGCGGGGCGACCCAGATGCTCAATGGCAACCTGCTGCGCGACCATGGTTTCGCAGGGATGGCCTGCATCATCCTCAAGCATTAAATCGACTTTGATGCTGATAAAGCCTTCACGACGGGCGCGGAACATAGCCAGCGCGCGATGGGATGGCGTCGTTTTGAGGGGCTCGCTGTGCTCGAAATAATCTTTGAATTTGGCCGCCGCCTGTTCTTTGCCAGGTTGTTTATCTTTGCCGCTGATCAGGCTGGCGGTGATATGCGCTTCATTAAACATAAACTGACGCAGGCTGCCAATCAGTTCTGCATTCTCACTAAAGCGCTCCATAAGAATAAATTTGGCACCGTCCAGCGCGGCTTTGGTATCGTCAATGCCGTGTTCTGGATTGAGAAACTCTGCCGCAGCCTGTTCCGGGTCCTGTGTCGGGTCGCCATAGAGACGTTCGGCCAGTAGCTCAAGGCCAGCTTCGATAGCGATTTGTCCTTTGGTGCGGCGTTTTACTTTGTAGGGCAGATATAAATCTTCGAGGCGAGTTTTGGTCTCGGCTTGGTTAATCGTCTGTTGCAGGGCAGGCGTCAGCTTGCCTTGCTCATCAATACTCGCCAAGATCGACTTACGCCTATCTTCCAACTCCCTAATGTAATTGAGGCGCTCCTCAAGATTACGCATCTGAGTATCATCCAGGCCGCCGGTAACCTCCTTGCGATAGCGCGATATAAAAGGTACCGTCGCGCCCTCGTCGAGCAGGTCGATGGCGGCAGTGACTTGGCTTTCTGTGATCGAGAGTTCATTGGCGATGCGGCTGGCAATAGATTGCATGGGGACCTTTTGCAGTAATAGTTGTCGGCGATTAAAGATTTGAATTGGGCGTCAAACAGCGCCGCGATTATGCCCTGAGCGGTGAGTCCTGGGTAGACTTGTATTTACCGATTTATTGTGACCGAGCAACTATGAGTGATAACAGAACTGCACCGTTTGAACATTGCCCACTTTGCGCTAGCATTGAGGTCGTCGACTACCATCGCGATCAGCGTCGCTGTTATCGGCAATGTCGCGACTGCCAGTTAGTGTTTGTGCCATCGGCGTTTCATCTTTCCAGTGATGAAGAAAAGACTGAGTATGATCTCCATGAGAACGATGCTCAGAACGCAGGCTATCGCGGTTTTCTCAACCGACTTGCGCAGCCGCTTTTAGAGCGACTCGAGCCCCAGAGCCAGGGGCTCGATTTTGGCTCTGGCCCGGGGCCCTGTTTATCGGTGATGCTTGAGGAGCAGGGGCATTCTGTCGCGCTCTATGATCTCTTTTACGCCAACTATCCGACCCTGCTTGAGTCGCAGTATGATTTTATTACCGCCACTGAAGTGGTTGAGCATCTGGCCAATCCGCAGGTTGAATTGGATCGATTGTGGGGGCTGCTAAGGTCGGGCGGACAGCTAGCTATGATGACCAAGCTGGTTGCGAGCCCTGAAAAATTTGCCAACTGGCACTATAAATCTGACCCGACGCATATCAGTTTCTTCTCAACGGCGACATTTGAATATCTCGGTGAACAGTGGGGCAGTGCACCGCAGTTTATCGGCGCAGATGTGATTATTTTTCAGAAGTAGCGTCTCTGGCTGCAATAAATGCCCGCACCGAACGGCTGACATCATCCGCGCTGGTAACCCAGGAACAGACGCTGATACGAATCACCTTTTTACCCCGCCATACTGAACCGCCCACCCAGCACTCTGCGGAATCTTGAATTGCTGCAAGTATCTTATCTGTTTTAGCATCATTGTTAGCCGGCGAGACGATAACCTGATTAAACACCACATCATTGAGTATCTCGAAACCTGCTGCCTTGAGTTCATCAGCAAACTGTCGCGCCCGTTCATGCATTCCATAAACCAGTTCATCGACCCCATCGCTACCTAAGTATTTGAGTGCGGCCCAGAGTTCAACTGCTCTTGCTCGGCGTGACATCTCTGGGGTATAGAGCATGCCATCACGGTTTTCGCTGAAATTGAGATAGGCACCAGACGCCTGCAGCGCCATTATCAGAGCATCTCGATCACGGCACAATAAAATGCCGCTGTCGTAGGGTGTGTTGAGAGTCTTATGGCCATCCACCGACCAGGAATGGGCTTTTTCCATGCCTTTGGTCAAGTGTTTGAGTCGCTTTGTCCCGCCGGCCCAAAGCCCAAATGCACCGTCTATGTGCACCCAGGCACCGGCTTGGTCTGCGCTGTTACAAATCTCTTCGAAAGGGTCAAAAGCCCCAGAGTTTACATTGCCCGCCTGCAACAAAATAATGCAGCTGGCATCCAGTTGCGGGAGCTTCTCAGGCAAAATACGGCCCTGATCATCAGCCTCAACCCACTCAATATTGTCGATTCCAAAGCCGAGTAGGGCGACGGCCTTTGTCACGGCACCGTGAATATGTTGGCCGGCAATAATACGCAGTGCTGGCGCGCCATTATGGCCCTGCTGATTAAAGTCCCAGCCGTGGTTTTGCAGCAGTCTATAGCGCGCTGCCGCCAGTCCACATAAAATCGCCGACGAGGTGCCGCTGACAAACCCGGCCACGGTGCTGTCAGGTAGGCCAAATAATTGTTTTAACCAGCGCTCGCAGATTTCTTCGAGCGTTGAGGCAACGGGCGACATTACATAGAGCGCAGTGTTTTGATCCCAGAAATCACTCAGCCACTTGGTTGCCAGAGTGACCGGCAAAATACCACCATTCACAAAACCAAAGTAACGGCCGCCAGTCTGTGCTGTGGTGGCAGGGGAGCCGTATTGATGTAATTGTTGCAGAATGGTCTCAGCGTCGCCATATTGAACGGGTAGGTCTTCGATAAACTGTTCCAGATCTGCTAGAGCTTGTTTCGAGGGGAAGACCTTGCGTTCCGCGACACCATCGGCGTATTCATAAGCATAGCCTTTGGCTTGCTCAAGCAGATATTTGCTTTGCTGCTCGCGGTGCATCGTGTCACGCAATGTCATTTTATGTCTCTTTGGCTACTTTTGTGGATACGTCTGGTCGCAGTAAATCATAGACTGGCGCGTGAACAAAGTTAGAATACCGACAGAATTTAATTACTAGTTAAGGAAACGTGATCGCTATGTATAAAGGGCAGACAGTTAGTCTCAAGCTTATCGACAATGGTTTTGCAGAAATTCAATTCGACAATCAGAACGAGTCGGTGAATAAATTTAACCAGCAGACGCTGGCTGATTTGCGCCAAGCCGTTGACGCGCTAAAAGCCGAATCAGGTATCAGAGGGTTATTACTAACCAGTGCGAAATCGGTATTTGTAGTAGGTGCCGATATTACCGAATTCGAAGCTATGTTTACCGCCAGCAAAGTAGAGTTTATTGCGGGGGCTCAGACGGCGAATGCACTGTTCTCTGAGATCGAAGATCTCCCTTATCCATCAGTGGCTGCAATTAATGGTTTTGCTCTGGGTGGAGGTTTTGAAATTTGTTTAGCCTGTGACTCTCGAGTAATGTCGTCCAAGGCCGCTATAGGCCTCCCGGAGACCGGTCTCGGCATTATTCCTGGTTGGGGTGGCACGGTGCGATTGCCGCGTTTAATTGGTTATTCCACGGCAGTGCATTGGGTTGCCTCTGGTGAACAGCAGCGACCCAAAGCGGCGTTGGCGGCGGGTGCTGTCGATGTCATCGCCGAGCCTGATCAGCTGCGGGAAGCATCACTCAAGTTGCTGCAAGAACTGGCTT
Source organism: Porticoccaceae bacterium (assembly GCA_017858135.1). Classification (GTDB taxonomy): domain Bacteria; phylum Pseudomonadota; class Gammaproteobacteria; order Pseudomonadales; family Porticoccaceae; genus HTCC2207. The sequence continues at coordinate 2,711 of JAFMBY010000070.1, read as the reverse complement.
CAGGTGAGCGTGATTATCAAACCCGCCGCACACAAAAGACCTCAGCACTCACGCTGTCCGATGCTGAACTGCAAGCCACTGCTGCCGGTTTCCGCAGCGCCATAATGGGTAAAGTTGGCAATCATTATCCAGCGCCCTTAAAAGCGGTTGAGTTGGTTTCTAGTGCCGCCCATCTAGGCCGCGATGAGGCGATCAAGATGGAAAATGAAGCCTTCTATGAAGTCTCTCAAACTCCCCAGGCAAGAGCTATGGTGGGGCTCTTCTTAAGTGACCAATATATCGTTAAACAGGCGAAAAATCGCAGCCGCGCGCTGGCGGACAAGCTGCCTGAAATAACAACCGCCGGTGTTATCGGCGCTGGCATTATGGGCGGTGGCATTGCCTACCAAAATGCCATTCGCGGCTACTCGGTGGTGATGAAGGATATTAATCAGCCGGCTTTGGATCTGGGTATTCAAGAAGCGAAAAAACTGCTGGCGAAAGGCGTTAAGCGCGGCAAGTTAACCGAAGATAAAGCCGCGCAGATATTGAGTCTGATTGTGCCAACTCTGAAAGACAGCGATGTTAGCGGTTGCAATATGCTGGTTGAAGCCGTGGTCGAGCTTGAGTCAGTCAAGAAGATGGTGCTGCCAGCCGTTGAAGCGCTGCTCGATGAGAGCGCCGTGATTACCTCAAACACATCAACTATTTCAATTAATCGTCTTGCCGAGTCACTAGAACGCCCAGAAAACTTCTGCGGCATGCACTTCTTTAACCCGGTTCACGCGATGCCGCTGGTTGAAATTATTCGCGGCGAAAATACCTCAGATGCGACCATCGCTGCAGTCTGCGCCTATGCCTTGGGTTTGGGCAAGAAGCCGATTGTGGTCAATGACTGCCCGGGCTTCTTAGTCAACCGGGTGCTCTTTGCACTGCTCTTTGGTCTCGAGATGATGATCGCTGAAGGCGCTGATTTTCAGCAGATCGATAAAGTGATGGAGGGCTGGGGACTGCCGATGGGGCCAGCTTATCTAATGGATGTGATTGGTATAGACACGATCAATCACTGCTACCCGGTGATGATTAATGGTTTGCCCGAGCGCTTTAAAAAGACCGCTGACCTTTGGCCCACAGAGTCTATTTATAACGCTGAGCGCCTGGGTCAGAAAAATGCCCGCGGCTACTATAGTTATGAATTGAATGATCAGGGTAAGCCCGCTAAGGCAGTCGATGAGACGGTGATCAAGATGTTTGCCGATCTCTATGGTGAAGCCAAGCTGGTCGATGCCGATGAGATTGTTGATCGTCTGATGATCGCCATGGCCATGGAGATGGTTCACTGCCTGGAGGAGGGCGTCGTTGCCTCACCAGCGGAAGCGGATATGGCCTTGATCTATGGCGTTGGTTTTCCGGCATTCCGCGGCGGTATTTGCCGCTGGATGGATGAGATTGGTTTGCAGGAAGTCTGTGATCGCGGTGATCGCTACGCGCATATTAGTGAGTTATATCGTCCCACCGAGAAACTGCGCGCTATGGCCGCGAAGGGTGAATCACTGTATCCATAGCAGCTAAAAAGAACTGGCAGAACATGCTCAGACCCCGGGAGTGATTTTTCAGGGGCTGAGCATCGCGTTATACAGCAGGGCGCTCAGGTGTGCCCTGCATAAACGGACCATCAACACAGATACGTCGGCCATCAGGTGACGCGCAGGCACCGCAGATGCCGACGCCACACTTAGTCAGATAGTCAATTGCACTAAAAATTTGATCATCGCGACAGAACTCGCGCTGTACTTTCGCCGCGGCGTGCACCATGGGTGAAGGGCCGCAGTTGTAAAACACCAACTTATCGAGCTCCTGCTGATCCATCTCTTCAAGCCGACTGCGCAGCAGCTCGGTGACAACGCCTTTAAAGCCCTCGCTGCCATCATCGGTCGCCACGTGAACCTCGGCGACCTTTTTACACTCGTCGAGATAGTAGAGTCGTTCTGCGGTGCGCGCACCGGTAAATACCTCAGCGTTGCCAAAGTCTCGAGCCAGCTGATAAACAGCCGCCAGACCAGTTCCGCCGGCAACGGCCATGATCTTGGCATCTTCAGCCGGTGACACCGGAATGCCGTGAGGGCCTCGAACATAGACTTCAGTGCCAACCTCGAGATCCATCAACGCATGGGTAAAGATACCGACATCGATTACCGCGAGCTGGAAAGGATCGTCGGCCAGGGCCGAAAAGGGCTTCTCGCCAACGCCTGGCACCCACAGAAAAACAAACTCACCGGCTTGAATATTGACTTTGCGATCAAAGGTTAGGACGCAGATATCGTTGCACACGCGTTTATTTTCCACCAGTACCACCGGCGAGTAATCCATATCGATATCATAACGAATATGCGCTTCAGCTTTGTCTGAGTCGAAACAGAGGTCTGACTCAAGCTGATTAAAGTAGCTGCCAATCTCGTCTGTGGTCATGCCCGTCAGGGCAGAACCGATGCCAACAATTGATGCGCCGGCATTGATAAATTCCCGCGTATCGGCCGCGCTACTGGCGCCACCACAACCGATAATCGGTATATCGGTCACGGCACGAATCTCGCGGACGCATTTTAGTGCTATCGGCAGTATGCCTTTGCCCGACATGCCGCCGGCGCCGTTACTCAGAACCGGGTGCCCATGTGACGCGGTATAACCTGGCCCAACAGTGTTAATCGCGCAGATGCCATCGGCACCACCGG
>JAFMBY010000069.1 GCA_017858135.1 Porticoccaceae bacterium | reverse complement strand
CGGAGAAAAATAGCCCGGAGATAAATAGCGCAGGAAAAACCAGCGCGGAGACAGATCCCGCACTGTTATCAGTGCTTAAACAGGCAGCCGCGCAAGCGGATAGCTTTGCCGACCACTATGACGCAGAGGTCTGGCTAGTCAACAAACAGGCATCTATGGCACCGCTGGTCAAAGACCCCCAGCAGCGTATGGCACTGCTCAAGATGATACACAGTGAAGCGTCCCGCGCGGGACTCTCTCCCGAAATAGTTCTCGCATTAATCGAAGTCGAGAGCGGCTTTGACTCCTATGCAGTCTCCTCCGCCGGCGCCCAGGGCATCATGCAAGTTATGCCCTTCTGGAAGCATGAGATCGGCCGGCCAGAGGATAATTTGATCCACACGCAAACCAATTTGCGCTATGGCTGCACGATTCTCAAATACTATTTGGACAAAGAAAAGGGACGCCTTGCTGATGCCCTGGCCCGCTACAACGGAAGCTATGGTCAATACTGGTATGCCGAGCGCGTCTTGGATGCCTGGATCAAGCGCTGGCGTTAGGCCTGTTCATTGATCGCAGCTTCAGGGCGACAATAAAACGACGCAAAAAAAAGCGAACCTCATAAGAGGTTCGCTTTGAGATATTCAGCTTCAGAGGACCGCTAACCATCAGCGACTACCAATTCAGCCAGAGCAGGTTTTAACCTTTTGTTTTAAGCACCCATTCATCGACCAGATTTTCGAGAACGTTTAACGGCACCGCGCCATTAGCCAAAACCACGTCGTGATAGCCGCGAATATCAAATTTGTCGCCCAACTCAGCCCGCGCCTTTTCACGCAGCGCCAATATCTTCAGCATGCCCACCTTGTAGGCGGTCGCCTGACCTGGCATCACCATATAGCGTTCAATGGCCTTGATATTGGCCTCTTCCGAGCTAGAGGTATTGTCATTTAAATAGGCGATCGCCTGTTCGCGACTCCAGCGCTTATGGTGCACTCCGGTGTCCACCACCAGCCGGCAGGCACGCCACAACTCCATGCTCAGACGACCGAAATCAGAATAGGGGTCGGCATAGAGGCCCATTTCCTTGGGAATAAATTCCGAGTAGAGGCCCCAGCCTTCTGAATAGGCCGTGTAACCGCCATAGCGGCGAAACTTCGGCAGAGTCTCTTGCTCTTGAGAGATCGACCCCTGCATATGATGCCCGGGAATCCCCTCGTGGTAGGCCAGTGCCTCGAGATCATAGGTTGGCATATCTTCCATGCGATAGAGGTTGGCATAGTAGGTGCCAGGACGTGAACCATCTGGTGCCGCTCGCTGATAGAAGGCGCGGCCGGCAGATTTTTCACGGAATGGCTCGACCGCTTTAACAATCAAATCGGCTTTAGGCTTGGTGTAAAACAGCTCATCTAAGCGCGTCTTCATATTGGCAATCAGTCGATCGGCTTCGGCCATATAAGCCGCTCGTCCCTCGTCACTGTTAGGCAAATAAAACTGCGGGTCGGTACGCATAAAATCAAAGAAATCCTGCAGTTCACCCTCAAACTCCACCTGCTGCATAATCGCACGCATTTCGTTGTGGATTCGCTCAACCTCGCTGAGACCAAGTTCGTGAATCTCATCGGCACTCAGATCAGTGGTAGTAATACGCTTTAACGCATTGCTGTAATAGGCTGCACCATCAGGCAACTTCCAGGCACCAAAGTTACCTTCAGCGCGCTTATCGAGTTGCTCTAGGGTAGCAATTAAATTGCTGTAGGCCGGGGCAAACTGCATAAGCAATGCACTATTGAGCTCAGCCACCAGAGCCTGCTCGACTGACTCATCAAGCTGCAGCTTGTCGAGTTTGGCTTTAAAGTCGGCTATCAGTGGGTTTTCTTCATCGGACTCGGCGCCAATGCCGACAATAATATTCTGGCTGTCGCGAATACTGTGGGCAAAGACAAACTTCGGCGCAATGATGCCCATATCGGCTCGCAGGTTGAGATCCGCAATCAAGTCATCAATTACCTCAGGCACGGCTTTTACTCGAGCAATATAGGCTTTGGCTTCCTCTGCGTCGGCGATTAGGTGCTGATTAATTAAAAAACTCGGAATGCTCGAGTGAGTACCAAACATCTGGTTGACCGGGTAACCGTGATAGCGCCATTTAATGTCGCTGAGACCATTTTCCAGACGCTGCTTGTAAAGCGTTAAACTGAGCGCGGTCTGCTTGTCTAAATCCTCGGCATCGATCTCGTTCAACAGCTCGAGATGTTTTTTACTCAAGGCAACAGAGTCCTCAAACGCTTGCTCGGAGGAGTCATCCCACTCGTCGTAGCGCTCGCGCATACCCAAATAAGTCATATATTCAGGACTGGTTTTGAGGCTCTCCATAAACAGCGCTTCATACGTCTCATTGGCCAGCTCTGTCGCAGACTGTTTTGGCGCGCAGGCGGAAAGCGCAACAGTCGCCAGTAAAACGCCAGTTGCCAACCATGTACTAGTTTTAATCTTCATCAATTTGTTCCTTATTGCTCTTTTATTAAATTTTTAATGTGCCCAATGGTGCCGCTTGGACTTCTCGGCAATGGCTTTCGCCGTTGCCGCCGGCATGGCATTGATGTCTAAGCGTTCAAAAAACAGCGGCTCCAGTTTTGACTCACCGCTGGCGACCTCAGACAGATTCGCGACATCATACAGACGACCATTAATCATGGTGTGTGAAATCATTTCACTGAGACGAATATCATCTAACACGCGACCATCTATAATCACCATATCAGCCAATTTCCCGACTTCAATTGAACCAATATCGCTATTCATGCCCAGTGCGATCGCAGCGTCCGACGTCGCGGCTCGCAGCGCCTCCCACGGCGTAAAACCGCCCTGGTTGAGCATCCACATCTCCCAGTGCGCGGCAAGCCCTTCGCGCTGACCATGGGCACCAATCAACACACGCACGCCGGCGTCTCGCAAGGTTTTGGCGTAACTCGCCACCTTGATATGGTTGTAGTGATCATCGGGGGCGGTAAAGCGTCGAATTGATAACGGCTCGATAATGTAACGTGGCACGTAGCGCATCAGTCGGGAGTTCTCCCATACGTTGGTACGATCATACCAGTACTTCTCCCCTTCTAAGCCACCATAGGCAACCACCAGAGTGGGGTTGTAGGCCATCTCCGTCTGGCTCCAAAACTGCGTTAGGTCGCTGTAACCGGTCGCGATATTCAGCGCATGCTCCAGAGTCGTGTGGCCATCGGCCATCATGCTCATATTTTGATATAACTTGCCGCCGCCTTCAGGCACCACCATTAAGCCCAGATCACGAGCCGCTTTAAGCACTTGCTGGCGCTGCTCTCGACGTGGCTGGTTGTAGCTCTTGACCGACACCGCGCCCATCTCTTTAAGCCGCTGCAAATGAAAATAGGCATCGTCGTAGCTGTCAATTTTGGCATGCACGGTGGGTGAGTTAGCGCCGTAGACGATCGTCCCGGTCGAGAATATCCGCGGCGCCAAGATCTGCCCGCTGCGCTGCATCTCAGCGGCGGCAAATATTTCTGAACTGTCATTAGATGGATCGTGAATCGTGGTCACACCAAATGCCAGACTCGAGAGATTTTTCCAGTTTTGTTGTGGAATAATCTCTTCATTAGCCTGTGGCCCATGGGCGTGACCATCAATGAGTCCAGGCACCAGCGTTTTGCCGCTGACATCAATACGCTGCGCACCGGCAGGAATATCGACGTCTCCAGCTTTGCCCACTGCGATGATGCGATTGCCTTTCACTACAACCACACCGTTATCAAGCACTTCCTGACGGTTATCTGCATCGCGCATAGTGACCACTTGGCCGCCGATCAGAGCAATTGTTGAGCTGGGTTTGTCCGACTTTTGAACAAAACTTAAATTGAGCCCTTCAGATGCGGGCTCAGGTAACGCCTCAGGTGCGCCATCAAGGAAGTTAAAGGCCTGATTGAGTTCTCGGCTGTAAACCGTCGCCGCATGCGACCAATTGAGCGTGCGGCTGTCAGCGGACCAGTGCAGATATTCCCCCGCGCGTTTGGAGACCTGCGCCACCGGCAAGCCACCACTCTCAGTGCCGACGGTCTGTTGGCGACCGGTGCTTAACAGGGGTGCAACAAAGGCATTGTTTTGATGGGTATAGGCCAGCCATTTTGCATCGGGGCTCAGCTGATATTCGGTCACCTTGTCCCCTCTGATCAACTTGCGTTCGTCCTTGCCCTGGAGATTGACACTGACCAGCTCAAGTTCAGTACCCTTGCTGTCGGGAACATAGCTTGTGTAATAGAGGCGCTTATCATCGGCGCCAAAGTGGGCATTAAAACCGCGCTCCATCACCTTGCGCATGGTTTTAGCCTTGCGTTCGGCAATATAAATGCCTGGCTCCATCGACCACTCGGATGACAGCAAATAACCCCCAGTCAAACGGCGGAAGACAACTTTATCAGCGTCAGGCGAAAACGTTGGCTCAACATAGATACCAGGCTCGGTGCTGATGCTGATACCTTTGCCGCCGGAGGCCTTGACCACTTTTACTGCGCCAAGATCATTGTCATCCCAGGTGGTGTAAACAATCGACTTGCCATCTCGGGAAAAGCTCGGGTAAAACTCATCCTCGTCAGTCTGCTGAGTCAGACGTTTTACACGGCCACTTTTAACATCCCGGATATACAGCTTACCCAAGGCCTGATAGACGACCTTATCACCCTTGGGCGACATGCTCGCCCAGCGAATCATCTTCACGTCAAAGCTATCGGGTGCCACATCGACGGCGAAACGCGGCGACTGCTGAACCTGTTTTTCGACTTTGATATGCATCGGAATAATAGACACATCGAGTGACGCGACATTTAGCTTGTGGAACTTGCCGGCGGTCCAAAATACCAAATGCTCGCCGTCTGGTGTCCAGTCAAAGTAAGCAAAGTTCCCCTCTGAGCCAAAGGTCTCCTGATGGTCGCGCTCCATCTCCGTGGTCAGTCTGCGATCAATGCCCGACTTAAGATCTTTGAGGTACAGTACGGTTTTGGTATCTTCACGCTTGAGGTACGCCAGGTGTTGTCCATCCGGCGAAGGCGTGGCCACGATGGCACCTCCTGCGCCGCCGATGTAGCTGACAATGTCTCCCGAAGCCAGCTCATAGCGCATGATATTGAACAGCTCAGTCGTGGAGTTTTTACCGTACAACCAAGTTCGTCCATCGGTCACATCATCAGTGTAATAAAGGTATTTTCCATCTGGCGAAAATGCCGGATCGGTCATATTTTTTTGCGTGTGCTGACCATAGGCGCGCTCTGTCACCATCACGCCATCACCACCGGAACGATGGTAGATCCATATCTCTCCTGCGGGAATCGAACGAGAGGACATAAAGCCCTTGGTCACGGCAATATAGTCACCATCTGGGCTCCAGGTTGGGGTATGCACCAGCGCGGTTTTTTCTGTGGTTATCTGATGTGGGTTTTCACCATTGGCATCCATCACCCATAAATTGGTCGCTCCATCGCGATCGCTGACAAAAGCAATACTTTTACCATCAGGGCTATAAGATGGCTGCATAGTCCAATCGAAACCCTGCACCAGAGGCTGCGCCTCACCGCCCGTAATCGGCATGGTGTAAATATCACCGAGCATATCAAACGCTATCGTCGTGCCATCGGCACTGATGGTCAGATTCGACCAAGTCGTCTCAGTGGTATCGATGGTGATGCTCCTCATCTCTCCCTGAGGCTGCGTCACATCCCAGAGGTCCACTTGGCTGTCGACGTTTTTTTCTGCAATCAAAACCTCCGCCAAGAGTGGCGAGTTATAGGCAACCAGCGACAGACAGATAGCGACAGCAAAAAGCTGCCGTGAAAGATTGATCATCATGTTGTTACTCCGGGGAAGTAGTCAGCTACTTTTTATTTTAGGAAGACCGCGATATTAACCTAAAGCACACCAAGACTAAAACTATCTGTAAGCTCACAGCAGTCTAAATCGCTCGCAGATACGTCGGCTTACGCTACTCAGGTTTGCTACGTTAACTCTGACTAATCGGTTCCATTATCCCCAGCACAATTTTATTGTCACAGGCAAAGCCAGGGCATCTACAGCGCCCCGCTCTATGGTACGATTGGCAATTCGATCAATGACAGAACATCATCAGATGAGCCCACTCGAAGCAATACAGGCCTTTCTCCCGTGCCGCACACCAGACCGCTGGATTGAAAATGCCCTAGAAAACCCAACGCTAATGCTTATCGATCATGCAAACTGTGAAAAAAAGGCAGCCAACACCGCGCTCAGCTTAATTAATCGCTATACCGATAATTTTGAATTACTCAATAAAATGTCGCGCTTAGCGCGCGAAGAGATGCGTCACTTTGAACAGGTGATCGGCATTATGAAACGCCGCAACATTGCCTACAAGCATGTTACCGCCTCACGCTATGCAACTGGACTAAGAGATCTGGCGCGCAATAGTGATCCCGAAAAGTTGGTCGATGTGCTGCTTATCGGCGCCTTTATTGAAGCACGCTCCTGCGAACGGTTTGCGCGTTTAGCACCACATCTCGATGCGGAACTGGAGAAATTTTATAACTCGTTACTCAAGTCCGAGTCACGTCACTATCAGGATTATTTGAAGCTGGCAAAAACGGTTGCCAGCTCGACTGACGAGGTTGAAAAAAGAATCGCTCTAATCGCCCAGCGCGAACGCGAACTGATCGAATCGCCTGATACCGAGTTCCGCTTTCACTCTGGCCCAGTAGGCTAATTAAACCTCCCGCAGCGGCCGAAAAGCAGTCACATTGTCACACTGCGGCGCGATTCGCCTTATTGCATTCCCCAGTCGCCTCAATAGCTTTGCATTTTTGTCGCCATTAACGCACGATTCTGCGGCACAGCGTTTAGCGCCAAATCATCCCAACAATTAGAGACAAATTTAATGTTCTTCAACACCCGCTTATTATCTGTAAAAGGTTCATTGTCTGCTGCCCAGCAACTTAGTCTGGTCGTTTTATGTAGCGTATTGATGGCCTGCGGGGGTGGCGATTCTGACCCGGTTGACACATCCACATCAGCAGATCAATCGACAGCACAACCGGTTACGGATACACCAGCCGTTGAGGAGCCTGTGACTGAAGAACCGGTCACTGAAGAACCAGTTACTGAAGAGCCTGAACCCATTACTGTTCCCTACGACTCTGCCCGCGCCGGCAAAATAGCTGGCGTCAATATCTGGCAACTGCCGAATTCCCCTGACGGCGATCGCCCTGATCAGTGTTGGCTGGCGGTGGGTTCTGATGCCAGCGGTGAGATTTATATCTCCGGCCATGATCACCAAACCAACTCCATGCTCTATCGACTATATCAATCGGATAGCACAGTGCGCTGGATTGGCGATGCGCGGACTGCATCTGAAGCGGCCAACAACTGGGAAAATGGTGAAACCGCAGAAAAGTTCCACACCCGCCCTATCCATCACGATGGCCAAGTCTATGTCGCGACACTGGACAATTCCAACATGGACAGTGGTTTCAGAAATACCAGAGGCTTCCACTGGTATGGCTACAATATCAGTCAAAACAGCTTCACTGATTTAAGCGCTTCGGAAGCAAATGGTGTCGGCGCAGAGACATTGCAACTGGCCACGATTCAAAAAGACCCCGTCAACAACTTGCTGTACGGCATGTCGATTCCAGAAAATAAACTGGTACGTTACGATATTGCCCAAGGTACCACCACGGTGCTCGGTAAGCCCGACGCATGGCAAGGCTATTTTTATACCAATCGATTTATGTGGGTCGATTCACGTGGGCGTGTCTATACAACAGGTGGATCGTCTAGAGGTCAGTGGAACCAGGGCGAATCTTCTGCAGTCTTTGATCATGTTTGGTACTACGACCCTGCAACTGGCTTTGGTGAACTGCCCGGATTTGAGCTCCAGGGTCCCAATGCAATGGAAGTTGGGCAGTGGGATCGCCAGCGCAAAAATCTTTACACCAGCGATGATCAGGGCAATATTTATCGCTTTAATGATGCCGCAGCGAGCTGGACATTTCTCGGCCGACCCGCTTTTTCAAGCTCACTGAAAACCTGGATTTTTCAGCTCTCCGCCGATGAGGAAAAAATCTATATCGGCCTCAGTGACGGCGCACAACCGAATGCGATTTATGAATATGATATCGCCACTGGCAGCTCTTTTGAATTGCTAAAAATGACCGATCTCGACACTCAATCAGCGGCAGAAAATTTTATAACCGGCTACGACTCATGGGACAGCAAAGGCAGTTTCTACATCGCCAGTTTTAGCATGTATGACAACGACAATGTCTATATGCTCGGCATTAACCCGGTAGAAATTAAACTGCAGAAAGGGCTTATCACTGACCGCATGGAAGTATCTGCCATACAAGACAACGATGGCACTATCCGCATAGCCCGTAGCGGTTCATCGAGCGCACAGCTCGACGTGTTATATGAAATAAGAGGCTTTGATAGCGCTGGAAAATGGGTGGCGACAGGTTACGGAGAGGCGGCTATTGAGGCGCAGCAGAGCAGTTTAAGTATTGATCCTGTAGGCCTAAGTTTGCCAACTGACAGCTCAGCCGCAACGTTCGAATTTGTGATCGTGCCAGACGGCAATGATTACCTGATCGGTGACGACACAGCGGTCGTGTTTATTCAGTAGCCTATGCCGTCATCCTAAGCGAAGCCGAAGGATCTCCTCGTCTCTGCATGAGATCCTTCCACTGCGGCCGGGATAACAGCGTAGTGCGGCGAGAGCCACAAGAAAAAAACTAAAACTCTACGCGTTATCTAGCATTTTCCCGATCGCAATATTGCGCTGATCATCAACCAGCTTAATCATCGGCCGCTGTGACATTATCTGCAGCCAGTCACGTAGACCATCGACCTCTAAAAGGATATCCCAGTCCCACACTTTCTTGGCAATCAGTCGCGCGGTAGTAAAAATATAATACGCGTAAAAATCCACCATGGTGACATTAGCGCCCATCATGTAAGGTGAGAAACTGGCGAGACGATCAACCGCCGCCAACCCCTTCACCATCAATGGTTTGATCTGCTCTGCCACCGCTTGATTGAGTTCAGCACCAAAAAACACGGGACCAACCAAGCGTGCCGATTCATTGCCGACATAGAGCTCGACTACCTTGAATAGCTCTGACATCTTGGCGCTGACAAAGGGGTCAGCTGGTGTCATTGGTTGATCGGGAACACAGTTCTCGAGAAAGCCCAAAATGGCACTGGTCTCACTGAGATAGCCTTCATCGACTTCAATAAAGGGCATCTTGCCCATTGGACTCAATTCAAGATAAGGCTCACTGTACGATGGCGCTATTTCAATTTCCTCAAACTCAAAACCTTTTTCCAACATAAACGCTTTGACCACAGCGTAATAATTGCTTATCTCGAGACCGTAAAGTTTAATCATTTATCTAACACCTGTGTTATTGAACAATTTTTTAATCGATAAGGAGTCGTGCATAAAAGCTTAGTCTGTTATTAACAACCCTTCATAGTCATCCACAATCGATTGAAATTCAGCTGGATCTGCTGAGGCCTTTTTGCGGTAGTGGTCTAGGGTCTTTTGCCAATATTCATGATGAGCTGGATTTAACCCATCCCACATACTGTTGCCGGTGGCAATAATCGGTTCTTGCGAATTTTGCGACACATAAATCGCTTCATAGAAACGATTGTTCTCAAAAATAATCTGCTCCTGCTTTAAACCAAAGCCCTGTTTGATCAATGCGTTGCGCACCGCATAATTCCCATGAACAGAACAAATCAATAGATCAAACGGCAAGGCAGGAAGAGCAGTGCATAGGCTGTTAATAAACTGAATGGTTTTGTTGCCACCGACCCCGGCAATGATAAACAGTTGAGATTCAACCTCAGGTACCTCAAGGTCCTTCACATCTTGACACATAACTTGCCAATTAAATTCATCACCCGAAAAACGCCGCTGCAAATCTTTTTCCAGCAACGCCATTTGCGGGCTCAGAATATCGACAAAAACAACCTTGTCAGCCAGCTTGCGCTGCAGCAACGACATACCCAACAAGCCATGGTCACAACAGCAGTCCCAAATGATCGAATATTGCCGCTCAAGGATACTATTTAACTGGCTGAGACGACGTCCGAGCTTCACTGGTGTGTGACTAGTCATGTGGGCTGCCGCTGCAAAGAGGTGGCAAGGTTACCGGATAAATACCCGAGAAAAAACGTTTTTGAACGACAATCAACATAACAATTTAGAGAATAGTGGTTATACGCTGTAGACCTGTAAATAAACTGCAGATTAACGTACAATCGCCGCCTGAATTTAGCGCCGTCCGTGGCGCTGAAACCATCAAATTTAATCTATTCAAAGGAGAATCCAGCTGTGCTAGAAGCCTACCGTGCTCACGTCGCTGAACGTCAATTACAGAATATTCCGCCTAAGCCGCTGGACCCAGAGTGGACTGCAGGGCTGGTTGAGCTGTTAAAGAACCCACCAGCGGGCGAAGAAGAGTTTCTGCTCGATCTGATTGCCAATCGTGTGCCACCAGGAGTTGATGAAGCGGCCTATGTTAAGGCGAGCTTTTTAAGTGCCATCGTTAATGGCGATGCCGCCTCTCCACTGATCGATCGTAGCGCTGCGGTCACCTTGCTGGGCAACATGCACGGCGGTTACAACGTCGCCACATTAGTGAGTCTGCTTGATGATGCAGAATTATCAGGCCAGGCCGCAGAGGAACTGAAAAGCACATTATTAGTATTTGACGCCTTCCACGATGTCGCCGAAAAAGCTGACGCTGGCAATGCCGACGCCAAAGCCGTTATGCAGTCTTGGGCCGACGCCGAATGGTTTACGTCCAATGATGCGGTACCACAGAGCATCAAAGTTGTCGTATTTAAAGCCACTGGCGAAATCAACACCGATGACCTGTCTCCAGCACAGGACGCCTGGTCACGCCCCGACATCCCCTTGCACGCCCGCGCCATGTTTAAAATGACCCGCGACGGTATGCACCCGGAAGAGCACGGTGTTACAGGTCCAATGACCCAGATCGACGAGCTCAAAGCCCGCGGCCTGCCCGTTGCCTTTATCGGCGATGTCGTTGGAACCGGCTCATCACGTAAGTCAGCCACTAACTCAGTGCTGTGGTTCTTCGGCGAAGATATGCCCGGCGTACCCAATAAGCGCTCCGGCGGCATCTGCTTTGGTAGCAAAGTCGCCCCCATCTTCTTTAACACCATGGAAGATGCAGGCGCTCTGGTCTTTGAAGCCCCAGTGGACAACATCAACAATGGCGACGTGATTACCATCTTCCCTTACGAGGGCAAGATTCTTAACGAAGCCGGTGAAGTCGTTTCCGAGTTTGAACATAAATCAGAAGTCATTCTCGATGAAGTACAGGCCGATGGCCGTATTAACCTGATTATTGGCCGTGGCCTCACCCAACGTGCTCGCGAACATATGGGTCTGCCACCTTCAGAAGTCTTCCGTCACCCCACTGCCCCGATCATTTCTGATGCCGGTTTTACCTTGGCGCAAAAGATGGTCGGTAAGGCCTGTGGCACTGACGGCATCCGCCCGGGTACTTACTGTGAACCTAAGATGACCACCGTCGGCTCACAGGACACTACTGGCCCAATGACCAGAGACGAGCTAAAAGATCTGGCCTGCCTGGGCTTCTCGACTGACTTGGTGATGCAGTCATTCTGTCACACAGCGGCCTACCCCAAGCCCGTTGATATCGACACCCAGCACAGCCTGCCCGACTTTATTATGAACCGCGGCGGTGTCTCTCTTCGCCCCGGCGATGGCATTATTCACAGCTGGCTAAACCGTATGCTGCTTCCAGATACTGTAGGCACCGGCGGCGACTCACACACCAGATTCCCCATGGGTATTTCATTCCCCGGCGGTTCCGGACTGGTTGCCTTCGCAGCAGCCACCGGCGTTATGCCATTGGATATGCCTGAGTCAGTACTGGTACGCTTTAAAGGCAAAATGCAGCCCGGCATCACCCTGCGTGACCTTGTCCATGCCATTCCCTACTACGGCATTAAAGAAGGCTTGCTGACCGTAGAGAAGAAAGGCAAAAAGAACTTCTTCAGCGGCCGTATTCTGGAAATTGAAGGTATCGACGAACTGACCGTAGAACAGGCCTTTGAACTATCAGACGCCTCCGCCGAGCGTTCAGCGGCAGGCTGTACCATTAAGTTAAGCGAAGATTCCGTAGGCGAATACCTGCGCTCAAACGTGACATTGCTGCGCTGGATGATTGCCGAAGGCTATGGCGATGTGCGCACCTTAGAACGTCGTGTACGCAAAATGGAAGAATGGTTGGCCAATCCAACATTGATGGAAGCCGATGCCGATGCCGAATACGCCGCCGTGATTGAAATTGATCTGGCCGAGATTAAAGAGCCAATCGTCTGCTGCCCGAATGACCCAGATGA
>JAFMBY010000068.1 GCA_017858135.1 Porticoccaceae bacterium | reverse complement strand
CAGATGAAGAGACGCCGATCTCACTGCTGCAGCAAAAGCGCAGCGAAGACAAGGTACAGAGTTCTCTGGCTCAGCTACCGAAAGAGCAAGACGAAATTCTGCGCAAGGTCTACCTCGAAGGGAAATCTCACGCCGAGGCGTCTGCCGAACTGGGGTTACCGCTGGGCACCGTTAAGTCACGAGTACGCCTGGCGTTACAAAAAATGCAACTAATAGTGTCCGCAGAGACGCAAGAATGAATAATATGACACACTTCCATCCCGATGAAATTATGCTGCTAGAGTTCTCTGCAGGAACGTTGGCCACTGCTCCGTCTATATGCGTTTCCGCTCACCTGCACTTCTGCTCGCAGTGTCGCGCTCAGCTACTCCGCCTCGATCAGGTAGGCTCACACCTATTGAGTGAAGCCGAGCCTCTCGAAGTTGAAGACGACGTCTTTGACGCAGTTATGGCGAAACTCGACAGTCCAGCAGAGTCACAGCCTGAGGCAAGCAAAAGTCGACGCGATTACCCCTTTAGTGTCGGTAAGCTGATCAACAATAACCTTGTCTCGCAGACGTGGAAACGACTGTCTGGGTCGGTGGATGTGGCTCGCTTTGAAACTGGGCAAAATGACTTTGAAGTGGCGCTGCATAAAATTTGTGCCGGCGGCAAAACGCCCAAACATGACCACCAGGGGCTCGAGTACACAGTGGTATTGAAGGGTAGCTTCTCTGACGAGAGCGCCGTCTACCGGGAGGGGGACTTTTTAGTTCGCCAGCCCGGCGATGTCCATCAGCCAATGGGCGCACAGAATGGTGAATGCATCTGCCTGTCTGCGCTCTCGGCGCCGATCAAACTGACCAACCCGCTGGGCTTTTTAATGAAGCCTTGGTTGCGCATTAATCCGATGTAATATAGCCGATGATTTATGGTCCCCTGCGTGCAGGGGATAATCTCGTCTAAAGACCCTCTATCAATTGCCGATTGGCAATTCTCTCCAGCCCGGTATTCCGCTACACTGCGCGTTCATTCAACTGCACATAGTCGACCTTTTTAGCCATGGCCCAATACGTATACACAATGAACCGGGTGAGCAAGATTGTTCCCCCGAAGCGCGAAATTCTTAAAGACATCTCACTCTCATTCTTTCCTGGCGCCAAGATTGGTGTGCTCGGCCTAAATGGTTCCGGTAAGTCGACGCTGTTAAAAATTATGGCCGGCCTGGATACTGAAATTCAAGGTGAAGCGCGACCTATGCCGGGGCTCAACGTTGGCTATCTGGCGCAGGAGCCACATCTGGATCCGGACAAAGATGTGCGCGGCAATGTTGAAGACGGTGTTCGTGAGGCGGTGGATGCGCTGGCAGAACTGGATCAAATTTACGCCGACTATGCCAGCCCCGATGCTGATTTTGATGCACTGGCAAAACGTCAGGGCGAGCTGGAAGAAATTATCGAAGCCTGGGATGCGCACAATCTCGATCACGCATTGGATATCGCCGCCGATGCCCTGCGCCTGCCACCCTGGGATGCAGATGTCACATCGCTCTCTGGTGGTGAACGCCGTCGTGTGGCGCTGTGTCGCCTGCTGCTGTCGCGTCCGGATATGTTGCTGCTCGATGAGCCGACCAACCACCTGGATGCAGAATCTGTATTTTGGCTGGAAAAATTTCTCGAAGAGTTTTCTGGCACTGTGGTTGCGGTCACTCACGATCGTTACTTCCTCGACAATGTTGCCGGTTGGATTCTTGAACTCGATCGCGGCCACGGCATTCCCTATGAGGGCAACTACTCCACTTGGCTGGAAGGCAAAGAGCGACGCCTGCGAACCGAGTCGAAACAAGAAGCCTCTAGACAGCGCGCACTCAAACAGGAACTCGAGTGGGTTCGTCAAAATACCCGCGGTCGACAGGCAAAAAGCAAAGCGCGACTGGCACGTTTTGATGAGTTGAACTCACAAGAATTCCAGGCCCGTAACGAGACCAATGAAATCTATATCGCACCGGGCGAACGTCTCGGCGACAAAGTTATTGTGATGGAAAATGTCTGCAAAGGGTTTGCTGATAACCTGTTGATTGATAACTTTTCCGTATCGATTCCCAAAGGTGCGGTGGTCGGCATTATCGGCGGCAACGGTGCGGGTAAATCGACTCTATTCAGAATGATTGCCGGTACTGAAACACCGGACAGTGGCACCGTAACCCTAGGAGAAACGGTCAAGGTGGCCTATGTTGAGCAGAGCCGCGACTCGCTGAATGACAATCACAATGTCTGGGAAGCGATTTCCGGCGGCCACGATATGCTCAAAATTGGCAACTATGAAGTGTCCTCCAGAGCCTATGCTGGACGCTTTAACTTCCGCGGTTCAGACCAGCAGAAGCGCGTCGGCGAACTCTCTGGCGGTGAGCGCGGCCGCCTGCATTTGGCCAACACTTTAAAACAGGGCGCCAATGTCTTACTGCTCGATGAACCGTCGAATGATCTGGATATTGAAACCTTGCGCGCCCTCGAAGAAGCCGTTCTCTCCTTCCCCGGCTGCGTGCTGGTTATCTCTCACGATCGCTGGTTCCTCGACCGTATTGCAACGCACATCCTCGCCTATGAAGGCGACAGCGAAATTCAATTCTTTGAGGGTGGCTACAGCGAATATCACGAAGACTTTATTCGCCGCAAGGGAACAGACTCGCAACCTACCAGAGTCAAATATAAGCGCCTGAGAGCGTAAGGAACGAACTTCTATGAGCAGTATTTGGCACAACCGGCCCAACCTTGAGATGATCAATGGCGATATGAATAGTGGCACCATCGTTGAACATCTCGGGATTAAAGTTACTGAAGTAGGTGATGATTACATCACCGGCACCATGCCCGCCGACGCGCGAACGTTTCAGCCCTACGGCGTGGTTCACGGCGGTGCCAATGTGGTGCTGGCAGAGTCCCTCGGCAGTATTGCCGGCGCTCATGTGATTGATTTCTCCACCACCAAATGTCTTGGCCAGGAGGTTAGCGCTACGCATTTGCGGCCGGTTTCTAGCGGGCTGGTAACTGGCACAGCGAGGCCCATTCACCTGGGTCGCCGATCTCACGTCTGGGAAATTCGCCTGCACGACGACCGCGGCAAGTTAACCTGCCTATCGAAGCTTATTCTGGCTGTGCTGCCAATGTAGGCATCAAGTTGAAGAGCGCCAGTTGAACAAAGCCAGCTCTATTCTGAACTGGCCTCGGCTTGCCAGCGGAATAGATTCATTTCAATAAACACAAATGCTACCAGCCACATAAACGCATCCCAAAAATCGAGAAAGTCACCAAGCACCCCCCAATAGGCGGCAGCGCTAAACAATACACTATAGAAAACCGCTTTAATCATCGTGCTGATGGTGACAACAGGCCCCTGAAACCGGCCCTGTAGCTGCAGCCACACATCCACTTCCAACACCACCACCACGGCAATCCAGGTAATTGAGTTGATCACATCAACCCAAGCCAACCATTGCACTGCCTGCCAATCTGATAGTGTGCCGATCACCAGCTGATTGTTAAGCCGATAGAGATCTTGATCAAACAGTGCAGCACAGCTCTGCGTGTCCAGCAGTGGGTATTCATCGATGGTAACGATAGTCGAATAACCCTGCCCCACCAGAGCACAGAGATTGTCGACCGCTCCTTCGAGAGCAAAGGGACTGATATCGTAGGTCAGCAGCATCTTGTCGAAATAACCGTAAAAGGCATAGAGAATAAAACTATAAGAAACGGCACGAATCGCCATAAAGCCATACTTGACCCTGGCTTGGCGTAATACTCGATCATCTAAAACCGACGTCTCCAGCTCAAACAACAGCAACAGCAGAACCCAGGCCGCCGTATCAATGGTTGCCGCAAAGCCGGAAATCAGGTCACTGAAGACAATACCCTGACTGAAGGTTTGCTCAGTGGCTAACCATTCCTCTTGGAAAAAAAGATAAATATTAAAGGTCAGAAGCGCGTAGACAATGTATTTAAACAGGCGAAAAATCAGCTGTGGGGGGATATTCTTGTCACTGCTCATAACTAGTCTCATGATAAAGGATGACGATTATTATTTTGTTTATTGGTGTTATGGAGGTGATTTTTTATCCGCTATTTACAGCCGCGCCTCTAACACCTGCACCAACAACTCAAGCCCCTGCTGGTCGCGATAGTCGAAACGCTCAAGCTGCGGGCTATCAATATCCAGCACCCCAACCAGCTTTCCTGCCAGCATAACCGGCACGACAATCTCTGAGTTCGACACCGCATCACAGGCAATATGCCCTGGAAATTGGTGCACATCTGCCACAATCACGGTTTTCTGAATGGATGCCGCAGTTCCACAGACACCAGCGCCCATGGCTATTCTGGTGCAGGCAGGCTTACCCTGGAATGGACCCAAGACCAACTGGTTACGCTTGAGCAGATAAAATCCAACCCAATTGATGTCCTGCATTTCCATCCACAACAGCGCAGCGCAATTTGCCATATTGGCAATGCGATCGCTCTCATCTGCAACTAAGCCTTGCAGTTGCTCTGCAAGCAGACTGTAGTTCATGGTCAATGCCTCTCTAGGCCGCTGATTTTCACTCGCGATCGCGCATGGATGCAATCGAGCGAACCCAATAATTCAACCCCGGATTTAATTCCGCTAACTGTTCAGCGGCAGCCTTAGCCTGTTTACTCTGTTGAAACTGGCCATACACTACAACAAACAGATAACGTTCATCGACAATAATATCTCGCACCCGCAACGCACCCTGAGAGAGCACAATTTTATCCGCCGCGGCTTCAGCCATCGGCTGGCTCAGGTAGGCACCGAGCTGCACCGTGTAACCATTGCCACTGATTTCAAAGACTGGGGTGTTTTTGACTAAAGTATTTTCGACCAAGGTGTTCTCACCAGATGCCGTACTGCTCTCGACTACGGTCTTAGCTTGATCCGCTTTAATGGTCTTGTCCGACTCAAGCTCTGAATAATCATCACTGGGCTCGTTGCTTTCCGAGTTAACGCTGCTTGTCTTGGCGTTAGCGCTAGCCTGAGCCTGATTTTGAGAGACCAATACTCCTCCCTTCATCAGTTGTTCGGAGCAGTTCCAATTGTCTGTGGATTCAACGTCTCCTTCACAGTGCCAGCCAATATATTCCTCATCAGGCGCTGCGCCTGGGAGTGAACTTATCGATGAGCAAGCCGTTAGCATTAAAAAAGTCGACGCCACAATTGGCCGCACGCTCGGAGTGAAAAAAGATATTTGCAGCATAGGATTTATCGTTGTAATTATTCTCTGAGTAATAATCCGCGTTCCCAGCGGGCGGTCAACGTTTATTAAATCCCCATTCGGGACAGAATGTCTAGTATTTGGCGCAGAGTGAAAGCTAACTTTGGATGCTGCGCTTCATAAGCTAGGCTTTTCTGCTCTAGCATGTCACGAAAACCCTGCTCATCAGCGGTATCACTGGTTAGCGTCTGAACATCCTCGAGCTGCAGTATACCCACCACCATCTTGCCTAACATATCTTTATCCGCGGCGCTGATCTGTGAGGCGCTGACAAGTTGATCGTGCAACTCTTCAAGTCTAGATTTCAATTCATTTCGATTACGACTGTGATCACTGTTAGGCATGACTATCTCCATTTAGGTGGGCAACTGCTGGCTGCCTATCGGCACCCGGACACTGTTTGTGAAGTATAGACGGGCAGAGAATCGGCGGTACGCATCAAATTAGTGCGCCAACCAACCCGCATGGCATAAAAATTGCTTTATTGAGTGCAAGCAGGCGTTTTTTTCGCCTTTTTTAGCCGATAAAGCACAGATATAGTGCCGAAAATAGCCGTCAACCGATTGTACGCACTATATTAGTGCTTTAAAGAAGAGGGAAGTCCATGTTATCTCGATACAGCCAACTCTCAGGAGTCACTTTTGCACTCCTGGCATCAACATTCTCAACCCAAGTATTTGCCGATGAACTGAATGCCGCAAATACCTCCTGGATTTTAACCTCTACAGCATTGGTGCTATTTATGACCATTCCAGGTCTGTCACTGTTTTACGGCGGCCTCGTGCGCTCGAAAAATGTTCTCTCAGTGCTGATGCAATGTTTTGCCATTACCTGCCTCGCTTCAATTATTTGGTTTGCAGTGGGTTACAGCATGGCATTTGGTGATGGCGGCTCGATGAATGCTTGGATCGGCAATCTGGATAATCTCCTTATGGGCAATATCAGCGAAGGCTCGATGGCCGGTGATATCCCCGAGTCTGTATTTGCCATGTTCCAGATGACATTTGCTGTGATTACGCCAGCACTGATCGTTGGTGCCTTTGCTGAACGTATGCGCTTTAGCGCCATGCTGCTGTTTAGCGCACTCTGGTTAATCGTTGTTTACGCACCGATCACGCATTGGGTTTGGGGGGGCGGCTGGCTTGGCGAAATGGGCCTATTAGATTTTGCCGGCGGTACCGTGGTACACATCACCGCTGGTGTGGCTGCGCTGGTCGCAGCATTAGTGCTGGGTAATCGCAAGGGATTCCCGACACAGGCTATGCCACCACACAACTTAACCATGACCGTCACCGGCGCCGGCATGCTCTGGGTCGGCTGGTTTGGCTTTAACGCTGGCTCTGCTCTCGCCGCCAATGGCGACGCGGGTATGGCAATGCTGGTCACTCATATCTCTGCAGCTGCTGGCTCACTGGCTTGGATGACCATGGAATGGGTCAAACACGGCAAGCCTTCGGTGCTCGGCATTGTCACCGGCATGGTTGCCGGACTGGGCACCATCACACCGGCTTCTGGCTTTGTTGGGCCCGGTGGTGCGCTGGTTATTGGCTTGAGCGCCGGTGTTATCTGCTACTACGCGACGCAGGCGATCAAGCAGCGCTATAAAATCGATGATTCTCTGGATGTGTTCCCAGTGCACGGCGTCGGCGGTATGCTCGGCACGCTGTACGCTGGCATCTTCGCCTCTGACGCGCTCGGCGTCTTCAGCGGTCAGGGTTACAACGAAGGAATGACCATGGCCTCGCAGGTGCAGGTTCAAATTGTGGGAATTGTTTCGACGTTCGTCTATACAGGTATAGCGACATTTATATTGTTAAAATTGGTTGACGCCGTGTTAGGATTGCGCATCGACACAGAAGATGAAACACGAGGTCTGGATCTCGCAGAGCACGATGAGAGGGGGTACGACCTATAATAAGAAAGGTTAGGGGAAAAAAAGAAAGGCCCGAACACCACCGCAGATTCAATAGTCGGATCATAGCGCTAGCGGGGTGAACCAAAGGGGCGTTAAGCCGCTGATATTTATCAGCGGCTTTTTTATTGAAACGCGATTTCTACAGAGCGCTATTCTGTTTAAAAGGACACCTGACCAAGACTAATTAAAGGGCACAAAAAAACGCTATGAAGGTTCCGAAACGCATTCAGCCTCTGATTGATGACGGTATCGTAGATGAAGTTATTCGTCCGCTGATGAGTGGCAAGGAAGCCGCGGTCTTTGTAGTCCGCTGCGGTACCGAGATCCGTTGCGCTAAGGTTTATAAAGAGGCCAGCCAACGTAGCTTTAAGCAGGCGGTGACTTATCAGGAAGGCCGCAAAGTCCGCAATAGCCGTCGTCAGCGCGCCATGGAAAAGGGCTCAAGATTTGGTCGCAAACAGCAGGAAGAGACCTGGCAGAATGCCGAAGTCGACGCCCTCTACAAACTCGCCGCCGCCAATGTGCGTGTACCCGTACCCTACGGCTGCTTTGACGGCGTATTGCTCATGGAGCTGGTCACGCTGGATGACGGCCAGGTCGCACCGCGACTAAATGATATTGCCATGTCCGCAGAACAGGCTATTGAAGACCATTATGTGGTTATGCAATATGTACTGCGCATGCTCTGTGCCGGCCTGGTGCACGGTGATCTCTCCGAATTCAATGTGTTGGTCGACGACTATGGCCCAGTGATTATCGATCTGCCTCAGGCCGTCGATGCCGCCGCTAATAACCATGCCGAACGCATGCTGGCGCGGGATGTTAACAATATGACTGAGTACTATGGCCAGTACGCACCAGAGCTGCTCGAGACTAGATACGACAAAGAGATGTGGGCGCTGTTCGAAGAAGGCAAATTAACGCCACAGAGCCAATTGACCGGCTACTTTGAAGAAGAGACCGAGTTGGCTGATGTGGATACGGTGATGGAGGAAATTAGAGCTGCGCTCGCCGCCGAGGAAGAACGCATTGAGCGAATGCGCGAGAGCGACGAATAACGATTACTGGCGAGCGCGCTGAAGATAATCACACATCAACTCAGCCCCATCCAGAATTCGCACTGAATGACGCTGCATTAGGTCCGCGGGAATCAAATAAACATGCTGGTTGCGCACCGCAGCAATCTCACCCCACTTGCGCCAGTGATCAAACCAATGAGGTTTTTCCTCCTTGCTGCCACCGGCAATAATCACCTGCGGGTCTGCGGCAACAATCGATTCAATATTCACATAGGGCACCAACGGAATCGCCTCGGCAAAAATATTTCGGCCACCGCAGAGTTCGATCACGCTGCTGACCATATGCTCGCCATTCAGAGTAATCAGCGGTTCGTCCCAAATCTGATAAAACGTCTTGACCTCCGATTTGACGCTGTATTGGTCTCTCAGCAAGCTTAACCTGAGCCTAAAGTCGGCGGCCTTTTGCTGGGCATTGTCAGCATGACCTGAGAGCGCGCCAAAACGGGCAAACAGATTGGGAATATCCTCCAAGCTGCGGGTCTCGATAACAAATACCGGAATACCGAGCTGGCGAATACGATTAATAATCTTATCGCCATTGCCCGACTGCCAGGCAATCACCAGATCCGGTTGCAGAGACAGTATCAACTCATAGTTCGCCGCCGCATGATTATTGACGCGGGTGATCAGTTTCGCCTGTTGCGGATAATTGCTGTATTCATCAGCACCGACAATCTGTGCTCCCGCACCAATATGAAAGAGCACCTCGGTAATATTGGGCGCCAGGCTGACAATGCGCTGCGCGGGCTTCTCGAGCACCAATGTCTCGCCAAAATCGTCTTGAATGGTAATCTCGGCCGCAGATGCCAGTGCAAAAAATAGCCCGGCAACGAATCCAGTCACTAGCCCAGCAATGGTAAGAATATTATTTTTCACTAGGTAATCACCAATGGTTTATTGGTTAACGGATGGCGCGCAATCATCGCTTTGACGCCAAACACCTGATCGATCAACTGCTCCGTCAGCACCTGCTCTGGCGCGCCCTGCGCAGCGACCAAGCCACCATCAAAGACCACCAGATTATCGGCACAACGCGCCGCCAAATTAAGATCATGCAAGACCATCACCACACCGACACCTCTGGCTGCCAGCTGACGTACTATGTCCAGAGTCAGTTGCTGGTGGGCGAGATCAAAGGCCGCTGTTGGCTCATCCAGCACCAAGAACTGATCGCCAGTTTCGCAGGGCAACCAGATTTGTGCCAATACTCTGGCTAGCTGCACGCGCTGTTTTTCACCCCCGGACATCTGAGTGTAATAGCGTTTCTGTAAGTACTCGGCATCTACTAACGTCAATGCCTGAGCAACAATCTCAGCATCTTTGAGCGTGCCGGTCTGATGAGGGATGCGACCGAGGCCAACCACTTCATTGGCGGTAAAGGGAAAATTTAACAGCGAATGCTGCGGCAGTACCGCCAGCATTTGCGCCTTTTGCTCAACCGGCCAGTGGTTGAGATCGTGCCGATTAAGCGTTACATCCCCTTTTGTCGCTGCTAGCTCGCCAGTGAGCACTCGCAATAGGCTGGATTTTCCTGCGCCATTGGGTCCAACGATTGCTGTCACCATGCCCGGTTCAACCTGCATGGAGACGTTGCGCAGCAAGTCGAAGCCGGAGAGATGCAGGGAAATATTCTCAGCGCGCAAGGTCATCGCTCAAACCTCCCGACGCTGTTGTAACAACAGCGCAATAAAGAATGGCGCGCCCAACAGCGCCGTTAAAATGCCGGTTGGCAGTTCAGCGGGCAACACCACAACCCGAGCCAAACTGTCGGCGACCACCAATAAAATAGCGCCGGCCAATGCCGAACAGGGCACCAGCCAGCGATGGTCAGGACCAATCAGCAGGCGCACAACATGAGGAATCACCAAGCCAACGAAGCCAACCATCCCCGCCAGCGCCACAGACACACCAACGCCCAATGCCGTCAGCACAATCAGACGACGCTTGACCCGCTGCACATCGATGCCGAGATGACGCGCCTCCGACTCACCCAGCAGCAGCGCATTAAGGGCACTACTGTCGCGGGGAAATCTAACCAAAAGTATCAGGGCTACCAATCCCATAATCGAGACCTTTGCCCAGCTGGCGGCACTCAGGTTGCCCATCTGCCAGAGACTAATCTGGCGTAACATATCATTGTCGGCAAAGTAACTTAACAGGCTGTTCAGCGCACCGGCTAGCGCACCGATAGCAATACCCGCCAACAACATGGTGGTGACGGATGTGCCAATACCGGATGTCGCCAATCGGTAAACCAAAAGCGTCGCGGCAAAGCCGCCAACAAATGCTCCCGCGGCCACCAGTGACAGACCCATCAACATGCCGCTCTCCACCGCTCCGCCGGCGAGCACTATCATCAAACTAGCACCCACAGAGGCTCCACCAGAAACACCGATCAGCGACGGATCAGCCAGCGGGTTGCGAAACAGCCCCTGCATCACGGCACCAGTACTAGCCAGCACCGCACCGACCAACACCGCAAGCAAAATCCGCGGCAGTCGAATATCAAACAGAATAACCTGAGTTTGTCCGGCAATTTCTGAGCCGGGCAACACAGCAGCAACCGCCGCGCCGAAGGCCTCGGCAATTGAAATAGACACCGTGCCGACAGTCATAGAAAACAGCGCGATCACCGGCAACAATATTGCCAGTGCCGCAAATAACCATAGCGAGGAGACCCGTCGCAATTAGAAGTCCACCCCTTTGCGCGCCATAATACCGGCGTTGTAGGCGTGCTTGATGTCCTTGATCTCGGAGACCGTGTCCGCCCAGTCTGCCAGCGCCGAGCCGCCGCCGCGTCCAGTGACGACCACCGACTGATTTTCAGGGCGATTTTGCAGTGCACTCATCACCTGCTCTTCGTCGAGATATTTAAAGCTCAGCATGTAGGTCAGCTCATCGAGCACCACCAAATGGTAGCTATCGTCTGCCAGCATTTTTTCCGCTACCTCCCAGCTGGTTTTGGCCGCGGCAATATCACCAGAACGATCCTGAGTATCCCAGGTAAAGCCTGTGCCCATCTGATGAAAGGACACCTGCGGGCACTGGTCGCGCACATAGAGCTCTTCGCCTGACAGCTGTTCGCCCTTAATAAACTGCACCACACCGACCTTGTAGCCATAACCCAGTGCGCGCATCACCATACCGAAGGCTGAGCTGGATTTGCCCTTACCGTTGCCAGTCAGTAGGATCGAGACACCGCGCTCAGTACTCGCGGCGGCAATCGTCGCATCGACATTTTCTTTGAGTTTTTCCATCTTTTTCTGATGGGACTGCTGCTTTTTATCCTGATCATCGCTCATAGTATTTTTAACTCTCTAACTAGACTTGCTTTAGGGCCGCTGGCATAGCGTCTGGCAGCGGGTGAATTGTCGGGTGCAGTGCATGGGCCATAATTTCCAGAGCATCTACCAAGCGGGGACCGGGGCGACTAAAGTAGGCATTGCCATCAACCAGATAGACGCGGGTGCCGCTACGTTTTTGTAACTCGGCAAAGCCCTGCGTCTTTAGGAACGCCTCTACGTCCTGCATCGAGCGCTGGATATTAAATCCGCACAGAGCAATAAAAATAATATCCGGGGCAGCATCGATTAATGCCTGCCACTCACGGCGCTGGGATGGCTGACGCTTATCGCCAAACACCGGAATGCCACCCGCCAGATCAATAATTTCCGGACTCCAATGGCCACCATCAAACAGTGGCTCGAGCCAGTCTAAAAGCGCCACTCGGGGCCTTTCAGGCAAAGGGATCGCTTGCGAACGATCTGCCACCTGATCGATGCGGCCACGCAACTCCGCAACATAGGTCTCACCCTGCTCTACTGCGTTCGCCGCGGCTGCCAGCAATGTCACCGTGTCGAGCACATCATCAAGACAGATCGGCTCAAGATTGATCACCTTTGGATTGCCCGGCAGGCTGCCGATGGCTCTGGCGACATCATTGCCCGACACCGCGCAAACATCACACAGCGCCTGAGTCACAATAAGATCCGGCGCAACATCGACCAGTGTGTCCATAACCAGATCGTAAAGCGCCTCATCGTTCTTTAATTGATCACTAACCAGCTTGTCGATTTCATCACTGCTCAGTCCCGCGGGAATTCTTGAACTGGTCAGAATCGGCAGGCCCACCACTGAAGGCGGATAATCACATTCATGGGAGACGCCCACCAGCTGGTCGCGCAGCCCAAGACCGCAAACCAATTCAGTTGCACTGGGGAGTAACGAGACTATTTTCATGGTGTTTCCCCCAACAGCAAATCAGCATAGACAAATCCGTCTCGCACAACCACCTCACCGCC
>JAFMBY010000067.1 GCA_017858135.1 Porticoccaceae bacterium | reverse complement strand
GCCAATTTTTCTGCTTCCGCAATCTCGTCTTCTTCTAGCTTCAGTTTGGCGATATAGGTAATATCCTCTGTCGCTGGCTGGCCGTTAAGTCGAGCCACTTCGCCCCATGCCAGCGCCTCGAGTGGCTTCGAATCTGTCTCTTCACCGGCCTGTAACATAAAGGCGTACATAAACTGAGCATTGCCATAGGCCTGCAGAGCGGCCTTTTTAAACCAGTATTTGGCGAGCTGATAGTTGAGTTCAACACCTTTCCCCTCATGGTAGGCGAGGCCAAGCATATATTGCGAATCCGGCAAATCCTGTAATGCTGCGCGTTTAAACCAGCTAGCCGCTGCGCGTTGATTCTCGGCAACGCCATACCCCTGATGGTAGAGCATGGCGACATTGTGTTGAGCTTCGGCCAACCCCTGTTCAGCGGCCTGCTTATACCAGTTCATCGCCTCAGTATAGTTTTGCGAAACCCCATAGCCCTGCTCATAAAGATGGCCAACATTATTTTGCGCTTCTGGCACACCCTCGCGGGCCATATCAATCCATGCGCGCATCGCTGTGGCATAGTGTGCGCGATCGAGTGCGCCGAGGCCCGCCTCAAACGGGCCGGCATTAGTCGCTATGCTGATGACCGCGAGGAATAAAATGGTAAGTGGTAACTGTCTCATGAGTACAAGATCTCTTTAAAATATCAATTAGGTTCGCTCAAGATTCCGCGCCTGTTCCTGAACATCAATCACCGCCTGGAAAAGAGCGCCTTCAGCCAAGCTGCCTTGCAATTCCCCGGTCTCCGCATTGACCACAGGCAGACTTTCGCCGACAAAGTCGCTGACCTCGGCCATCGCCTTTGCCAGGCTAGTGTGCGTATAGAGCGTCATTGGCCGTGTATCGACAAAATCCTTAATACTACTATCGGCAGCTTCTATGGCTTCATAAATAGAGACTTTGCCAACGAACTTACCGTTGGTGTCGATAATATAGGCTTCAGTATGGCCGCGGCTGCGCATTTCTTGCTGAAGTTCGGCGCCACTAACTGTGGGTTCAGCGCGGACATAATCCTGGCTGACAAATGGCCCGACTGTCTGTTGGTTTAGTGCAATCGACTCGCGACCTTTTAGAAGATCGATACCGCGATCCAACAATTGGCGATCAAAAAAGGAATTTCCAAACACGCGGTTTGTTAGCAGATTACAGACCATAACAGCAATCATTGCCGCCACGGCATATTGGTAGGATTGTGTTAGCTCAAGAATAATCAGTACCGCGGAAACTGGTGCGCCAATCACCGCCGAACTCACTGCAGCCATGCCCGCCACACTGACAATACTGGCAATATCAGCAAAACCAAAGATCACCAGGACTTGACCGGCCAGAGCGCCGGCGGCGACACCGATAAATAACGAGGGAGAGAAGACACCGCCAAACAGCCCGAAGCCGATGCACAGAGCCGTCATTAAGAGCTTGGCTATTAGCACTGTGACCAGCAGAGCAAGTGTAAATTCGCCTGCGATCATTTCATTGATGCTGGCGATTCCCAATCCCAGTATCTGTGGAATCCATACTCCAACCAACCCGCACACAGTGGCAGCAATAAATGGCAACGCTATTGGCGAGGTATTCATTTTTGCCGCCGTTTGAGCCGAGTAGCGCAGTGCCCACATAAAGCAAATAGCGACTAGCGAAAACGCCGGTGCCAGCGCAACGAGTATGGGTACTACTTCCGCGAGCGGAGGCAAGACACTGTCAATTTGAAAGGTTGTAGTATGCGGGAACCATTGATTACCGAGAGCACTGGCTGAAACGGAGGCCACGGTGATCGGGGCAATGGCCCTCACCGAGAAATGGCGCAGTATCGCTTCATGGGCAAAAATTACCCCGGCAATGGGCGCATTAAATCCCGCAGAAATAGCAGCGGCTACACCGCAGCCAAGATAAATCTCATGGGACAGACGGCTGGAGATAAAACGTTTTACCCAGATACCCATGGTCGCGCCAAAGTGCACGATGGGGCCATACTGGCCGACCGAGCCGCCACCACTTGCCGAGGCGAATGCAGCCATCGTTGAGGCGAGCCCGGTTTTGATATCCAATGGCTCATTGACCTGATGGGCGGCATACATCGAATCCGCAGGGCCAGCCCAGCGCGCGATACCCAGGCCAGTTTTTAAAATCACTACCACCGCCGCCGCCGCCCAGAGAAAAAGCACACTGGAAAATGAGATGCTCTCGCCGCCAATGGAAACGGACAGCAGCTCGCTGGCTTCGCGCTGGTGTCCAAACCACTGAACACCCATAACAAATAGGTTGGATACGACCGCCAGAACGGCGCCGATTAGCCCGCCGACCAATATAATAATCACCACTTCTAATAAAGCGTCGCGTATTTTATTCATATAAGTGGCACTCCAAACAAGACGGCCAGACTGATTTTTAACGACAGCTTATCCAGTACTTGTTGTCTGGTCAAAGGTTCTGGATAGCGCAGCCAAGCAAATAGCTAATCTACTCGCAATTCTGTGGAAAGCGAAAAATACTGTATACGCAGTGTATTTTGACCTGTCTGGAGATCAGAGAAATATTGGAGTCTAGAACATTGTCGCTTGGCTGTGGGCAAAAGATTGGTTAAAGTTAGACAAAGTAACTCCGCTGATTGTGCCCGTGCAGATCAGGTGACGAGTCCAATTCATTTTATGAAGTATTCGAGAACGTATTTTTTTGGCTAATACAAAAAAAATTATTGGACAAAGTATCGCTATAGAGGAGCTCCGCGACCTTATCGATATTATTGGCCCCAGTGAATCTACCGTTCTTATCTTGGGTGATAGTGGTACCGGCAAGGAGTTGGTTGCCCGTGCGCTGCATGAGTCGTCGAGTCGAGCTGAGGGGCCTTTTATTCCGGTCAACTGTGGTGCAATCCCGAGAGAACTGCTTGAAAGTGAATTGTTTGGCCACCGCAAAGGATCCTTTACCGGTGCAATCACCGATCGTAAAGGTCGTTTCGAACTCGCTAACAAGGGCACATTATTTTTAGATGAAATCGGTGATATGCCGATTGACCTTCAGGTTAAATTGCTCCGCGTTCTGCAGGAGCGCCAGATCGACCCTGTGGGATCGCTGTTGTCTGTGCCCATTGATGTTAGAGTTTTAGCGGCCACCCACAAGAATATTGTTTCTTTAATGGAGCAGTCGCTGTTCCGCGAAGATCTCTATTATCGACTCAATGTCATGCCCATAGAGATCAAAGCACTCTGTGAGCGCAACGATGATATTCCGATTCTTTTCGACTTTTTTGCGCAACAACATACTGTCAGTGGCCAAAAGCCAATTACTCTTCACAAGTTGTCCATGGAGCTGTTGCTGCAATACCAATGGCCTGGCAATGTCAGAGAGCTAGACAATCTGGTCGATCGCTATTCGGCTCTCTATCCGGGACAAGAAGTTGATTTGCGCAAGGTCATCCCGAGTATGGTACCGCCTGGTATCAGAGCACTTATTAATGGCGGCAGCGACGCGGACGATTTAAGTGACGTTACTGAGACGCTGAATTCAAGACTGGCAGCAGAAGTTGCCGGCTCGACCGAGGAGCTGTCAGACAGTGAGCAGGTCGAGCGCTATGCCAATGCACACCTCAATAATGAGGTAGAGCAAACTATTCTCCTCGCCCAGGGGGGTGGACCGTTTCCGGAGGAGGGCTTGCAGCTTAAACAGCACCTTCTCGATATCGAGCGCAATCTTATTCGCCACGCCTTAAGCAGTGCCGAGGGCAATGTGTCTAAAACTGCGCGCATGCTCAACCTCCAGCGCACCACCTTGATCGAAAAAATTAATAAGCATGGTCTTGCTGACAGCGCCTGATTGTTTCCACCTTCCCTTAACTGAACCACCAGCTTTAAGCTCTCTAGGGGCTCGCTGCGCTGTGGGCGTAACTTCCGTGTCGCTTATCACTGTACAGCTCGTCAACATTCTTCAATGTGGCAAGCCTTAGCCGAAAATCGACCGCCGTGTTGATAACCGGTGTCAAATTGCCGACTGTTTGCCAGTGGCAATAAGTTGACAGTTCCTTGCCACTCTTTTCCTAACGCATTGTATTTACTGATAAAAATGATTTGGCACGCAAATTGCTAACTTCTTCAGCAGACGCTCAACGCCTAGACAGACTCTATTGGGGAAAAGGTAAACAAACGTGACTGATCGCAAAATGATTGAAGTACTTTGGCTCGACGCAAATCAACCGCTGCCACCGACGGAGGTGTCGCTGTTTGCCGAGCATGGCCTGGCAATTAGCCAGGTTGATAATATCGCGCCTGATAATGCAGCCCTATTGGCCGCCGAGCTGATTATTGTCACACTCACTGAGTCAACCCAAAGCCTCAAGGATATGCAGTCGCGCATTGCCGCTGTCAACAGTGCCGCGCCGATTATTGCCCGAGTGGACCGCAATAACTTTGGGCTCGGCATCCGCGCCATGCGCGAGGGTGCGAAAAGCGTCATCTCAAGCGACCCGTTTAATGTTGAAGAGTGGCGCGAAGTGCTTGAGCTGGTGGCATACACACCGGCAAAAAATAATACTCAACCGGCGTTTGTCTTTGCCGATCCGGTGAGCCGAAACCTGTTGGCTCTTGCAGAGCGAGTTGCCCAGGTTGATGTTACGGTTTTAGTGGCTGGGCCAACCGGTGCTGGTAAGGAAGTACTAGCGAGAATTCTGCATGACGCATCGGCGCGACATCAGGGCCCATTTGTTGCCTTCAACTGTGCGGCGATGCCAGAGAACCTTATCGAAGATATGCTCTTCGGTCACGAAAAGGGCTCGTTTACCGGCGCCTCAAAAGTGCAGCCCGGTTTATTCGAACAGGCCCAGGGCGGTACTATATTCCTAGATGAAATTGGTGAGATGTCCTTCCACTTGCAGGCCAAATTACTGCGCATTCTTCAGGAGCGCTCGGTGGTTAGGCTTGGCGCACAAAAAGCCATTGATCTGGATATCCGAGTTGTCGCAGCGACCAACAGGGACCTCAAGGCAGCGATTGCCCAGAACACCTTTAGAGAGGATCTCTACTTCCGCCTCACCGCGTTCAAGCTGACGATTCCCTCACTGCGCGAAAGGCCAAAAGATATTCTGCCTCTCGCCGAGCAATTTTTAAGTCAACAAAGTAACGGCGGGCTACCCCTGCGTCTGACCCGAGCGGCTCAGGTGAGTCTTGAGCAGTACCGCTGGCCTGGCAATGTGCGTGAGTTACAAAATGTATTGGTGCGCGGCATGGTATTGGCCAATGGCGCACCGATTGATGTGCAGCATCTGCTGTTTGATGATATTGGCGAGCCAGATCATCTCGCTCCCCAAGCCAGATACCTGACCGACCAGCAGTACTCAGCTTATCCTGCGCCAATGACGGACAGGCCAGCTGCTGCGCCGACACATCTTGCAAGCTACGCTGTGGGTACTCCTGAGCGAGCCACTGAAGGCTTAAATCAGGTGGTCAAGCACAGTGAATGGCAGACCATCATGTCTGCCCTCAAGGTAACAAGAAGTCGCGAGCAAGCAGCAGAACAGCTGGGAATTAGCCCGCGAACACTGCGACACAAACTACAGAAGCTGCGCGAGCAGGGTATAAACGTCACTCGGGCCTACGCGCGTTAAAGGAGAGCATCATGGTTAGTCCAGTACATTTAAACAATGTTGAATCTGTATTGAGCCAGATTCGCCAATAT
Organism: Porticoccaceae bacterium; assembly: GCA_017858135.1. GTDB lineage: Bacteria > Pseudomonadota > Gammaproteobacteria > Pseudomonadales > Porticoccaceae > HTCC2207. Next base: position 7,052 of record JAFMBY010000067.1, on the reverse strand, counting down.
CAAGTTCAGGCATCTCAGGGCGTTAATATCTCTCCCAGCGAGCGAGTGGATGGAAGCACAGTCAATGGCCCCGGCTTTGCCGACGCGGTCAAGGGGGCGCTAAATGAAGTCAACGCGTCACAGATGACCTCCAAAGCTGCGCGAGCAGCCTATGAGCAGGGGCAAGATATCCCGCTGACTGATGTTGTAATGAAAATGCAGAAGTCGTCATTGGCCTTTGAAGCAACGCTTCAAATCAGGAACAAAGTTCTCAAGGCCTATGAAGACGTTATGAACATGCCCGTGTAGAACCGCATAAGAGAAAATAGAAATGGCAACCACAGCAGTTAATACAGCGAACACTAATCTGGCCCCAGCAACTGGCGGTGCTCCGGCAACCGCTGCACAGGCGGGTCAGCCCGTCGCCCAGCCAGCGCAGGCAGTTTCAATGCTCAGCGGAGGATTACCCAGTGTCACGGAGGTGATGCAACAACCGGCAGTGCGCAAGGCTATGCCGGCGATTATCGCGTTTTTAAGCGTCGCTATTTTTCTTATTGCCTATTCGTGGATGCAAGATCCGATCTATCGCACCGTGTATCCCGGTCTCTCAGAGTCTGACCGGCAAATGGCTTTTGAGGCGCTCTCCGGCGCAGACTTTTCTGCCCGTATCGACAGCGGCACCGGTGAACTGAAGGTGCCCGACGCACGTTACCATGAAGCGAGAATTTTTCTCGCATCGCGTGGATTGCCGCAGGAGGGCACGACGGGTGGCATAAGCAATCTCAATGATGAGGCGTCGATGACCTCGAGCCAATTTATGGAGCAGGTCCGCTATGTCTCAGCTATGGAGCAAGAGCTGGCGCGCAGTATCGCTCAGATAACCACTATTCGTTCGGCGCGGGTGCATCTGGCTTCGCCCAAACAGAGTGTTTTCGTTCGCAACCGTACACCGGCAAAGGCCTCTGTGGTGGTGTCGCCCTATCCAGGCCGTCAGATTTCAAATTCTCAGGTCGAGGCGATCGTGCACATGGTGTCGTCTAGCATTCCCTACCTGTCTACAGAAGATGTAGTCGTCGTTGATCAGCGCGGCAAATTGCTGACTGACGCCAATAGCTTTGCTTCCATGCAGCTTAATTCCGCTCAGACGGAGCACAAGCAGCGTCTCGAAGAGACCTATCGCAACCGCATCGACGCATTGTTGGCCTCGGTCGTTGGCGAGGGCAATGTGCGTGCAGAAGTCGATATCCAGATTGACTTCACCGAAGAAGAATCAACCTTTGAAGAGTATGACGGCAACGACAACGGGCCAAAAGCGCGCTCCGAAGTCTTATCGCTAGAACAGGATGCCACGCAGGCTGCTGAGGGCATTCCCGGCGCCACAACCAACACCGTACCCAACGCGCCAACCAATATTGTCAACGGTCAATTAGATTCCAACGAAGCAGCTGGCGGACTGCGCACCTCGAGCAGCACGACTACCCGCAACTATGAAATGGATCGCGCGGTGCGTCATGTCAAACGGCAGGGCGGCAGTGTCGATCGCATCTCTGTTGCTGTGGTGATCAATGAGCCGTTGGCTCAGGCAGCCATTGAGGGTGTCGACGGTGTGGCTGTCGAACAGGCCAACCCTGGTTATACCGACCTCGAACTGGAGCGTTTCACTGATCTGGTCAAAGGCGTGGTTGGCTATGATCTTGAGCGCGGCGATGTCGTGACCATTGTCTCGGCTAAATTTGAGAAGCCAGCCCCATTAGAGAACCCAATGGAATGGTATGAGAGCGCTCAAGTTATGAGTGCTATCAAGAGTTCGGCGGCTGCGCTGGTGTTCCTGGTCATTCTGCTTGGTGTGGTGCGACCAGTGATCAAGGCTTACTTGCCTGCGGTGGATGAAACCCTTGCTGACGATCTTTCTAAGAGCAATAAAGATGGCGAACTCAACGAAGAAGAGTTGCGCTCGATTGAGATGGGCGATGGCGAGTCTCTCGAAGATATCAAGGCCAAGCTGAAGCCGAAAAAATCGACCATATCTGCAGAGATGCTGGACACGGCCAATACCTACGATGACAAGGTGGCGCTGGTGCGCCTGCTGGTTGCGGAAGATTCCGGCCGAGTTGCCAACGTATTGAAGAAAATGATTCGTCCGGTTTAAGCGGACGCGGAGAGATAAAATGGCAGACAATGCAGCAAAAAATGTAGTCCCCGCAGATGCCCCTCCCATGTCGGAAGCATTGCGCGATGAGTTGAGTCGCATGACAAGTACCGACAGATCGGCAGTGATTATGTTGCTACTCGGCGAGCAGCAGGCGGCAGACATTATTCGCTACCTCAGTCCGCGAGAAGTTCAGGCGCTGGGTTCGGCTATGGTGAGTGTGGCAGATCTCTCTCAAGAAGCCGTCAATATCGTCTTGGACGACTTTGTTGTCACCATCAAACAGCAAACCAGTTTGGGTCTAGGCACTGGTGACTATGTTGAGAAGGTCCTCAATCGTGCCCTTGGTGAAGATAAGGCTGCCACCGTACTTGGACGCATTATGCCCGGTTCATCGAGTAAGGGCCTGGAGATACTGCGCTGGATGGACGCCCGTTCGATTGGCGACATGATCCGTGATGAGCACCCTCAGGTGGTCGCGATTATTCTTTCGGTACTTGAATATGATGTCGCTGCTGATGTCCTCAATTTCCTGCCTCCAGAAAATCGCGCAGAAATTATGCAACGTGTGGCCCGCCTTGAGACCGTCCAGCCATCGGCGATGGATGAGCTTGAGGGCATAATGAAACAACAGTTCTCGAGCAGTTCCTCAGCCAAATCGTCAAGCTTTGGTGGTGTGTCGACTGCGGCTAAGATTATGAACTTTACTAAAGTTGATCTCGAGACAGCGATTATGTCGGGCGTCTCTGGACTCGATGAAGAGTTGGCATTGAAGATTCAAGACAGCATGTTCACCTTCGACAACCTGGCCGGCGTCGATAATCGCGCGATACAGGTGTTGATGCGCAGTGTCGAATCCGATCTATTGATGACCGCCCTTAAAGGTGCCGACGAAGAGGTCCGCGACAAGTTCCTCGACAATATGTCTCAGCGTGCGCGGATTATGTTCCTCGATGATATGGAAGCCAAGGGCCCAATTCGAATCACCGACGTCGAAGATGCACAGAAAAACATTATGCGTCTTGCCCGAGTATTGTCGGACAAGGGCGAGCTGGTACTTGCCGGACGAGGCGATGACTTTGTCTAATAGAGAGTCTAATAGAGAGTCTAATGTGGAGTCTAACGAAGAGTCTAATACGGGCTCGCAAGTGAGCTGGCGTCTCAATGATCTGATTCAAGCCGGTCAAAAAGCCAAAGCCTTCGCTGCCATAGACTGGTACAAAAAGGATCTACCTGAAACTCAAAATAGTTTTGAGCTGTGGACTCCGACCGTAGTCAATGATCCCTCTGGGACGGCGGCGCTGGTCAATCAGCCGTCTGATGAGCCCGACGAATCAACCCCTCTTGCAGAAGAGAGTGTGGAGGAGCTGGAGGGTGACGTTATTGCGGAAGACGAGACAGCGGACGGCACAGACGCCACCGCAGAGCAAGACGCCGAGGCCGATCTTGAGTCGGCCAAGATTGATCAGGCGGTGCTTGAGCAAGCGCGAGCCGACAGTTTTGATCAGGGTTATCAGCAGGCCATGGCCGAAGCTGAGGAGAAGTGGAGTAGTGCTCGAGAGGATTTTATTGCCCTGACCGACTCCCTGCGCAGCGCCCAGAGCGACAAAAATGATTTTTACCAACCGCTGAAAAAGCTCGCTTTGCACTTGGCCGAGCAGTTGGTTCGCGGCGAACTCACGCTTTCCACAGCAGCCATCGAACGGCTTGTTGACGAAGCCATAAAAGATATTGAACAGCAGGGTGAAGGGCCGATTGTTGTCAGCCTCAGTCCCGACGATCACCAGCGCTTTACGGCGCACCTGAGCAGCGATTTGGATCAAGTGGAGCTGCGCATCGACGCCAGCCTGCAGCAGGGCAGTGTTAAAATAAGCATGGATGACAGCGCCATTGAAGATTTGATGGAAAATCGACTCGCTTCGATGGCTGTTGACCTGCTTGGCCTGTCCGGCAAGACTTACAGTAGTGGCTCAAATAGCGCCTCAAGTAGTACCTCTGCAACGTCTAATCGCAACCAGAGAGCCAAAGGCGCAGCCTCTAGATTCGTCAACAATGTCGATGAATCAGTTATTGAAGGCAGTGCAGAAGAGATAGCCGGCACTGAGCTAGATGGAGAGCCAGACGACCTTGGTCGTTCGCAGCCGCAGCCGCAGCCCAGCGCAGCGGATTCTCTTGAGCCAACTGAAGAGCCGCTGCCAGATGCTTGATTTTGCCGCCAGCGTCGACAGTCAAATAGCCCAGCTCAGCATGCCTGAGCCGATGTTGAGTGGAAAGCTTGTCCGCGTAGTGGGTTTAACGCTCGAGGCGAAAGGCATCATTGCGCCCCTCGGCGCGCACTGTCGTGTCGAAAATATTGATATGGACACCTTTGTCGATGCAGAAGTGGTCGGCTTTAATGACGACACTCTCTACCTGATGCCATTTTCGGAGCCCGTCGGTATCGGCCCCGGAGCGCGTGTTTGGGTCATCTCGAGGCACGCTAAAGCGTCGCTTGGAGAGGCCATGCTCGGCCGCGTAATCGACGGTTTGGGTGAGCCGCTGGATGGTGGTGGAGCGATTGCCTACAGTGAGCAGCTCGGTCTCGAAGGATTGGCCATCAACCCAATGGAAAGGGGATCAATCACCAAAATTCTCGACACCGGTATCAAAGCAATCAACACCTGCCTGACCATTGGTCAGGGCCAGCGTATCGGCTTGGTGGCGGGTTCTGGTGTCGGTAAGAGTGTGTTACTCGGCATGCTTACCCGCAACACCGAAGCCGATGTGGTGGTTATCGGTCTGATTGGTGAACGGGGTCGCGAAGTGCAGGAATTTATTCAGCACACCCTTGGTGAACAAGGCCTTGCCAAGTCTGTGGTCATCGCCGCGCCGGCGAATATCTCACCGGTTTTGCGCCTCAAGGCGACCTATTTGACCCATTTAGTCGCCGAGTACTTTAGAGATCGCGGCAAGAATGTCTTGATGCTCTGCGACAGCCTGACGCGGGTCGCTCACGCGCAGCGAGAAATTGGTTTAGCCATTGGTGAGCCGCCTACCGCAAAAGGCTATCCGCCCTCTGTATTCGCCATGTTGCCAAGACTTATCGAACGCACTGGCGTTGGCCGCAATGGTTTTGGATCGATTACTGCGGTGTATACGGTGCTTGCAGAAGGGGACGACCGCTCTGATCCAATTGTCGATATTGCCAGAGCTTCTCTCGACGGTCAGGTGCTACTGTCGCGAGCACTGGCCGACGCTGCGCACTACCCAGCGATCGATTTGTCCGGCTCGATTTCTCGGGTAATGCCTAATCTGGTTGATTCCAATGTCCTTAAAGCGGCTAACCGTTTTCGCCGTCTGTGGACGCTCTACCAGCAAAATGAAGATTTGATTCAGGTCGGAGCCTATGAAGCAGGGACCAACCCTGACCTCGATGAGGCCATCCGTCTGCGCCCAGGAATGGAAGCAATTTTGCGCCAGGGCAGTGATGAAAGTGTGCCTCTGCTGCAAAGCCAGGCAATCGTTATGCAATTAACCGCAAGGGCAGCACAATGAAAACAGTTTGGTCAGCACTCGTTGCAAAAGCAGAGCGCGCTGTGCGAGAAGCGCAGTTGAGGTTAGCCGACGTCAATCGTCAGCGAGAAAATGCCTTAATGCAGCGTGAAAAAGTTGATGCGCTATTGGGCGACTACAACCAGCAGCTTCATGCCGTTCAACAGCGCGACCACAACTCTACTGAAGTGAATAACTATCGCCATTTTATTGTTCAACTTCAAGAGATTAAAAATCGCTCTAAATATGAAATGCAGCGCCTCGAAATAGAATGTCAGGGAGCTCGCAATGGTTTGATTGATGCTGAGCGCGAGCGCATGAAAGTCGACCATCTCGCCACCCGCGCGCGTGACAAGCATGCGCAAGAGGCAGTCTTCTTGGAGGCCCGCACTCGCGATGCTCAGGCCATACAACAGCACAATTTTCGGGCGCGAGTATCCCAGTAGCGGCGTTCCGATATAGCGGCCTCTACTACAGACCAGTTAACACAATCCAATCAACAGCCGACTGCGCTGAAACGGCCGCTATCCTGTTTAGTCAATAAACTGATGCTCGCCTGTCAGAAAATTGGCATATGTTTTGCAAATATCCTGATTAACGAAAACCTAGAACAGGATAAACAGTCAAAATGTTAGATTCAAAAAACTTGATGCTGGATCTTGGGCGTACTCCAAAATCAGACAAGGCGGGCTCTGTAGACCAGTCGAATGAAGCCTCAAGGGAAAACCTCGGGCAATTTGCACAGGTCTTTGGCGATGCCGCGGCAAACCTCAAAGCGGCCAAGAGCGGCAAAGACTTGCCGCTTTCGGTTGATTCACCAGATATTGCCGCCACTGACGCCAGCATTGCGAGTGCCGAGTCATTATTTTTTAGCCGAACGCTCAAGGGCGGAACGGAATTAATTGTCGGCGGTGCCGAGCCGAGCGATGAAGGTCTGATTGCCTTCGCTCGCTCTCAGGGCATGGATCCCCAAGCCCTTGGGTTACTCACGCCGGCCAATGACGATACTGGTGCGCTCTCTCGACCAGCGGCGTTAGACTTGCCACAGCAACTGACTGGCGATAATGCTCTATCTCAAGAGCCTGGGCTTGATTATCAGGCTCCAAGTTTGGTTGCGCCGCAGGCTTCAGCGACAATTCTTCCCAGCCCCGAGAGTTTAAGTGGGAAGGCTCTAATGGCACATGCAGGTGACGTCAACGTCCTGACCGCAGCCGCGATTGAGGCGGGGCCAGCCACTCAAGAACCAGCTAAGGCAGGTTTTCAAGCTGCCATCCCCAGCGAAAAATTTCTTACCGATGGGCGGCGCTTAGTCGCTGCCCATCAGGGTCCGGTAATGGCTGACGGCGAGGCTGCAAAAGTGCCAGCCAGTACTCAGGCAGGCCTTCAAGCTGCC
>JAFMBY010000066.1 GCA_017858135.1 Porticoccaceae bacterium | reverse complement strand
GAGCCTCAGCCCGTGGCAATAGAGCCTCAGCCAGCGGCTATGGAACCAGAACAAGGGCAGTTGTCGCAGGTAGCAGGCGCCGGGAAAAAAGTGTTAACCACACCGGCGGTACGCAAAATGGCGCGAGAGCATCAGCTTGATCTAGCGACCATAGCCGGCAGCGGCAAGCAGGGACGAGTATTAAAAGAAGATGTATTGAATTTTCTCGCTGTGGATAAGACAGTTGATGTTGTCGCATCAGATCTAAAGCCGACACTTGCTGTCGCTGCCGAGGATCGTGTTGAAGTCATTAGAGGCGTGGGGAAAATAATGGCCGAGCGCATGGCCGAGTCGGTGGCGACCATTCCACATTTTACCTTTGCCGATGAAGTCGATGTCAGCGAATTGATGCAGTTGCGTAAGACGCTTAATGAGCGCTATGGCAGCGACGGGTTGAATATTACCCTGATGCCTTTGTTTATTAAGGCCTTGTCACTGGCGTTAAAAGAATTTCCGATACTCAATAGTCGCGCCAATGCCGATTTTACCGAGCTCACCTACCTCGCTAGTCATAATATTGGCATGGCAGTTGATGGTGCCAGCGGACTGCTGGTGCCCAATATTAAAGCGGTTGAGCAGCGCAGTATTGTCGATATTGCTTCTCAGGTAAGTGCCTTAACGACGGCGGCGCGCAGTGGCAAAATTAATCCTGCAGACCTCAAAGGTGGCAGCATTACTATTTCTAATATTGGCGCTATTGGTGGAACCGTGGCGACGCCGATTATCAATAAACCGGAAGTGGCGATTGTTGCGCTGGGCAAAATTCAGCGCCTGCCGCGCTTTGATCAGCAGGGCGATGTGGTTGCACGCAACATGATGACGGTCAGTTGGTCTGGTGATCATCGGGTCATTGATGGAGGTACCATCGCACGATTTAATAACTGCTGGAAGCGTTATCTTGAACAGCCTGCAACCATGCTTGCGACCATGGCCTAGCGGAGTGCTGGAATCTTGAGTCTGTATGAAAGCAAAAATTTACAGCATTTTTATATCAATGAAGAGCAGTCCTTTTATCTGCTGAGTCACAAGGATGCGCGGAAATTAAAGGACTGGTTGCAGCTCTGTGAATCGCAGTTGCAACGCCTTGGCTACAGCAATATTGAGTTGATCGGCAATGGCGCTTATGGTTTTGTCTTTGCCGGCACCAGCAGTGCTAGTACAGACCCTAATCCGCCGCAGTATGTATTCAAGTTCGCACGCATCACCTTGCCACAACATATCAAAGACCGTCTTGAGGAAGAGGGGTTTATGTTGAGCATGGTTGAGCACAAGGGCATTCCTGAGTTTGTTGCCTTTCAACATGTGCGTGGACAGTCCATTTTGATGATGTCGCGCGCCCCTGGGGTGACACTGCAGGAGTATGCTCGTCGTGCGGGCCGACTCGAGCCTCGGCTAATACTGAAAATTGCTGCACAGATGGCCGATATTTTAATGCGCCTGCGGCATAACACGGGCAAGTCGACTATTGTCCATGGCGACATTAAGCCCTCCAATATTATGTTTGATCAACAGACTGAAACAGTCGCATTAATTGACTGGGGTGCCGCTGTCATAGCGCAGTATGATGAGCAAGGGCAGCGAGCCGATGGTATTGGGCTGGACGCTATCAATGCCGAGTTTCAGCAGAGCAATGCTAAGTTGGGCGATATCTATTTTATTGGTGAAGAGCAATTGCAGGGTGCCTGTTCATCGCCGCGCTTTGATGAGCAGGGTCTCGCCGCAACACTGTATGCATTGGCATCAGGGCAGGGCAGCCGTTTCGGTAAAAATGTGATCACCCCGGAATCGCTGGATCTACCAATTGAGTTCGCTCGAACCCTGGCTGGTATGTTGCATGATGATGCCGCGATTCGCCGCAAGGCCGGGGACTATTTCTTCGCTAATATGCGCTATATGAAGCATATTGTCAGTCGTGTTCGGACTGCCGATGAGCGATATGAAGAGCCATTGATTCCAGTTGCTATTGTCTCGTCAGATGAGCCTTTAGAGACGGTGGTCTACAGCTCAAGGAAAGGGTTTTTGCGTCAGGAAATTGGCGCCGCCGCATTTTTTGCGCAACCCAATTACAGCAAACATCCGCTGGCGGGCGACCTTGGTGCCTACGGTGAGTTGCGCAATTATCTCTCTGGAATGGGCGATACTGAGAAAGCCTTTGTTATTGCCGTTTCCCATCTGGGGCGTTATCCGCTGGTCGGTGGGCTGGCAGTGCATTGGGATGACGGTGGTGTTTATATTGACTCCAGTCTTAATCTTTACGATGCGGGACTGGCCCCTGCACTGGCTACCGCCGTCAATAATGTTGTCCATCTGGGGCGTGCGATCAATAAAAAAGGGGTGTTTAAAAGCTGTATATTCGATGCTCGCAAAACCCTGCATATTAGTCGTAAAAATATTAGCCAGCCTTTTATTGCAGATCCTGAGCTAAAAATTCCCTTTGATCTCAGCGCTGCGCTATCAGTTAATGAAGAGATCGGTCAGCATGACACTCGCCTGCATTCCTATTTCGAGGATGGCAGCGACCCGGATGAAATGTTGCAGCTGCCAGAGTCGATTATGCAGGTGCTGGCGAGCATGAACCGGATTCATCACACCGGCTGTATCATTTTTGAAGCGGTCGAACAGGATCTCAAGATTCACAATTATTTGACCTTACTCGATAGATCAAAGGAACAGCTGTTTCGCAATTGTCTTGATGGTATTCTTGCCGAATTGCCGACTATTGATGGGCTGGGTGTCTCCGGTTTTATGAAACTACCGTATAAAAACACCAAGTTTTTTACTCATCTTGAGCAACAGCCTTCATTTGTCAGGCAAAAAAATTAGTGCCTAAACCTACCCATAAGGGCGACGCTAACTAACCCTATTTTTGCTACGCTTGCGGCAACCTATAGAGAGTATTTTCGGAGATTTTTAATGGCAAGTAACAGCTCCTGGCAGCGTCTTAATTGGCAAGATCCCTTTCTCCTTGAACAGCAACTATCCGCCGAGCAGCGAATGGTTCGCGACTCGACGCGACAATATGCGCAAGATCATTTGCAGCCAAAGGTTCGCGAGGCCTTTCAAAATGAGACCAGCGATCCGGATATCTTTCGCCAGATGGGTGCCATGGGCCTGCTCGGTTTAACTATCGATGGCTATGGTTGTGCGGGAATGGATTACATCAGTTACGGTCTGGTGGCGCGAGAAATTGAACGTATCGACTCCGGCTATCGCTCGATGATGAGTGTTCAGTCATCACTGGTCATGTATCCCATCTACACCTATGGCAACGACGCGCAGCGCGAGAAATACCTACCCAAACTGGCCAGTGGTGAATTTATCGGCTGCTTTGGTTTAACTGAGCCAGACTATGGCTCTGATCCCGGTGGCATGGTGACGCGTGCGCGCAGCACTGAGGGCGGCTATGTATTGAATGGCGCCAAGATGTGGATTTCTAACAGTCCCTTTGCCGATGTCTTTGTGGTTTGGGCGAAGACTGATGACGATGTCATTCGCGGCTTTATTCTCGAGAAAGGCATGGCGGGACTCAGCGCACCGAAGATTGAAGGGAAGCTTTCATTGCGCACGTCGACCACGGGTCAAATCGTTATGCAAGATGTGTTTGTCTCCGAAGAGCAGTTGCTGCCCAATGTATCAGGCTTGAAAGGACCTTTTGGTTGTTTGAATAATGCGCGATACGGTATTGCCTGGGGCGCGCTCGGCGCCGCAGAAGCCTGCTGGCACACGGCGCGCTCTTACACAATGGAGCGCAAACAATTCGATCGTCCGCTGGCGGCCAATCAATTGATACAGATAAAATTGGCTGATATGCAAACTGACATTAGCCTTGCCCTGCAGGGTTGTTTGCGCGCTGGACAGTTGATGAATGAGAACAATATTGCCCCTGAGTTGATTTCCTTGATCAAACGTAACTCATGTGGGAAATCGTTGGAGATCGCCCGCAAGGCACGCGATATGTTGGGCGGCAACGGTATCTCTGGTGAATACCCGGTGATGCGGCATATGATGAATCTAGAGACTGTCAATACTTATGAGGGAACGCATGATATTCACGGTCTGACACTGGGCCGTGCTCAAACGGGTATCGCTGCTTTTTAATCTGATATTGTCGATTGGCACGGACAACAATAAAAATAATAGGTGGGTCTTATGCGGGGAAAAAAAGCGCAACAAATAGCCAAGCTGGCGCTGATCTTACAGCTGGTTTTTGTCGCAGCAGTGTTTATCGTTGCGCTGCTTAAGAGCTCTTTATTTGATTCGCCAAGCAGTTATGATCTAGTCATTGCCAATGGTCGTGTGATTGATCCACAGACCAATCTTGATGCGCGCAAACATGTCGGTATCCGCGATGGCAGTATTGTCGCTATTTCCGATCAGCCGCTGATCGGCGAGGCAACAATTGATGCCACCGACTTGGTGGTTGCCCCGGGATTTATCGACGTTCACAGTCACACTCCTACCGTTCTTGGCCAGCATTTTAATCTTCTAGATGGTGTTACCACGCAGTTAGATCTCGAGGCGGGTGCGTTTCCGGTAAGTTTTTACGGTGAACATCTGCGCAGCGGTGCGGCGATCAATTATGGCTCCTCGGTGGGCCATTTTGCCGTGCGGATTAAAGTGCTCGAAGGCGTTGATCAACCCTATATTTTTGCTGGCGACAAAACCATTGTTATGGGAAGTCCGGCGTGGATGCAGCAGGCCACGCCAGACCAGATTGAGCAGATGCGCGTGTTGATTAATCAGGGGCTCGATAAGGGCGGCCTCGGCATAGGTGTGCTGTTGGATTATATGACCGAGGCCGTCTCCGATGCTGAGCTGCGCATGTTATTTGACGTGGCAGCAGCGCGACAGGTGCCGATCTATGTGCATGTACGTCGCGGCTACACTGGCGATCCGGCGGGACTGATTGAAGTGATTGAGCTTGCCAAGGCGACCCAGGCTCCGCTGTTTGTCTGCCATATTACGCACAACGCCATGGGTCGTATCGGAGACTGGCTGGCGATGATTGATGAGGCCAACCGCGAGGGCGCCAATATCACCACTGAGACATTATCTTATGCGGCCGGTGGCACCAGTATCGCCGCCGATGTCTTTCGGCGTCGCGACTGGCAAGCGATATTTGATATTACCTACGAGGACGTTCAATGGGTCGCCACCGGTGAATGGCTGACTAAAGAAAGCTGGGAGAGATATTCAAAAGAGCAGCCCTCGGGATCGGTCAATCATCACTATGTGAAAGAACCGTGGATGGAGACTGCGCTGCGGTGGCCGCGCATGATGATCTCTACCGATGCGCTTCCAGCGGTGGATACCAGTCTCGCAACCAACCCTAATTTAGCGGGCACGTTTTCGCGGGTGCTGGGGCACTATGTGCGTGAGCGACAGATTTTCAGCCTCAGCGAAGCACTGGCCAAGATGAGTCTCTATCAAGCGCAGTGGATGGAGCAGGCGTCGCCGCTATTTAAGCGCAAAGGGCGACTGCAGATTGGCGCAGATGCGGATATTGTGATCTTTGATGCTACAACGGTCGCCGCCAATGCCGACTACGGAGATCCCTATCAGCCATCCACAGGCATTGAGCATGTCTTGGTCGGCGGCCAACACGTGGTCAAAAATGCCGCTCATGTAGATGGCCTCTTTCCTGGACAACGGCTACTCGGCAAATTGCAACCCCCAACTGATTAGTCTGGCAACAACAGCGGGCCTATTTGTCTTTTAGCACTTCGCGCGCTGCATTGCGCCCCGGCAACCCGGTAACACCTCCACCCGGGTGGGCGCCGGCGCCGCACATATATAAGCCTTTTAATGGGCCACGGTAATCACCGTGATTCATTACCGGACGCGCTGCCCACATCTGATCCAGAGTCATCACCCCATGCATAATATCGCCGCCGACTAGGCCGAGCTTTTCCTCCAGATCAAGCGGCGACAAAATCATTTGGCCGACAATAGCCTCTCTGAAATTGGGTGCATACGCGGTGACTGTATCAATGATGGTTTGCGCTGCCGCGTCTCGGTAATCATGCCATGACCGGCCGTCGGAGAGTTGTGGCGAGAACTGCTGACAAAACAGCGAGGCGACATGTTGCCCCGGTGGTGCGAGACTGTTATCCAGAGTCGAGGGAATCAACATTTCAACGATGGGCTGTTTTGACCAACCATGAATTTTGGCATCGAGGTAGGCGCGATCCATATAGTCGAGGCTTGGCGCAATGATAATGCCGCACTGGTGATGCTCTGCCTGCTCCTTGCCGGGTAGCGCAGTAAAGTCGGGCAGCTCGGAGAGTGCGACATTCATACGGAAGGTCCCGGAGCCGCATTTGTAGGCGTCCATGCGGCGTTTAAACTCAGGTTCCAATTCGCTGGCAGCAATCATCTTGCCGTAGAGCAACTTGGGATTGACGTTCGAAATCACTCTTTTGGCCGCCACTCTGTCGCCGTTATCCAGTACAACGCCAGTTGCACGACCGTCGTCGACAATAACTTGGGCAACTGGCGCATCAGTAATAATCTCGACGCCTTCAGCTTCGCAGGCCCGGCGCATGGCTTGCGTGATCGCACCCATGCCACCGACTGCATGTCCCCAGGCACCTTTTTCGCCATTCACTTCACCAAATACATGGTGCAGCAAAACATAGGCTGAGCCGGGGGTGTCCGGGCTGGCAAAATTGCCAACGATGGCATCGAAGCCAAAGATTGCCTTTACCGGCTCACTTTCAAACCAGCCATCGAGAAAAGCGCGCGCGCTTTTAGTAAACAGATCGAGCAGATCTTGATGGAGCTGATTGGAGCCGCGCGCCACCGGCCATAGCTGCAGTGCCGTTTGCAACGCCGCACGTATTCCGCGTTTAGGGTTGGGCGGAGTTTTGGTCGAGATATCACGCAGCACATCGGCCACCGCTTCGATGCGTTCGTAGTATTCTGGCAGGCGTTCGGCATCATGTTGGGAGAACTGTCTAAACTCTTCCTGAGTGCGTTCTAGTCCACCGCCAAGCTTTAAGTAACGACCATCGTCGAAGGGCATAAAGTTGGCGATAGGGCGCTTGAGGATATTTAGGCCATGCTCGGCAAGACGCATTTCCTTAATCACATCAGGGTTGAGCAGGCTAACCGTATAGCTGGCGACAGAATTTCTAAAACCGGGATGAAATTCCTCAGTCACTGCTGCGCCACCGACGATCGAGCGACGTTCACAGATTTTGATACGCATGCCCGTTCTAGCGAGGTAATAGGCGCAGACAAGACCGTTGTGGCCGCCGCCAATAATTACGGCATCGTAGGGTTTAGTGGCCGACATGTTTGGAATCTCCGAAAAATAAGGTACGCTGTTTGGCTATTGTAAAGTGTCACGCAGCGCCATCATAGATAAGAGTAAAGGCTTTAGCCACGCAGTCTATTTGTTTGCGGCGCCGCTGCGTTAACTTACTTTTACCGACCCATGACGACAAAGAGAATAATAATATGTCAGAGCGAATTCCCAGAGACAGTGACAACGATTACAGTGAAGTAATGGCACAGCAGCGCCGCGATTTTGTTGAGCAAAAAACCTCGACTAAGCTACATCATATCGGCCATTACTCGATTGATCCCGCAGATACCGCGGGCAATATCGAAAACTTTATCGGTGTCGCTCAGGTGCCAATGGGTTTGATCGGCCCGCTACTGGTCAACGGTGAACATGCCCAGGGAGAGTTCTATGTGCCCATGGCCACCAGCGAAGGCACCCTGATTGCCAGCTATAACCGCGGTGCACGACTGTTGCGGGAATCTGGCGGTATTAAGGTCACTGTGGTCGATGACGCCATGCAGCGGGCACCGGTGTTTATTTTTAATGATGCCCGCGAAGCTCGCGAATTTGGTATCTGGGTTGAACAGAATTTTGATCAGATTGCCGCACAGGCGGAGACCACCACCTCGTCGGGCAAGCTGCGCAATATTGAACAGTACGCCGCAGCGCGGATGCGCTACCTGCGTTTTAACTTCACCACCGGCGACGCAGCCGGACAAAATATGGTCGGCAAGGCGACCTTTGTCGCCTGTGAATGGATTATGCAAACCTATCCGGGCATTCAGCGCTATATGCTCTCTGGCGCTATGGACACAGATAAAAAACATTCGCAAATCAATACCCTGCACAGCCGTGGCAAGCGCGTTGTCGCCGAAGTGGTGATACCCAATGCGCTGCTGGAAAAGGTGATGGGGGTGTCGGCGCAGACCCTGTTTAAGTCACGGCAGATCACCCAGGTCGGTAGTTTTATGGCTGGGTCATCGAGTACCGGTGCACATGCCGCCAATGGTATCGCCGCAGTGTTTATCGCGACCGGCCAGGATGCCGCCAATGTTGCTGAATCGTCATCGTCGATTGTCTATGCTGATATTGATGATCAGGGTAACTACTATTTATCGATCACATTACCGTCTTTGATTGTCGCAACCTACGGTGGCGGCACCGGTCTGCCGACGCAACAAGAGTGCCTCAATATGCTCGGCTGCAACGGTGTAGGCAAAGTGCATAAATTGGCGGAAATAATCGCTGCCACTGTGCTTGCCGGTGAAGTCTCTCTGATGAGTGCCGTCGTCGCCGGCGACTGGGTCACTAGCCATGATGCGTTGGGGCGCAATCGCTGAATGTAATGACCCTGCCGACCGCGAAGTGTATCGTGGATATTAATCTTGCGACCTGCTATTGCTTAAGGGCTTAGCGGCTGACAATTCTAAGACTAAGAGCTTTGAGAATGGTTTATGCCGTTCACCGCTAGCGTCCGCGAGCAACTAGGAGGTAGTCAAAATGACGCAGCATAGAGCCGGCGTGAACGAAGGCTTCTTGACCAAGCACAAACTAAAGCTTACTGATCTCGATAAAATCAATGCCAAAGCAATACAAACGGAACTGGATGCACTGGTCGCCGTCGATGGCGTTTGCATTGATCTCGAGAAATCCACCATCAAGATAGCCTACGATGCGTCCCATCATGATATTGATGAAATAATTGGCATCATTGCCAAGCATGGTGCGCGCGTGAGTGGGGACAGATGGAACATGTGGAAGCTGGGCTGGGATCGTCAAGTCGACCAGAACATCAAAGACAATGCTAAGCATGAGCCATACTGTTGCAAAAAAGTACCGCCGGGTGACCATTAGCACAACGCCAGGAGGCCATTATGTCGGATCATTCATGTGATCATATTAGCCAGCAAGAGCGCGTCGCACTTCACCAGCACGGACAGCACACTGACTGTCACAACACTAAAGGCAGTCCAGATTTTCTGTTTTGGATGTCACTGATTAGCGTCGTTATTCTCTATATCCATTACGGCTGGTTTGAGGAATCGGCCAGCTTTGCTAAGTGGTATCAGATACTCACTTCTTCTGTCTATGAGCTGATAAATACTATCTGGTGGGGAATTGCTGTCGGTATTTTAATGGTCGCCGGACTGGCAAAAATCCCTCGCCAATTTGTTATGTCGCTACTGGGAACCAATACCGGGTTAAATGGCATTTTGCGCGCTACGGCCGCTGGAGTGCTGCTCGACCTGTGCAGTCATGGCATCTTGATGGTAGGGGCCAAATTATACCAGCGGGGAGCCAGCATCGGACAGGTCATGGCATTTCTGATTGCCAGTCCGTGGAATTCGTTTTCCTTAACATTGATTCTTATCGCGCTGATTGGTATTCCGTGGACATTGGGGTTTATTGCATTGTCGATGCTGATTGCCATTGTTGTCGGTTTGCTTTTTGATCGATTTGTAAGACATGGCGTGTTACCGGAAAATCCGATAAAAGTTGATTTACCAGACGATTTTAGATTCTGGCCAGAGGCCAAAAAAGGGCTCTCAGACACTCAGTTTAGCTTTAAATTTGTGACCGGCATGCTGATTGACGGCTTGAAGGACTCACGGATGGTCGTTCGCTGGATACTCTTTGGTGTTTTATTGGCTGGCCTTGTCAGAGCCTTTATCTCGCCAGAGCAGTTTGGTACTTATTTCGGCCCCACATTGGCGGGCTTGGGTCTGACTGTATTAGTCGCAACTATTCTGGAAGTCTGCTCGGAAGGGTCAACACCAATCGCGGCCGATCTGCTGACAAGAGCACAGGCCCCTGGCAATAGTTTCGCTTTTCTAATGACCGGAGTCTCTACTGACTATACCGAGATAATGGTGATTAAAGATACCACCAAGTCATGGAAGATTGCCCTATTTCTTCCGTTGCTCACAGTGCCCCAGGTTATTGTTATCGCTTGGTTGATGAATGGTGCGGCACTTTAGAGACTGAATGAAATCTGCCGAAATAGAGGCTGTTATGCAGATACATTCAGGTAAATCTGAGGCAGCCAGTGCGGTTATCTTACTTTGGTTCGCCTGCAGTTTGTCAGTGATTTTGATCCTCGGTGGAATGGTGGAAGAACCGCATTAGAGATTAAATGCCGGTTCCATCATTTGTTGCTCACTTCTACTGAGTCCAACGGCGCTCGCTTTTGATGTCCAATTACTAACGCTGGCTAGCGCTTCATCTTTTATTTTTAGCGCTTGCGCACGGTCCAGTTGAAAAAACTCGATGACTTCCATAGCCAGCTCATAGTCCAGCCTATTATCGCTGTCCGTAATGTTGAGATGCAATCCGTTGGCAGGTGTAACCGGATTAATGTCATATGCTGGAGATAGCAGCCAACCTCCCTGATGGTAGATAAATCCGTGATTGCGGAGATGATCATCTGTGTTCGAAATGGCGATGTAAAATACGATGCGACGCCATAATTGTGCGAGGTCTTGTTTCGTATTTGTGCCTTTCTCTGTTAGGAATTGTGCAAGCTCTAAATAGCTGGCTTCATTGTCGCCATCGTAATGGC
Source organism: Porticoccaceae bacterium (assembly GCA_017858135.1). Lineage (GTDB taxonomy): Bacteria > Pseudomonadota > Gammaproteobacteria > Pseudomonadales > Porticoccaceae > HTCC2207. Next base: position 2,155 of record JAFMBY010000066.1, on the reverse strand, counting down.
CGAGTTGAGTCATCGCCGATGTAAAGTGAAGGCGACTTTTCTCGGTGCGATCAAAGCGTTTGGTTAGGAATGTATAATGGTGACTGCCGAACTGCTCTGGCGAGATAAAGGCTCTGACAAGGCCAGCCAATAAAACACCAAAGAGTATCCAGCGAACGCCTGCCAGTCCGCAAAGACCACGACATCTGTGCTCATGAAGAGGTCCCTGGTTTGTTACCTATCAGTTTGATGTCCTGCAGCTTGCGACCCAATTCATCATCTCTAGCAATGTTGGCGAAATCTTCTGCCAACCCGAGGAAACTGAGCACGGCAAGATAATGACCGATTGAAACGCTGGGATCCCCTTTTTCGATCTTCCGAATAGTGAGACGGCTGAGCCCTGTACGCTCGGATATCAAGACCTGGGTATAGCCTCTGCGCTTACACGCCAGTTTGATGTTCTCACCAAGCTGTCGACGATTTTCAAAATGGTGCTCAGGAGGCCAATCATTGGCGCACTTTATTTCTAGCGGCGAGAAAAATAGTGGTCATATAGGTATTTTTGCCTGTTATAGTCAGCGGCTCCCGACAACAATAATAATATAAAGCGAGATTTAGCCCGTGCGTCAAAAGACTTTGTTAGTGACCTTTCTATTCTTACTCAACGCATGTGGCGGTGGATCCTCTCCGGCCAAACTCGCAGATAATGTCACAGCTAACCTTCCAGTTGAGGAGCCCGCTGCAGCCCCGAGCATTAGCCAGATTTCATTTAGCGCCGCTAACAATTCTGGCCTGGCAGCAGATCTGGTGCTGAACAAAAACGGGAATGCTTCGGTTTTTACCGGGCGTGTGCTCACCAACACTCCGGTCAGTGAGTTAGTTGCTAGCTATGAGTTCACCGGCAGTTCCGTCACCATTGAGGGTGTAGTTCAAGAGAGCGGTACTTCAATTAACGATTTCACTGAGATTGTTGTCTATTCAGTGGCTAATTCAGAGGGGGCCACAGAGAGCTATACTGTGGATCTGACCAAGTTTACCGGTCTGCCGATTATCTATCTAGCGACTGATGGTGCTGTAGCTATAGACTCGAAGGAAACCTATGTAACTGGCGATGTTTCAATTGACGGTGGTCGAGATTTCACAGACTTACCTGCTAGCGAAATGCAAATACGCGGCAGGGGTAATTCAACATGGTTTTTACATCCTAAGAAGCCTTTCCAAATGAAGTTAGAGGAAAAAGCCGAATTTTTGAGCATGGCCAATGATAAAAAATGGCTGTTTCTCGCGGAGTACTCCGATAAAACTCTACTGCGCAATAAGATTACTTTTGAGATGGGCTATCTGAGCAATTTGGACTGGACACCTCAGGGGCGCTTCGCCGAGGTCTATATCAACGACCAGTACAACGGCACTTACCATGTTACCCAAAAAGTCGAAGAAAGTGATAATCGAGTAGCTTTGGGCGACAGCGGATATCTGCTAGAACTGGATCAGCTGGAAAGGCTCGATGCAGATGATGTGTATTTTGACAGTGTCATCACAGAGCGATTCTTGATTAATATTAAAGAGCCCAGCCTAGAATTTGGTAGTGCTGAATATACGTATATCAAAGATCTGCTCGACGATTTTGAAACAGCCTTATACGGTCCCAGTTATCGCAGTGCCAGCGCTGGCTATGCTAGATACATTGATTTAGACAGCTTTGTCGATTGGTATCTGATCAACGAGATCACTAAGAATCAAGACTCACAGTCTTGGTCCAGTATGTTCGTCAATGTTATACCAGGAGGAAAAATCAAGATGGGTCCTCTCTGGGATTTCGATCTCTCATTTGGCAATGTGGACTATTCCGATGCTCAATACAGCGACGGGTTTTGGGTTAAACATCACCCATGGTATCAGCGTCTTTTTCAAGATCCTGCTTTTGTAGAAAAAGTTAAAATTCGCTTTGCCTACTTCAAGCAAAATCAGAATTTTATTCTAAATAAAATAGATGGCTATGCGGATCAGCTAGAGTGGGCTCAGCAAGAGAATGATGATAAATGGCGGACGATTGGTATGGCTGTTTGGCCTAATCCGGTCGTATTTGATACTTACCAAAAAGAGGTTGATCATCTGAAGTCTTGGTATAGCCACCGAATGGAGTGGTTGGAAACGGCTCTGGGTGAGCTCTGAA
>JAFMBY010000007.1 GCA_017858135.1 Porticoccaceae bacterium | reverse complement strand
ATTTGACCAAGCAGGCCTGGGCCTACCGTCAAATTTCGCTGCTACTGAAACGTCCCCCTGGTCGTGAAGCCTATCCTGGTGATGTGTTCTATTTGCACTCCAGATTGTTGGAGCGTGCAGCTCGAGTCAACCCGACTTACGTTGAGAAGTTCACTAACGGTGAAGTTAAAGGTAAAACGGGTTCATTGACGGCTCTGCCGGTTATTGAAACTCAGGCGGGTGACGTTTCTGCCTTTGTACCGACTAACGTAATTTCGATTACCGATGGTCAGATCTTCCTCGAAGCAGATATGTTTAACGCCGGTGTGCGTCCAGCGATGAACGCCGGTATCTCGGTTTCGCGTGTAGGTGGTGCCGCACAGACCAAAATCATTAAGAAACTGTCCGGTGGTATTCGTACTGCTCTGGCACAGTATCGTGAGCTGGCGGCATTCTCGCAGTTTGCCTCTGATCTCGATGAAGCGACTAAAGCGCAGTTGGATCACGGCGAGCGCGTTACCGAGTTGATGAAGCAGAAGCAGTACTCACCACAGAGTATCGCTGAGATGGGCGTCATGGTTTACGCAGCTGACAACGGTTATTTACAAGCAGTTGAAGTAAACAAAATCGGTGATTTTGAGGCCGCACTGCTCTCCTATATGAAAGCTGAGCACGCTGATCTGATGACCCAAATTAATGCATCAGGCGATTACAACGAAGACATAGCGGCTGGCTTTAAAGCTGCTCTGGACAAGTTTATTGCAACTCAAACCTGGTAAGTCAGAGTAATCGGACAGGCATAAAGCATGGCAATCGGAAAAGAAGTCAAAACCAAAATTGCTAGTATTGGTAGTACGCAGAAGATCACTAGCGCCATGGAAATGGTCGCGGCGAGCAAGATGCGTCGAGCTCAGGAACGCATGGCGGTGGGTAAGCCCTACGCACAGCGTATTCGTGATGTTGTAGGACATATCGCCAACGCGGTCTCCGAGTACAAGCATCAGTATTTGGAAGAGCGGGAAGTAAAGCGCGTTGCATACGTCGTTATCTCAACAGATCGCGGTCTTTGTGGCGGCTTGAATATCAATTTGTTCAAGGCCGCATTAAGGTCGATGAAAGCCTGGTCAGACCAGGGCGTTGAAGTCGATATCTGTGTTGTCGGCAATAAAGCCGCAGGCTTTTTTAGTGCTGTCGGCGGCAATGTTGTTGCAGCGGTTAAGGATGTTGGCGACGAGCCCAATGCAGCTGATTTGATTGGTGGCGTAAAGGTTATGTTGGACGCCTATGACGAAGGTCGCATCGACAAGCTGTTTGTGGTGAGTAATGAATTTGTCAACACCATGACTCAGTCACCGACTGTCGAGCAATTGCTGCCTTTATCTGCAAATGATGACAATCGCCTTAAGCATCACTGGGACTATATCTATGAACCAGATGCCAAGGAAATCCTTGATGGCATGTTGATTCGCTATATCGAATCACAGGTCTATCAGGGTGTAGTAGAGAACAAAGCCTGTGAGCAGGCCGCACGTATGCTCGCGATGAAAAATGCCACCGAAAATGCCGGTGAAATGATTGATGAATTGCAACTGCTTTATAACAAGGCACGCCAGGCAGCGATTACCCAAGAGCTGTCAGAAATTGTAAGCGGCGCAGCGGCTGTTTAAAGCCAAACGAATTTTAAAAGGTTTAGTAAAGAGGAACCGGACATGAGTAGCGGAAGAATCGTACAAATTATTGGTGCTGTGATCGATGTGGAATTCCCTCGTGATCAGGTGCCCAGCGTGTATGACGCACTAGTCGTCGACGACAAAGGCTTAACTCTAGAAGTTCAGCAGCAGTTGGGTGACGGCGTGGTACGGACTATTGCCATGGGTGCATCTGAAGGCATCAGCCGCGGCCTTGGTGTTGTTAACACCAAGGCGCCGATTTCAGTTCCAGTCGGTATTGAAACCCTCGGCCGCATCATGGACGTTCTCGGCAACCCGATTGATGAAAAAGGTCCTATCGGTGAAAAAGAGCGCATGGCGATTCACCGCAAGCCACCAGCTTATGATGAGTTGGCTGCTTCCGACGATCTGCTTGAGACCGGTATCAAGGTTATCGACTTGGTTTGTCCTTTCGCTAAAGGCGGTAAGGTCGGGCTGTTCGGTGGTGCTGGTGTTGGTAAAACGGTCAATATGATGGAGTTGATCAACAACATTGCGACAGAGCACAGTGGTCTGTCTGTATTTGCTGGTGTTGGTGAGCGTACTCGTGAAGGTAACGATTTTTACTACGAGATGCAGGAATCCGGTGTTGTAAACATCGAGACTCCAAGTGAATCAAAAGTAGCCATGGTTTACGGTCAGATGAATGAGCCCCCAGGAAACAGACTGCGTGTTGCTCTGACCGGCTTGACCATGGCAGAGAAGTTCCGGGACGAAGGTAAAGATGTACTGTTGTTCGTCGATAATATCTACCGTTACACATTGGCCGGTACAGAAGTATCAGCACTGTTGGGCCGTATGCCTTCAGCGGTAGGCTATCAGCCTACCCTAGCAGAAGAAATGGGTGTTCTTCAGGAGCGTATTACTTCCACTAAAACGGGATCTATTACGTCAGTACAGGCGGTATACGTACCCGCGGATGACTTGACGGATCCGTCTCCGGCAACCACATTTGCTCACCTCGACTCAACCGTTGTACTGAGCCGTGACATTGCTTCTAAAGGTATCTATCCAGCGGTAGACCCATTGGACTCAACCTCACGTCAGCTGGATCCTTTAATTATTGGTACCGAGCACTATGCAGTTGCTCGTGGTGTACAGTCAGTATTGCAGCGCTACAAAGAGTTGAAAGATATTATTGCGATTCTGGGCATGGACGAGCTGTCTGAAGAAGATAAAATGGCGGTAGCTCGAGCGCGAAAGATTGAACGCTTCCTATCACAGCCGTTCCACGTAGCTGAAATCTTTACTGGTTCACCTGGTAAGTACGTTTCTTTGAAAGACACCATTGCTGGCTTCCAAGGAATTCTGGATGGACAGTATGATGATCTGCCTGAGCAGGCGTTTTACATGGTTGGTTCTATCGATGAAGCGGTAGAAAAAGCCAAAAATATTTAGACTTCTAAACGTATAAATTGCAGCGAGCAAAGGCAATAAAGACATGGCAATAACAGTGCATTGTGACATCGTAAGTGCGGATGAATCCCTGTTCTCTGGGTTGGTCGAGATGGTTGTTGCCACCGGCTCGCTTGGCGAACTGGGTGTGACGGCCGGCCATGCTCCACTGCTCAGCGACTTGAGGCCCGGTCCTGTTCGGCTGGTTAAGCAGAATGGTGAAGAAGAAATTTACTATCTGTCAGGCGGCTACCTCGAAGTGCAGCCCAATAACATCTCGATTCTGGCCGACACAGCTGTGCGTGCCAATGATATTGATGAAGCTGCGGCAGCCGAAGCAGTAAAAGAAGCTGAGAGCGCGATCGCCAATCAATCCGGCGAAATTGAATACTCAAAGGCCGCCGCTATGTTGGCTGAAGCGACTGCGCAGTTGCGCACAATTCAAACACTGCGAAAAAAACTGGGAGGTTGATAAGAGCGCTCTCGGATCGATAAGGGTGGCTACGGCCGCCCTTTTTTGTAATGTTACCAAGCCATCGCTAGCTACCACAGGCAGGCTTGTGTTAACCGACTTTTGGCAGTAACGTTAAGCGACGACTTAATAGCTTGCCGTGACTAAAGTGATCAGGCCATGACCAAAACCGATATTGTTATTCTCGCTGCCGGCAAAGGCACGCGCATGCGTTCGCATTTGCCAAAGGTACTTCACAAGCTTGCCGGTAAGCCGCTGCTAAGCCATGTGCTGGATGCCGCTGATGCCATTGCGGATGCTAATAAGATAGTCGTCACCGGTCATGGTGCAGAAACGGTTCGCGGCAGTTACAGCGACGGCTCATTTAGCATGGTGGAGCAAACCGAACAGCTTGGCACCGCCCATGCAGTACAGTGTGCCTTAGGGCAGCTTCGCAAGCAGGCCAAAGTGGTTATCCTCTATGGCGATGTTCCGCTTATTACGCCGTTGACTATTGCAAAGATGCTCGCTGCCGTTGACGAAAAACATATTGCTCTCTTGACCATCAAGCTTCCCGATCCCTCCGGCTATGGTCGGATTATTCGCGATCCTGACGACCAAATCGAAGCCATTGTTGAACAAAAAGATGCCACTGCTGAGCAGTTGCAGGTAAATGAAGTCAACACTGGCGTCATGGCACTGACCACAGAGTTGCTTGCCAGTTGGATACCGAAAATTGGCAACAATAATGCTCAGGGTGAATACTATCTGACCGACCTGATCGCCCTGGCGCGCCAAGCTGGCTATAGCGTGGCAGGCGTCCAGCCAATATCAGCCAGCGAAGTTGAGGGTATTAACAGCCGTCAGCAATTGGCCGCTCTTGAGCGTGTCTATCAACTGCAATTAGCTGAGCAGTTGATGGAATCTGGCACTAGCCTCGCCGACCCAAGACGGTTTGATCAGCGCGGCACGCTCAGTGCCGGCACCGACAATTTTATCGATGTGAACTGTCTCTTTGAGGGTAGTGTGACTATCGGCTCAGGGGTTAGCATCGGGCCAAACTGCCATATTATTGATAGCCAAATTGGCGACGGCGTGAAAATTAACGCTAACACCGTGATTGAACACTCGACTATTGGTGATCGCGCGATACTCGGCCCCTTTGCGCGAATTCGGCCCGGCACCCAACTGGGTTCCAACACTAAGGTTGGCAACTTTGTTGAAACCAAAAAAGCCATTGTTGGCAATGGCAGTAAAATCAACCACCTCAGCTATGTAGGTGATGCCGAACTCGGTGAAAACGTTAACGTCGGCGCGGGCACTATCACCTGCAACTACGATGGCGTCAATAAACATAAAACCGAAATAGGCGACAACAGCTTTATTGGCTCTAACAGCACTCTGATCGCGCCGCTGTCGATCGGCAAAGAAGGTTTTGTCGCCGCAGGTTCAACCATTAACAGCGAAGTGCCGTTGGGGAATCTCGCCGTTGGCCGAGGTAAACAACGCAATATCGCGGGCTGGAAACGCCCGACTAAAAACAAATAGGAATTCAGGTTTTATGTGCGGAATTGTCGGTGCTGCAACGCAGCGAAATGTGTTTAAAATTCTTATCGAAGGTTTACGTCGCCTTGAATATCGTGGCTACGACTCAGCTGGACTCTCTATTATTGATAGTGCGCAAACGCTGCAGACGCGCAAGACCATGGGTAAAGTGGTCGAATTGGAAAAGGCCTCGGAAAGCAACCCAGCAAGCGGTTTTACTGGCATCTCGCATACGCGCTGGGCCACTCACGGCGCACCAAGTAGTGTCAATTCTCACCCGCACAACTCCTCAGGTGTATCGGTTGTGCACAATGGCATTATTGAAAACCACGATGAGTTGCGCGCGGAACTCAAAGCGATAGGATACAAAATTCTCTCGGCTACCGACAGTGAAGTGGTTGCCCATTTAGTACACTACTATTTGCAAACGGGTACCGGTTTGCGTAGCGCGGTTGAGCAGACTATCGCCCGCCTCGATGGCGCCTACGCACTCGGTGTTATCTCGCAAGATCATCCAGATACAATCATCGGCGCGCGTAGCGGAAGCCCGCTGGTAATTGGTGTTGGTATCGACGAGCACTTTATTGCCTCTGACCAGATGGCCCTGCGCCAGGTCACCGACCGTTTTATCTTCTTAGAGGAAGGTGATCTGGTGGAATTATCGAGCGCCACCTATTCCATTTTTGATCAGTATGGCGCGCAGGTTGAGAGGCCAGTGAATCAACTCGACGAAGCTGACCAGATTGCTGATAAAGGACATTACCGTCACTTTATGCAGAAAGAAATTTTTGAGCAGCCGAGGGTTCTGGCTGACACTATCAATGGGCGAATCGCCGCTGACCATATTCGTGACGCCATTTTTGGGTACCGAGCAGATGAGCTATTTGCTGATACGAAAAACATCCATATCATTGCCTGCGGCACCAGCTACCACTCAGGCTTGGTTGCCAAGTATTGGCTCGAGGACTATGCCAACGTTCCCTGCCAAGTCGAAGTTGCCAGTGAATATCGCTACCGAAAAGTACCGGTACCAGCCGGCACATTGTTTGTCACCATTTCGCAGTCTGGCGAAACCGCAGATACTTTAGCGGCGCTGCGTAAAGCCAAAGAGAGCCACTACCTCGGCTTTGTCGCCATCTGCAATGTCGCCAACAGTTCATTAGTTCGTGAGTCTGATATTTCACTGATGACCTTGGCCGGTCCGGAAATCGGTGTCGCATCGACCAAGGCTTTTACCACCCAGCTGGTGGCCTTGCAGCTGTTGACCCTGTCGCTCGGACGACACACTGGCATCAGCGCCGAATTGGAAAAACAGCTAGTCCAAAACCTACATCAACTGCCAACACTTTGTACCGCTGTGCTTAAACTTGACGCCGAAATCGAAGCTGTTTCCGAAGCGTTTGCCAATAAACATCACGCATTATTTTTAGGTCGCGGTGAGCAATACCCCATTGCCCTCGAGGGCGCACTTAAGCTAAAAGAGATTTCCTACATTCATGCCGAAGCCTACCCGTCTGGTGAATTGAAGCATGGACCGCTGGCACTGGTGGATGACGATATGCCAGTGGTTACGATCGCGCCAAATAACGAATTATTAGAAAAACTTAAATCTAATCTCCATGAAGTCCGAGCCCGCGGTGGCCAGCTGTTTGTCTTTGCCGATACGGCCAGTGGCTTTATCAGCGAACCGGGCACCACCGTGATCAATATGCCCCATGTGCCGAAAAGTCTGGAAGCCATTATTTATACGCTGCCATTGCAGATGCTCTCCTACCATGTTGCTTTACTAAAAGGCACCGATGTGGATCAGCCACGCAACCTGGCGAAATCCGTCACGGTCGAGTAGTTTCGAACAGCGATTTAAAAGGAGATGACAATGGAATCAAAACCATGACATTGTCTGAATACGTCTTAAAAAGAAATGGCATACCCCTTGGTGGTAAAGGGTCATTATCAAAAAACCTTCAAAACTCATTTGGTGCAGAAAGCAATGTGTTGTTTTGGAAATACTGGAACCCAATTTGGGGGTTCTATCTGTCTAAATATATCTATCTACCACTTAATAGATATCTACCTAAATCGATTTCGTCGATTATTACCTTTGCGGCAAGTGGTGCACTCCATGATTTAGCAATCGGCTTGTTGGGTTTAGGTTGGCAGAGCTTTCTAACATTTTGGTTTGTCACGATGGGAATTTTTATGAACATCTCAAAATCATTAGATATTAGTTACAGCAGGTTCGGTTTCTTTATTAGAGCAGTGATTAATATATCTTCGATAGCGGTCTGTTTTGGCCTGATAAAACTCTTAGCATAAGAAATAGTTTTTCGACATAAAAAAGTAGTGAAGAAGGTTGGAAAAAAAAGGGGGAAATCTAATTCACTGTTTCAAAAAACTCAGTCGTCAAAGAATAGAGATCTAATCGTTAAACAAAAATATTTGTTAAGACATGAAACAAGGATCCAGCAATGAAATCTATATTAATAAATATCGCTCGTGTGCTGTTTGCATTATATTTTCTTGCACCAGGAATTGGTAAGTTTGCATCGTGGGATATGCATGTAGCGCTAATGGAAACCCACAATATGATCATGGTCCCAATTCTTTTAGCAATTGCTGGTGTTGCCCAAATTGGTGGGAGTATCTGTCTTTTATTTAATAAACAGGTGGTTGTTTGCGCGCTTGGTTTTGCTGCGATGGTCTTACTAATAAACCTAAATTTACATGACTTTTGGAATGTTTATGAGGGTGTTGATGTCAAACATGAATCTCAGAATTTCTTTAAAAATCTTGGAATATTTTCTGGCCTTTTACTGCTCGCTGCAGTCAATATGGACGAGTCCCATGACAAGTTAATACCTGAGTAATTGATCGGGAAACCGTACCGGTGGCGACGGAAATTCTGTTACGGTGGTGTGGATTTAAACAGTGATTTAATAGGAGACAAAAATGGAGGGGTTGGCAGTAATGGGTTTCGTTTTCGGAATGGTTGGAGTGGTAGCGCTAGTGCGTTTGGAAAAATTAATCAAAACGCTTAAAGAAAAAGGAATTCTCGAAGAGAGTTACAAGGAAGAGTAAATTACGATCCCGACGCAGTCATTTATGATTAATTAATAAATGACGATCATCTATAGACATAGTGCTTTTGCCCTTTTAGCAATTCCTGTTGGGGCTGTCCATTTTTTAAACAAAAAAAAATCGCTTACCTACTAGCGGGCGGCTTATCGCGTTGGATTAGGCAATCTATTGGACTAAACGTAGACCAAAACGCGCTTAGCAACAAAGTTCGATTAGGTGAGTATCCTGCCTAGCTGAACCTGTCGCTATAGATGGTAGTCTGTGTACTCGGCAGGGTGAGAATTAATGACTGCGCAGAGACGAGAGTCCAGCCTGCAATTGCTGCAAGTGGGCTTGAAGCTGTGGGCCTTTTTTCTGAGCTACACCAATTGCCAGCACGTCGATAACAGCCAGATGTGCAATGCGTGATGAAAGCGGCGTGTATATCTGAATATCTTCCTTGGCATCAATTTCGATGGCAATGCTGGCACTGCGCGCAATCGGTGTGCCACTGGGCGCCAGTCCGACCACTATACCGCCAGCACGTTTAACCAATTCCATCGAATCGAGCAGCGCTTGGGTTCGTCCCGACTGTGAGATGGCAATAACCACATCGCCGGGTTGCAGCGATGTGGCAGACATATTTTGTAGGTGAGGATCTGAATAGGCCGCCGAGGTGATTTGCAGCCTAAAAAATTTATGCTGAGCGTCAAAGGCTACGGCCGCAGATGCGCCAAAGCCATAAAACTCCACTCGCTGTGCACTGCAAATAGCCGCCACAGCTGCCTCAAGATTTTCCAGAGCAAGACTGTCGCGAACTTTTAGCAGGGTATCGACTGTTGAATCGAAAACCTTATGTGTATATTCGCGCGTGGAATCGGTATCGGTGACGGCAATCTGACCATAACTTGGGCTTGAGGCGAGCTGTTGTGCTAGCGCTAATTTAAAGTCTTGAAAGCCGTGACAGCCCACCGCGCGACAGAAGCGCACCACGGTTGGTTCGCTGACGCCAGCCTGTTGCGCCAGATCGACTATTCTCATGCGGATTACACCGAGTGGCTCTTTGAGAACAAATTCGGCAACCTTGCGCTCGGATTTGCGCAGGTCGATCAGTGTGTCGCTAATCGTTTGAGTGAGCTGTGCTGGTTTCATAGGGTAACCAAGATGAGTTATGTAAAAAATTTACAAGAAAAACGGTTTTAATGCCAGTTTTGTAGTGAAATAAACGACTTAATACTCTTCTTTGCCGCGCCTCTCTCTCGAGTATCAGGTTAGCCTAAATAAGTTTGTGCTGCGGTAGATTGCCGGGCCACACTACTAGCGCGGTCTGAGAGAGCTGTCTACCTTAGACCGACCAGCCTACATCAGAGACCCTCAACCCGAAAAACCCAGCCCAAAAAAACTAACTAGTTAAACCCAATTTAGCCCAACAATAGCGTCATACAACTTGCTAGAATAGCGCCCTATGGATGTCACCTCGATTCTCAATCAATTAAACCCGGCGCAAGAAGAAGCGGTTACCAGCGACAAACAGCACCTGTTGGTGTTGGCCGGCGCCGGTAGTGGCAAGACTCGCGTGTTGGTGCATCGTATCGCGTGGAAAATTCAGGTCGATAATCTCTCGCCCTACTCTATTCTGGCGGTGACCTTTACTAATAAGGCGGCGCGTGAAATGCGTGAGCGCATTGACGAGTTGATGGGTATGTCACTGCGCGGCATGTGGGTGGGCACTTTCCACGGCCTAGCCCATCGCCTGTTAAAGGCGCACTGGAAAGACGTTAATCTGCCTGAGAATTTCCAGATCCTTGACTCTGATGATCAGCTGCGCTTGGTTAAGAGAGTTATGCGCAGCATGGATCTCGATGAGCAGCGCTGGCCACCAAAACAGGCGCAGTGGTGGATCAATGGTCAAAAAGATGAGGGTCTGCGGGCCGCGCATATTCAGGAAACCGGCGACCCGCATATGACGACAATGCTGCGTATTTATCGTGAATATGAAGAGATATGCAATCGCCTCGGAGTGATCGATTTCGCCGAGTTATTGTTGCGCGCGCTGGAGCTATGGAAACAGCACCCGGCGGTGCTCGATCATTACCAGCAGCGCTTCCAACATATATTGGTTGACGAGTTTCAAGATACCAACGCCGTGCAGTACGCTTGGCTGAGATTGTTGGCCGGCAAGGTCAGCGGTGTTACTGCGGTCGGCGATGACGACCAGTCAATCTATGGTTGGCGTGGCGCTAAGGTAGAAAATATCCTCAGTTACGAACGTCACTTTGCCGATACCCATACGGTTAAGTTGGAACAAAACTATCGCTCTACCTCAAATATTCTCGGCGCCGCCAATGCTGTGATTGCAAAGAACGCCGAACGCCTGGGGAAAAACCTCTGGACTGACTCTGGCGAAGGCGAACCTATCGCGCTCTATGCGGCGTTTAACGAACATGATGAAGCGCGCTATATAGCCGACCGCCTACACAGTTGGGTTAATCAGGGCAATCGTCGCGAAGATGCCGCGATTCTCTACCGTTCCAATGCGCAATCGAGAGTTCTCGAGGCAGCGCTGCTACAAGCGGATATTCCCTATCGCATCTATGGTGGCCAGCGCTTTTATGAGCGTTTGGAAATTAAAAATGCCCTCTCCTATTTACGCTTGATGATGAACTGCCACGATGACACTGCCTTTGAGCGGGTGGTCAATGTGCCTCCGCGCGGCATCGGTGATCGTACGGTCGAGACCATCCGCGCACTGGCCCGCGACGAGCAGATTTCGCTGTGGCGAGCAGCGGGAAAAATTGTCACTGACAAACGGCTACCTGGCAGAGCGACTAATGCTATCGCAGTATTTTTAGAATTGGTTAATGAAATGAGCGGCCAATTGGATGAGTTACAACTGTATGAGCAGGCTGAAAATGCCATTCAGCGAAGCGGCTTGATCGAGATGCACAAGCGCGAAAAAGGTGAGCGCGGTCAGGCACGGGTGGAAAATCTTGAAGAACTGGTTGGTGCCTGTCGCAACTTTGAAGCCGAAGATAAAGATCTGCCGATTCTGCCGCAGTTTCTCGATCAGGTAGCACTGGACTCTGGTGATCGACAGGCCGATGAAGATGAGGACGCAGTGCAGTTAATGACTCTACACAGCGCCAAGGGCTTGGAGTTTCCGCTGGTATTTATTGCTGGCGTGGAAGAAAATTTATTTCCCCATAAAATGTCATTGGATGAGCCGGGCCGCCTCGAAGAAGAGCGCCGCCTCGCCTATGTGGGCATTACTCGGGCCATGCAAAAGCTCTACCTAACCTTTGCTGAAAGCCGCTCTATTTACGGTACCGAGTCGTTTAATTCGGTGTCGCGATTTGTCCGCGATATTCCCAAAGAGGTAATCGAAGAAGTCCGTCTGCAAAACACCATCAGCCGGCCGACGAGCTATGCCTCTAATGCTTCCAGTGGATCAATGCGCAGTGACTCCGGCGACGAAACCGGTTTTTCCCTGGGCCAGGGCGTTAATCACCAGGTCTATGGTGAGGGTGTGATTTTAAATTTTGAAGGTAATGGTCCGCGCGCCAGAGTGCATGTGCGCTTTGCCGACGTAGGAACAAAAATATTGATTTTGGCTTCGGCTAATCTGTTAGCACTTTAAGACGATGACCGATGGCGAGCCTAATAATAAGGGGATCAAAATGCGTATAACGTGGACCGCACTGTTGTGCCTTGCGCTTGTTGGCTGTGGTGGTGAAAGTGCTAATACAGATACCCGTGCAGCGGCAAAACCTGCTGAGATATTTAGCTGGAAGCTGGTCACCACCTGGCCGAAAAACTTTCCCGGTCTCGGCCTAGCGCCGGAACACTTTGCTAAAAATGTCGAACGCATGAGTAATGGCCGCCTAAAGATCAAAGTCTTTGGCGCCGGACAACTGGTGCCAGCTTTTGAAGTCTTTGATGCAGTCTCCCAGGGTACAGCTGAGGTTGGCCATGGCGCCTCTTACTACTGGAAGGGCAAAGTGCCAGCCAGTGCGTTTTTCACTTCGGTGCCGTTTGGTCTCAATGCCCAGGAGATGAATGCCTGGCTGCATTACGGCGGTGGTCTCGAGCTCTGGCGCGAACTCTACGAGCCCTTTAATCTGGTTCCCTATGCCGGAGGCAATACCGGCGTGCAGATGGCCGGTTGGTTTAATCGTGAAATTAATTCCATTGCCGACATCAAAGGCTTAAAAATGCGCATTCCCGGTCTCGGCGGCGAGGTCTTTACCCGCGCCGGCGGTATCTCTGTGACGCTACCGGGCGGCGAACTCTACACCTCCATGCAAACTGGCGTTATTGACGCCACTGAGTGGGTTGGCCCCTATAATGATCTGGCCTTTGGTTTCCATCAGGTGGCCAAGTACTACTACTATCCGGGATGGCAGGAACCGGGCCCGACTCTGGAATTAATTATTAACAAGCAGGCGCTGGAATCGCTACCTGAAGATCTCCAAGCGATTGTTGAATCTGCCGCTCGAGCGGCCAATCAGAATATGTTGGATGAGTACACCGCGAGAAATAACGCTGCACTTGTCGAGTTAATTGAAACCCACGGTGTGCAGGTTAAAAGATTACCCGATGATGTTCTCTCGGAGTTGCAGCGCATATCCGCCATAGTGGTTGAGGAGATGGCGGCTGAGGATCCTTTGGCGCAGCGTATTGCCGACTCTATGCGTGCTTTTGCGCAACAGTCCAAGGCCTATCACGCTATCTCCGAAGAAGCCTATTACAACGCGCGCGGGAAATAACCAGTGCGCAATCCGGCACAGGGGAAAACGATTATCGGCCGCGCCGAGTGGTGTCAGCTGCCACAGCTTGAGATACCTGCAATCAAGGCGCGGGTGGACTCTGGCGCAAAAACCTCGGCTCTGCACGCGTTTAATATTCAAAAATTTACCCGTGATGGCGTCGATTGGGTGTCATTTGAGGTACACCCATTGCAGAGAAGCCGCGCAGTGTCGTTTCGTTGCGAAGCACCCGTCGCAGACCGCAGGACAGTAAAGAGTACCAGTGGTGTTGCCGAGCAGCGTTATGTGATTAAAGTGCCGATGGTTTTAGGGCCACAGAGCTGGGATATCGAGCTGACCCTGACCAACCGCGACAGCATGGGCTATCGCATGCTGCTGGGAAGAGGGGCGATGAACAAACATATCTTGATTGACCCATCCGCGACTCTCACTCTAGGGCGTATCAGCGATACTCAATTAGCAGCCCTATACGCTGACCGTCTATAGCGGCGGTTAGTTCTTCCAGAAGGTGGGTGTAAACAGCACCAGCAGAGTAAAAATCTCCAGTCGCCCTAACAGCATTCCCCAGCACAGTACCCACTTGGCAAAACTACTCAGATCGGCAAAATTGATTGCCACCTCACCCAAACCGGGGCCAAGATTATTCAGTGATGCGGCGGTGGCCGACCAGGCAGTGACATAATCGAGTCCAGATGCCAGTAGTAGTAATACCATCAAATAGAAAATCGCCAGATAGGCGCCAAAGAATGCCCAGATGGCATCGGCGACGCGACTGGGAATTCTGCGGTTGTGAATTTTGATCGGCAGCAGCGCGTTGGGGTGAACTAAACGATAGATTTCACGAATGCACTGCTGACCCAATATAAGCATGCGACCTATCTTGATGCCGCCACCTGTGGATCCGGCACAGGCACCAAAAAAGGACAGAAAGATTAAGAAGAACGGCAAGAAGGTTGGCCAACCACTGAAGTTATCGGTAGTGAAGCCGGTGGTCGTCATAATCGAGATTAGGTGGAAGCCACCCTGGCGGATACTCTCACTCCAACCATAGGTACCGCTGTAGTAGAGGTATAGGCAGGTAATCGCAATGCCGCCCAGCAGCAGGTAGATGTACATGCGGGCTTCCGGATCCGACCAATAATGGGAGATCTTGCGATCGTGCCAGACATGGAAATGCAGCGCAAAGTTGATGCCCGAGATAACCATAAAGAAGGCGCAGATAGCCATAATCGCCGAGCTATCAAAAAAGCCAATGCTAGCATCATGAGTTGAAAAGCCACCGATGGCGACGGTGGAAAAGCTGTGGCTGATTGCGTCGAAGCCGGACATGCCGGCGAGCCAGTAGGCGAGCGCACAGACAGCGGTCAGTGCCAGATAAATTTTAAATAACACATTGGCGGTCTCGCGGATACGCGGCGTCAGCTTGGAGTCCTTCATGGGTCCCGGCGTTTCGGTGCGGTACAGCTGCATACCACCAACACCCAGCATCGGCAGAATGGCCACGGCAATCACCACGATACCAATACCACCGAGCCATTGCAGTTGCTGGCGATAGTAGAGAATCGATTTCGGAAGATCGTCAAGCCCAGAGATAACCGTGGCGCCGGTGGTGGTGAGGCCGGAAACTGACTCAAACAGTGCATTGATAAAGCTCAGGTTTGGCGCCTCTGCGAGCATCAATGGCAGCGCACCGAAAGTGCTCAGCACGAGCCAGAAGAAAACCGTGATTAAAAATCCGTCGCGGGTACGCATATCCGTGGTCACCTGCTTCGATGGCAGCCAGAATGCCAGACCGACCGCCAAGGTGATGCCAAATGCCATGGCAAACATCGACGAGGTATTTTCGCCATATAACACCGCCACCAAGATCGGTGGCAGCATGGTCAGGCTGAAAATCATCAGCAGCAGTCCAAGTATTCTGGCTATAACATTGAGGTGCATTAGCGGCTACGCCTTAAAAGATGCAGATGTTCTAAAAAAATGTGAAGCCCACGGCAAACAGTTTTTCTATCGCTTTGGTGTTGGCTTTATCGACCACGAAGACAATCACGTGGTCGCCCGTCTGGATCACCGTGTCATGGTGTGCGATCAGTACTTCACCATTGCGAACCAGTGCTGCCAGCGTCGCACCGGGTGGCGATTTAATATCGCCAATGGCTCGGCCCACAACCTTGGAGCTTTTTTCGTCGCCGTGAACAATAATCTCGAGCGCTTCCGCAGCACCACGGCGCAGTGAGTGCACACAAACCATATCGCCTTGGCGAACGTGGGAGAGCAGTGAACTGGTGGTCGCCTGCTGTGGTGAGATGGCGATATCAATCACCCCGCCCTGCATTAGGTCGGCGTAGACCGGATTATTAATCAGTGTCATCACCTTGCGAGCGCCGAGCTTTTTCGCCAGTAGCGACGCCATAATGTTCACTTCATCATCGTTGGTCAGCGCGAGGAAGACATCGGTCTTGTCGATATTCTCGTCCAGCAATAGCTCTTGATCTGTTGCCGAGCCGTTGAGTACCACACTTTTATTGAGTTTTTCTGAGAGGTGTCTGGCGCGCTGAGTGGAATACTCAATAATTTTGATGTTGTAGTCTTTTTCTAGCGCCTTAGCCAGACTGAAACCAATATTGCCACCGCCGGCAATCATCAAGCGGTGATAGGGCTTTTCCAGGCGGCGCAGTTCGCTCATCACCTTGCGAATGTTCTTTTTCGCCGCGACAAAGAAAACCTCATCGCCATCTTCAATGACCGTATCGCCGGTTGGGAAGATCGCACCACTTTTGCCAAATACGGCTGCCACTCTCGCGTCTGCATCGGGCATATGCTCTTTCAATGTACGCAACTGTTGACCGACTAAAGGACTGTCTTTGACGGCACGCAAGCCGACCAGCTGAATAGCGCCGTCGGCGAAATCCAATACTTGTAGAGCGCCCGGCTGTTCGATTAATTTTTGAATGTAATCTTTGACCACCATTTCTGGGGTGATCATGACATCCACCGGCATATGTTTGTCGTTGAAGAGTTTTTCTTTGTATTTGGGATTGGTGTAGTTGCGAGCGCGGATGCGAGCAATCTTAGTGGGGGTGTGAAATAGTGAGTAGGCCACCTGACAAGCGATAATATTAATCTCGTCGCTGTTGGTCACTGCCACCAGCATATCGGCCTCTTCTATACCCGCATTAACCAGTACGTCCGGATGTGATCCGGTGCCGACGACGGTGCGAATATCGAGGCGGTCCTGCAACGCGCGCAGCGTGCCTTCGTTGATGTCAAC
This sequence comes from Porticoccaceae bacterium, assembly GCA_017858135.1. Classification (GTDB taxonomy): domain Bacteria; phylum Pseudomonadota; class Gammaproteobacteria; order Pseudomonadales; family Porticoccaceae; genus HTCC2207. The sequence continues at coordinate 34,697 of JAFMBY010000007.1, read as the reverse complement.
AACGGTTATATCGTTGTACTCGCGGGCCAGATTTTCTGCGAGAGTACCGCCAACCTGCCCTGCGCCAACAATTATTATTTTCATTATTATTCCGGCTTGTTATCCGTTTACGTCTGACTTGTTTTACGCAACCGCGAGTAATAAAACCCGTCATTGCCATTGATCGTGGGGAACAGCTGCCGCCCAAAATCTGTCTTCATTCCCCACTGCGCTTCTATACTGTATAGAACGGCATCAGGCGCTTCAGCTAAAAACTTCTCGATCACTTGATCGTTTTCCAGCGGCAGAACCGAGCAGGTTGCATACAATAAAATGCCGTTCTCTTCTAAAGTCTGCCAAAGGCTGCGTAAAAGGTGCAATTGCAATGCGGCTAGCTTACCAATATCCGTCGGTTTGCGCAGTAGTTTGATATCCGGGTGACGGCGAATAACACCGCTAGCTGAACAGGGAGCATCGAGAAGAATTCGCTGGAAAGAGTCTCCGCCCCACCAGTTTTCAGTTGCACTGGCATCGGCCACGACCAACTCGGCGTTCAGCCCAAGGCGCTGGAGATTTTCCTCTACCCGCTGCATGCGCCGACCTTCCAGCTCCACGGCAACCACCTTGCTGAGGTTTGCTTGTGTCTCGAGAATATGACAGGTTTTACCGCCGGGCGCGCAGCAGGCATCGAGAACTCGCTGATTGGGTTTGAGCTCTAGCAACGTCGCTGCTAACTGAGCCGCCTCATCTTGAACACTGACCGAGCCATCGCTAAAGCCTGGCAGCTCAGAGACATCCGTTGCTGCTTGCAGCAGTATGCCCTGCTCGCTGAATTGAGTTGCTTGGGCGGCGATATTGGTGGCATTTAGCTGTTGCAGATAATCATCTCGAGATCCCTTTAGTGCATTAACCCGCAAGGCCATCGGCGCTTGCTGGTTGTTAGCAGCAATAATGTCGATTGCGATCTCGGATCCCCAGCAGCTAAAAAGGCTGTCGAGCAACCACTGTGGGTGAGCGCGAACGAAAACAGGGTTTTTAGCCAGTTTGGCTTCCAGCTCCGCTCGCTGGCGCTGAAAATTCCTCAGTACGGCGTTGACCAGCGCTTTTGCCCAGGGCCGCTTGAGCTTGGTAACCGCGGCAACGGTTTCATTGATTGCCGCATGATCGGCAACGCGTGTATACATCAGTTGATAGAGTCCACAGGCCAGCAGTCCCTGAACCTCATACTCTTTCTCTCGCATCGGCTTTTGCATCAGCTCCTGCAACAACAGTTCAATCGCGGGATACCAGCGCAACGTGCCGAAGCAGAGCTCCTTAAACAGGCCAATGTCTTTTTCAGCCACCTTGCTGGCGTACTCTGGCAGCAGTGCGGACAGTGACTTGCCGCGCAGGACCTGGGCAATGACCTCAGCGACAGCAGCGCGGGTATTCATCAGGCGCCTAGCTGTGTCAGGGGTGCGAACAACTCGCCACGGGACTTTAGTACTTCAGATACCGCCATACGCGATTTTCCAGGCAGCTGTATTTCGGTTACAAGTAGCGATCGCTCGCCACAACGGACCAGTAATCCAGAGTGATTAGCAGCGATAATCTGACCTGGCGAAAGGCTTGCCTCCGCGGCAGGCTCGGCTTGCCAAATTTTGATACGCAACTCGCCCAATGTGGTGTAGGCGGCTGGAAAAGGATTAAAGGCGCGAATCCGATGGTCTAATGTCAACGCTGATTGAGACCAGTCGATCAGCGCTTCGGATTTGTCAATTTTCGCCGCATAGCAGCTGAGTTGATCATCTTGACTCACAGCCACGGCGCTGCCAGCTGCTAGGCTACCTAAGGTGTGCAGGAGCGCGGGTGCGCCGAGATGTTCTAACTTACGGTGTAGGGTCGCACTGGTTTCACGGGGATTAATCGTGCAGCGCGAAACAGTTAACATGGCGCCGGTGTCGAGGCCGGCATCCATTTGCATGATGGTGACGCCGGTCTCCCGATCACCCGCTTCAATAGCCCGCTGAATGGGCGCCGCCCCACGCCAGCGCGGCAAAATCGAAGCGTGAACATTGATGCAGCCAAGGCGCGGTGTATCCAATACCTGTTGCGGCAAAATAAGGCCGTAGGCTACCACCACCATAATATCTGCCCGAAGCTCGGCGAGCAGACGCTGTTGCTCTGGGTCTTTTAGGGACTGGGGTTGCATGACGGGAAGATCATTGTCGAGGGCGAGTTTTTTGACCGGACTGGGGGTTAATTTTTTTCCGCGGCCGGCGGGTCGATCAGGTTGGGTATAAACTGCGATCACTGAGTGCTCTGGAGAGTCGAGCAAAGCCTGCAGGTGTGCCGCGGCGAAGTCTGGCGTTCCTGCGAATAGTACTCTCAAGCTAAAAACATCCTATGCATTCTGACGGTGGATTTTTTCAAGTTTCTTGCGAATGCGCTGGCGTTTAAATGGCGACAGATAGTCGACAAACAACTTGCCCTCAAGATGGTCGATTTCGTGCTGTATGCAGACTGCCAGCAAGCCGTGAGCTTCCTCTTCAAAGGCCTTGCCCTCGCCATCGAGTGCGCGAATCATGACATGCGCAGGGCGATCGACGGTTTCATAAAATCCCGGAACCGAAAGGCAGCCTTCGTCATAGGGGGTAATACTGCCGTCGAGGACCTCGATTTCTGGGTTGATAAACACTCGCTGGCCGATGTCATCGTCACCTAGGTTCATGACAATAACGCGCAGGTGGACGTTAACCTGAGAGGCCGCTAAGCCAATACCCTGTGCCGATTTCATGGTCTCAAACATATCGCTAACAAGACGTTTAATCGTCTCGTCGACGTCAGTGACCGGCTTGGCGACGGTCCGCAGTCGTGGATCTGGGAACTCGAGTATCTTTAATATTGCCATAGTGAATGTGACGAAATTCTAAAAAAAAGTTAAAAGCACTGCTACCATTAGGCTAACCCGGCGGCACTTTTCATCAGTAACTTTTTCTGCACCACCAGACAATGATGAAATTATACACTAACCCTGTCCGGAGAAAGGACTCAGGCATATGAAAAAATTCGGATTCGGCACAGCGCTGCTGGCAGCTGTGCTATTCACTAGTCTGGTTAGCACCCCGAGCTTCTCTAATCAAACTGTTCTGATCAATGAAAATGTTCCCACTAGCTACACCGTTAAAAGCGGTGACACCCTTTGGGACATATCAGCTTTATTCTTACAAAATCCCTGGATGTGGCCTGAAATCTGGCACGCCAATCAACAAATCGACAACCCGCATCTGATCTATCCCGGGGATGTCATCACCTTGGTCTATGTCGACGGAGTGCCCCAGCTCAAAGTCAGCCGGACTCGCGAGGTAAAGCTTTCGCCAGAGATTCGCAGCCTCGATCGTGCGGAGGCTATCAGCGCCCTGCCCCTGGATATTATCGACACCTTCTTATCCAGAACCCGCGTCACAGACGACGCGACTCTCAGCGCTGCGCCTTATGTGATCGGCGGCTCGGAACGGCGCATACTGGTCGGTATGAGTGATGATTTCTATGCTCGCGGCGACTTCATCGCCAAGCGCTTGCATTATGCAATCTATCGCCGCGGCGAACCCTACGTCGATGCAGATAGTGGCGAATTGCTCGGTATCAGAGCCATGGATGTGGGAGCCGCCAGGATCAAAGCAGTGAAAGACGATGTTGCGACCCTGACAGTTAGCCGCGCCGACGGTGAGATTCGTATCAACGATCGCCTACTGTTTGGTGAAGAACGCACTCTGGCGTCGACCTTTTACCCGCGTGCGCCGCAATCAGTGATCAGTGCCTCGGTGCTGAATATTGAAGATGGCGTCCGCAATGCTGGCGCCTTGGATGTTGTCGCCATCAACCGCGGCGACCGAGATGGCTTGCGGGCAGGCGACACGCTGGCAATTTTCAAGCGCGGCGATTTAGTTAAAGACCGTATTGCCAGCGAGCGAATTCGCTTACCCGATGAGCGTATCGGTTTATTAATGGTCTTTTATACTTATGAGAAAATGAGTTTTGGTCTGGTTATGCAAGCAGATCGGCAAATTGATGTAGGTGATATTCTGCGTAATCCCTAACGCCGATTAGGCTGTTATCGCGGAGTGAAATTAAAGCAGGGAATAAGGAGCATCGCGTGGACAAGGAATGTCACTATGCGCTGGTATCGCAGCAGTTAGACAAATTCACCGCGAAATTTCAGCGTCAGCTACTTGAGCAGAGCAACAGTTATTGCGCCATTTTTGAGCAGTCTCTCGACGATTATCCGGAGTCATTTCACCCCCTGCTGCAGAATCTTCGCTATCAATATGATCAAGCGAACTGGCGCCAGTCGGTGGAAAGCATTGAGCAGCGTGCTGAAAACTGTATGGCTCGAATCATCCCGATCACCAGTTCGGACTACCCGGATAGTTTAAGACAGATTGTCGGCGCTCCCTGCCTGCTTTATCTGCGTGGCAACATCGAAAATCTGCACCTCCCACAGATAGCGATAGTCGGCAGCCGTCGTATGACTCGCGGGGGTGCTGACAATGCGCGAACCTGGAGTCAATATCTGGCTGATGGCGGGTTTGTGATTACCAGTGGGCTTGCTCATGGTGTGGATGGCGCCGCCCACTGCGGGGCACTTGATGCGGGAGGCAAAACCATCGCGGTAATGGCCACCGGCATCGATGCTGTTTATCCCCGTGCCCACCTTAAACTGGCAGAGCAAATCATTGATCAGGGCGGTACTCTGATCACAGAATTTGAGCCCGCAACCAAGCCGCTGGCCACACATTTCCCCAGCAGAAACCGCATTATCAGCGGCCTTAGCTTAGGGGTTCTGGTGGTGGAGGCAGCGCTAAAAAGCGGGTCGTTAATCACAGCACGTTATGCAGTGGAGCAAGATCGCGAAGTGTTTGCCATTCCGGGCTCTATTCATAACCCTCAGAGTCGTGGTTGCCATCAATTGATCAAGCAGGGTGCTCATCTTGTAGAAAAAGCCCAAGATATTGTCGAGCAGCTAGCGGCTGCGCTGGGTGGTTTAGCGTTGAATACTTCACCTTCTCTGATGCAAACAATGCCAGTATCAGCTGTGCACAAAAAGCTCGATGCGGACGAATTAAAGCTTTTGTCACAACTTGGCTTTGAGCCTAGGGATATGGATAGTCTCATAAAAGATGGCTCATTTTCGGTTGCTGAGCTGTCTCGTTTGCTGGTTGCTTTGGAGATAAAAGACCTGGTTGAAAGCCGCAATGGAATCTATCAGCGAATGAGATAAACACCCACATAAGCTGGATTAATACTGTGCTCTGGCAACTATTGCGTCGCTTTAAAACTTCCGGTAGCCTGCGCTGCCTAGGGCCTGTTGACGTTTCGTCTAGGCTCGACAAGCTACTTAAAGAACGCGCCGACAAGCAATTATTGTCAAAGATGCGGCGCTACAAGCAAATTTAAAAACGGATAATTATCTCGTGACCGATTGGATGAGTGACCCCAAGGTCTGTGCTGCGGCGCGAATGCTGCAAGAGCAGGCGGTCATCGCCTATCCCACTGAATCTGTGTGGGGCTTGGGCTGCGACCCAGAGTCGCTCGACGCGGTAGAAAAACTTCTCAAGCTTAAAGGCCGCAGTGTCAGTAAAGGTTTAATATTGATTGCCGCCAGTGCCGAGCAGTTTGCCCCACTTCTGAGAGGCTTGGAGCCTTCCGCGTTGAAACGCTTTCAAATGCCACAGAAAAAACCGACTACTTGGCTGGTGCCTAACAATGGTGTGACCCCAGAGTGGATTGGCGGCGGCCATGATACCCTAGCGTTGCGCATTACTAATCACCCGCTAGCTGCGGCGCTGTGCCAACTATTTGGCGGCCCTTTGGTATCGACATCGGCAAACCCTCAGGGATTGCCTGCTGCAATTAACGTTGAACAAGCGCGGAGTTACTTTGGCCAAGCTGTCGATTGCTATACGCCAGGTTCTGTAGGTGGGGCCGCTAAACCGAGTGAAATTAGGCACCTAATGACTGGAGATATTGTACGTGAAGGATAAAGTGCAACGCATAGACAAAGCTGCGGTAAAAAACTACTTGCTCGGATTACAGGACAGTATCTGCGCGCAGCTCAGTGCGGTTGACGATGGTGTCTGGAAAGAAGATAGCTGGATACGTGACGAGGGCGGTGGTGGTCGCAGCCGAGTGTTAGTTGATGGCTCGGTGATTGAAAAGGGTGGCGTTAATTTCTCCCATGTCTTTGGCGCTGAAATGCCGGCATCAGCAACTCAGCATCGACCTGAATTGGCAGGCCGCCGATTTGAGGCTATGGGGGTGTCACTAGTTATTCACCCACAAAACCCCTATGCGCCCACCTCCCATGCCAATGTACGTTTCTTTATCGCTGAAAAAGAGGGTGCAGATCCCGTTTGGTGGTTTGGTGGTGGTTATGATCTTACTCCCTACTATGGCAATGAAGAAGACTGCAGACATTGGCATCAAACTGCCAAGTCCGCGTGCACGGTGTTTTCTGAGGACTTTTACCCGCGCTTTAAGGCTTGGTGTGACGACTACTTTTATCTAAAGCACCGCAACGAACCGCGGGGTATTGGCGGCCTGTTTTTCGATGATTTTAATGAGCTCGGTTTTGAGCAGAGTTTTGCCTTTATGCGCAGCGTTGGCGATAGTTACTCTGCGGCCTATGTGCCGATATTGCAGCGTCGCCACGAGATTGGGTTCGGCGACCGTGAGCGCCAGTTTCAACTTTATCGCCGTGGCCGCTATGTAGAATTTAATCTGGTCTATGATCGCGGCACGCTGTTTGGCTTGCAGACAGGTGGTCGCACTGAATCGATTTTGATGTCGCTACCGCCATTGGTTCGCTGGGAGTACGATTGGACGCCGGAGCCAGACAGCGCCGAAGCAGAGCTCTATACTCAATACCTTATTCACCGAGACTGGGTCTGACATGGTCGACAAATATGCCGTTTTTGGCAATCCTATTTCACACAGCCGATCACCGCAGATCCACACGGCTTTTGCGTTCGAGACCGGGCAAGCGCTGAGCTATACCAAGCAGCAAGTGGATATCGGTGGTTTTGATCCAGCGGCAGACGCGTTCTTTGCCGCTGGCGGCAAAGGTCTTAATGTGACTGTCCCCTTTAAGCAGGACGCCTATTCTTATGCCGCGCGATTAACGCCGCGTGCGAGACATGCGGGTGCGGTCAATACCCTAACCTTGCAAGAGGATGGAACGGTGATTGGCGACACTACCGACGGCGTCGGTATGGTTACCGACATGGTGCACAATCTCGGCTGGCAGGTTCGCGCCAAGCGCGTGCTGGTGTTGGGAGCTGGTGGTGCTGTTCGCGGCATTTTAGAGCCGCTGATGGCGGAGCAGCCACAGCATGTGGTGATTGCCAATCGTACTCTGGATAAGGCTTTACAGTTATCCAAGGGCTTTGCCGAGCTGGGTTATATTCTTGGCTGCGGCTTTGATATGTTGCCCGGTCAGGAGTTTGATCTAGTCATAAATGGTACCAGTGCCGGCCTTACCGGAGGCCTGCCGCCGCTGCCCGATGACCTGCTTGCTGCGGAGTCAGCTTGCTACGATATGCTCTACGCCGAACAGCCGACGCCCTTTATGAAGTGGGGAAAACGCCAGGGCGCAAAGACAGCAGATGGTTTAGGCATGCTGGTAGAGCAGGCTGCAGAGTCGTTTTATATCTGGCGTCACGTCAGGCCCAAGACTGGACCGGTGATCAAATCACAGCGCCAAGCCTTATGAAGGTCGGCTATCTATTGCTGTTGTTCGCTGAGATATTGATCTTTTAATTTCACGTAGTTGGCGGGGGAGTAGGTGAAAAAAGATTTTTCGCTGTCGGACAACGCGCGCATCTGTTTGCAGGGATTGCCAACATAGACAAAACCGCTGGCGAGTGTTTTTCCTGGCGGCACCATGCAACCGGCACCGACAATCACTTCGTCCTGAATAATTGCCCCGTCATTAACAATCGCGCCATTGCCAATCAAAACTCGGTTGCCCACCGTACAGCCGTGAAGCACTGCGCGGTGACCTATCACGACATCATCACCAATCTGTAGTGGCCAGCCGCCGGGATTAAAGTCGCTGGCATGAGTGATGTGCAAAACCGCATTGTCTTGCACGTTCGATCTAGCGCCGACTCTGATCGAATGCATGTCGCCGCGAATAACCGCACCAGGCCACACTGAGGCATCATCGCCAAGATGGACGTCGCCAATAACGGTTGCTGCAGGGTCAACATAAACGCGCTGACCCAATTTTGGAGAGATGCCTTTATGAGAGCGAAGGTGTGTGCGAAAAGAGTGATCCATAAGCTGTGATGCTCGATATAATAAAGATCTCCTATTGTGATGAGTTTCAAATGGCTTTTTCAACCCAAAAACGATTTATTGCTGGTGTGACCTGCCCCAAGTGCGGTCTTTTGGATAAAGTTCAGGCTTTTTCTGATGACGGCATCGATTATCGAGAATGTATCAGCTGTGGATTTCTCGACGAAATGCGGGTTTTTTCGGCTCCTAGGGAGTTGGAGACGCGTGTCAACGCAGCGGCGGATAAGGCAAACCAAGTCTCAGCGGTCAAGCTTGTGGATCCGCGGGGTTGACTCCTCAGCTGATGACTAGTTGAGGCGAACCCGAGAGTTTTGACTTTTAAACAGTAGACGAATAGCCGAAAATTCGGTTAGGCAGGGAAAGCGGTCTGAGGGGTCTTTGCCGAGACTGTTGGTGTACTCGAGCAATTTCAGGCTTAGCCCATGGTTATTTTTGATCGAGGCTAGCAGTTTGTCATTCAGCAGCTGGATGGCACTGTCAATCTGGTTGGCAAACGGCTCGCCGATAATATGATGGACAATCAAATTAGATCTGGCCATGTTTACCGGGATCACTGGGCAGTTGAAGCGCGCGCTGAGCGTGTCGTTGAGCTCTTCGAGCAGCCGATGAGCTAGATAGGCTTGATACATGTGTGCCTCCAGCCCCTCCTCGACGGACATAACATCCATTGGCACATCGAGAAACTCCTTGGCAGTGACTATTTGGCGGGCAATTTCGCCGTTAACGCCGGCGCAAGCAATAAAATCATCGAAAGCCGCAATCAGGTCTGGCACCAGGTCAATATATTTTTTAATAAAAGATGCCAGCGCAGTAGTCCCATCTTCCTCTCTCAGCCGTATAGACGCGTGTAAGTGCTGTACGCGCTCGTTTAAAAAAGCCACTAAATAATCACTACTTTGGGCTGAAAGTGGAGCCATGGGTAACTCTCTATCGAAATGGATTTTGGAGTAAATCCCATTCACAGGGTTTATATCCATTAGATGCCGCGGCCATGGGTGCGACGACCATGGTGTAAATCTAGCAGATAATGTGCTCTACGCCATAAAGTTTGTCCCTTTTTTGTTGGCCGCTGTTTTCGAGAAGACACATTTGCAATGCGCAATTCAGGCCGTTTTGCAGTAGTGATCACAGGTTTGCTTTGCTATACTGCCGCCGTTTTTCACCCGTCCAATGTTTAGACATAGGCACAATTCGAAAAGCACGAGCTTTAAAAGTCATTTTTACCACGGAGAAACAAGCGATGTTGAAAAGAGCGCAAGCACTTTTCTTGAGTCTATTGAGCCTTGTTGTTTTATTGCCCATAGCGGGCAGTGCATTGGCTGAAAGTTCAGCTAGCCAACTCAATATGCCCCAAGGTGTCACCGAAGTCAGTCAAGCAGCTTATGACATTCACATGATCATGATCTGGGTCTGTACCGTTATTGGTATCGGTGTTTTTGGTTTTATGTTTTACGTGATGTACGCACACCGCAAATCCCGTGGTGCCGTAGCAGAAAACTTCCATGAACATTTAGGTGTTGAGTTACTCTGGACGATCGTCCCGACAATCATTTTGATTGTGATGGCCTTTCCAGCAACGACAGCACTATTAAAAGTCTACGACACTGACAATCCAGATATCGAAATTAAGATTACTGGCTACCAGTGGAAGTGGCAGTACGAGTACCTCGGCGAAGGCGTGAAGTTTATGAGTGAACTGCGCACCTCTGACGACGAAGTTTACGGTCGCGCGCCCAAGGGCGAGCACTATCTTCGTGAAGTTACCGAGCCATTGGTTCTTCCTGTAGGCAAAAAGGTTCGCTTCCTGGTGACAGGCAATGACGTGATTCACTCTTGGTGGGTTCCTGATTTTGGTGTTAAGCGCGATGCTGTCCCAGGGTTGTTTACCGCCGGTTGGGCAAAAACAGACAAGCCCGGCGTCTATGTCGGTGAATGTACCGAGCTGTGCGGGCAGGGCCACGCTTTTATGCCAGTGGTCGTAGAGGTAAAAGAAGAAGCTGAATACAACGCATGGTTGGCCAACAAGAAAGCTGAAGCAGTTGAGTACGCTTCGACTATCGGTAAAGAGTGGACAGCTGAAGAGCTGATGACCAAAGGCGAAGGCGTCTACCTGCAGAGTTGTGCAGGCTGTCACCAGGCTGACGGCAACGGCATTCCAGGCGTATTCCCAGCAATTAAAGGCAGCCCAATCGCGCTGGGACCTCAAATAGGCCACATTGCAGTATTGATCGACGGCGTCCCCGGCTCAGCTATGCAGTCATTCGCTGACCAGCTTTCTGAGGTCAATATAGCTGCGGTTATTCATTATCAGCGAAATGCTTGGGGCAACGATGTTGGCGATGTCACTCAGCCAATAGATGTTCTCAACTACAAGCAAAGCAAATAAGGGAGATTAGATAAATGGCACATGGTCCCGCAACATTGGCAGATGGCTGGCGCGCTTATATAAGCCGCTGGGTATTTACGACCAATCACAAAGACATTGGTACTCTGTACCTTTGGTTTAGCTTTTCAATGTTTTTACTGGGTGGCGCTTTCGCGATGGTTATTCGCGCAGAGCTGTTCCAGCCAGGCATGCAGTTGATTAGACCTGAATTTTTCAATCAGATGACCACCATGCACGGTTTAGTCATGGTGTTCGGCGCGATTATGCCGGCCTTTGTTGGCTTGGCTAACTGGATGATTCCCCTGATGATCGGGGCGCCAGATATGGCTCTGCCGCGTATGAACAACCTGAGTTTTTGGATCCTGCCTTTCGCCTTTGCGATCCTGACTTCAACGTTGTTTATGGAAGGCGGCGGTCCTAACTTCGGTTGGACGTTCTACGCGCCACTGTCGACCACCTATGCTCCAGAATCGGTAAACTTCTTTATCTTTGCAATCCATATTATGGGTGCCTCATCTATCATGGGCTCGATTAATATTATTGCTACTGTAATGAACATGCGCGCTCCTGGCATGACTTACATGAAGATGCCGCTGTTTGTATGGACCTGGGTAATCACAGCATTTTTGCTTGTTGCTGTAATGCCAGTACTGGCCGGCGCAGTCACCATGATGTTGATGGATATTAACTTCGGTACCAGCTTCTTTGATGCTGCTGGTGGCGGTGACCCGGTATTGTTCCAGCATGTGTTCTGGTTCTTTGGTCACCCAGAGGTCTACATCATTATCCTGCCAGCCTTTGGTGTTGTATCGCAGATTATCCCCACCTTCAGCCGCAAGCCGCTGTTTGGTTACTCTTCGATGGTTTACGCCACGGCGGCAATCGCCTTCCTATCGTTTATCGTCTGGGCTCACCACATGTTTACTGTGGGTATGCCAATCGCCGGCGAGCTGTACTTTATGTACGCCACCATGCTGATTGCTGTGCCAACTGGTGTGAAGGTATTTAACTGGATTACCACCATGTACAAGGGTTCATTGACCTTTGAAACCCCGATGCTATTCAGTATCGCCTTTGTGATTCTGTTTACTTTTGGTGGCTTCACCGGCTTGATGCTGTCGATTGCGGCTGCTGATATGCAGTACCACGATACCTACTTTGTTGTTGCCCACTTCCACTATGTAATGGTTGCTGGAGCAGTATTTAGTGGCACGGCTGCTATCTACTACTGGCTGCCAAAGTGGTGTGGAAAGATGTACAACGAAACCATGGGTCAGGTGCAGTTCTGGGTCGCCTTTATCGGCTTTAATATTGCCTTTATGCCTCAGCACTTCTTGGGCTTAGCGGGTATGCCGCGACGCTACGCCGATTACGGTCTGCAGTTTGCTGACTGGAATATGGTCTCTAGTATTGGTGCCTTTATTTACGGTGGTGCACAGCTGATGTTGTTGTACAACGTCATCATGACGATCCGCAACGGCAAGCCAACCACTGAAGAAAAGACTTGGGAAGGTGCCGAAGGACTTGAATGGACTGTTCCATCGCCAGCGCCCTATCACACCTTCGCAACTCCACCAGAGTTGAAATAGGAGAGCCCAAGGCTATGTCAGTCGATGCTTCTAACCGCCGAGTCGTGGTCAAGTCGCTTTTCGGTGCGGCGGCAATGTTTGCGTTTGCAATCTTTGTATTACCGCCAATTTACGATCTGTTTTGTGAGATCACCGGGCTCGGTGGTAAAACAGGGGATGAGTACACTGCAGTTGACGTCAGAGTCGATACATCGCGCGAGGTCACGGTTAGGTTTGTGGCCTCAAACAATGCATCGATGCCTTGGGAATTTAGACCTACCAAAGATAAGGTTGTTGTGCATCCGGGTGAGCCGACAGAAATAACCTATTTCGCGCGCAATACCACCGGCGAAGATATGGTTTCTCAGGCGATTCCAAGTTTGGTGCCCAACAATGTGGCGGATTATTTCCACAAGACAGAGTGTTTCTGTTTTGAGAATCAGCCGCTGGCAGCAGGCGACCAGGCAGACCTCAAGCTTGTTTTTATTATTGATCCGGATTTGCCGGAAGGCGTGACCAGTTTGACGCTTTCCTACACGATTTTCGATATAACCGATCGAATGGCGAATCCGCTAGCACAGTTACAGTAGTTTCCAAGCCATTGGAAATAACAAAACGGAGATAAAAGATGTCAACAGAAAGCAGTTATTACGTACCCGAGCAGAGCAAACTGCCGATTATTACTGCCACGGGTATGGGGTTAATGGCCTACGGTGCCGCCTCTTGGGTTGTCGGCAACGGTAACATTGTTTTCACAGCTGGCTTGGTCATTATGGCGCTGGTGATGTTCAAGTGGTGGAGCATAGTTATCGATGAAAATATGCGTGGTCTGGCCAACGACCAGCTCAAGCAGTCCTATGTTCTCGGCATGCTGTGGTTTATTTTCTCAGAGGTAATGTTCTTTGCGGCTTTCTTTGGCGCTCTCTTTTACCTGCGAGTTATCGTTAACTCCTGGTTAGGGGGTGATGCGGCGATCGGCATATTTGATGACACACCCACAGATGCTGCCGTGGCTAATAACGCCCTACTTTGGCCTGGTTACGAAGCGGATTGGCCCCCGATGGTCACTCCTGACCAAGCGGCAAATGGAGCCAACGCAACCTTTACTGGCCCAGACGAAGCAATGAGCTTTCCAGGCTGGAGCAAGCTGCTAAGCTGGTTGCCTCTTTGGAACACCGTTATTCTGGTTACCTCCAGTATTACTGTGCATATTGCCCACACCGGTTTAAAGAACAATAATCGCAAGCAGTTTATCGGCTGGCTGGGACTGTCGGTATTGCTTGGCATAATCTTCTTGGTTCTGCAGGTTGAAGAATATGTGCATGCCTATCAGCACATGGGATTAACCCTGGAATCAGGCATCTATGGGACTACCTTCTTTATGCTGACGGGCTTCCACGGCGCTCACGTAACACTTGGAACCATCATGCTACTGATTGCCTTGATTCGCGCAATCAAAGGGCACTTTAGCAATGAAGATCAGTTTGGCTTTGAAGCGGCGTCTTGGTACTGGCACTTTGTTGATGTTGTTTGGATTCTGTTGTTCTTTGTTGTCTATGTGTTTGACTAGATAATACTTTGTTGGACAGTAATTAAAACGGCTAGGCAGATTGCCTAGCCGTTTTTGTTTGTATGCTGACTGTTATTGCTCTGGAGTGTCAGCTGGAGAAGATGGTGCTACATTCTCTGGGTGCAGTTGTTTGTCCCATGGCGCCTGACTTTTGATCTGTCCGGTGTAAGCGCCGTATATAATGGTGCCAACCAACATCACTGCCAATGTGACGCGCAGACCCAACGCATAGAGCAGACGTTTTTTGTTGCTACCGCCAAGATCCTTGACCAAAAAGTTTAAGCCGCCAAATAGACTGGCTATCAAGGCGATAAGGAGTAAAAGCATGATGGTCTTGAGCATAGTGGTCTCTGAATAAAGATAATAGAAGCCGGAATTTAAACATAAATGATCAGTGATCCCCATCTTAGCGGTGAAAAATTTTCTTGGCAGCCGAACGCCAAGTTGCTGCTGTTTGTTGTTTTAATGACGCCATTGCTGATTAGTCTGGGCTGCTGGCAGTTGGACCGTGCCCAGGAAAAGCGCGAGATTTTGGCTGAATTCACGCTTAATCAGCAGTCGCTGCCGGCCCCGTTTGAGCAGTTGGATCTCAGTTCAAACCTGCAATACAGGCAGGTTCAATTTGTTGGTCTACTAGATGCATCACGGCGTGTTTTGCTGGATAATCGCGTCCGCGGTGGACGGCCAGGTTACGAAGTATTCGAAGTGTTGACCCTCGCTAGCAGCAGCGTAAAAATCCTCGTGAACCGTGGCTGGGTGCAGGCATCTCTAGACCGCAATCAGCTACCTGAGATAAATCCAGTGGATGGTGAGGTGCAACTGCGCGGTTCCCTCTACAGGGTGTTAAAAGGCGGGCTGCAGCTAGATGATGGTGTTGGCGCAGTTGATAAGTGGCCAGTGCGTATAGGTTGGATATCCGCTGAACGTGCGGAAGAATTGTTTGCCGACGAGTTTTTTGCATACCAATTGCGATTGGATAGCGATTCCGTTGGTGCATTAACAACAGGCTGGCCGACAGTGGCGGTGCAGCCGGAGAAGCATACAGCCTATGCGGTGCAGTGGTTTGTTATGGTGCTGGTATTGTTGCTACTTACCATCAATGCCAATTCAAACCTCGCGGCTTGGCTTAAACTTAGAATGGCAAAAACAACCAAAGAGTAAAGCTTTATGAGTGAAGCGCAGAATAATCAGGGGCCTCGCAACCGAGGTATGAAGATTCAGATTTGGATTATGTTAATCATGGTTGGTGGCGTAATGCTGGCCGGCACGTTGATGCAGCCGCAGACAGAAGAGCAGCGCCTGCAGTTGATGGAGATGTTGGGCACTACCAATCAGGGGCATTTGGTTAAGCCTGCTGTCGATGCGCGCACCGTATTTCCGACGATTCCCGATAAAGCGCAAAAGTGGAAAATTGTTATTGCTGGCGGTGAAGGCTGTGATGCTGGCTGTAACAAGGTGATCTTAGATACACGTTCAGTTCACATACTAATGGGTAAGCTGGTGCGTCGGGCCGAGCGTGTTTATCTCGCCGACCCGGCACAGTTACAACAACAGCAGTACGACGATCTCCGTCTTGCGCACCCCCATTTAACGATCCAAACCACAGGCCTAAGTGAGTTTAAGGAATTGCTGAAAAACACCTCAGCAGACTGGGATATGGCCGATACGCGTTATTTTGTGGTTACCCCTGATGCAGAGGTTATTCTCTACTTCACCCAAGACGATGATGTTATGGGGCTGCTGGAAGATATGAAGCATCTGTTGAAATATTCACCAGATCGTTAATCAACAGATAGAACTCTGGAGTTGGACCCTATGCAACAAAGCGAATTAGAAACAACCGGCGTGAGCTGGCGCGACTACCTAGAGTTGTGCAAGCCCAATGTTGTTGCGCTCATGATTCTGACGTCTCTGATAGGCATGTTATTGGCCACAGAGCAGATGGTCTCTCTGGATGTGTTGATACTGGGAAATTTGGGCATTGCCCTGTGCGCTGGGTCAGCGGCCGCGGTCAACCATATCGTTGACCGCAAGATTGACGACACCATGGCGCGTACCCACAATCGCCCAATCGCTCGCGGTCGCATTCAGCCGAATCAGGCAATTCTGTTTGCTGCGTTGACTGGATTGGCTGGAATGGTCATTTTGCTGGTGTTTATCAACCAGATTACTGCTTGGCTGACGCTTGCTTCGTCCATTGGCTATGCGTTTGTCTACACCATGTATTTAAAGCGCGCGACGCCGCAGAATATTGTCATCGGTGGTTTGGCCGGTGCAGCGCCGCCACTGCTTGGCTGGACAGCCGTCACCGGCGAGGTGCACTACAACGCCCTGCTGCTGGTATTGATTATCTATGCTTGGACACCGCCGCATTTTTGGGCGCTGGCGGTGCATCGCAAGGATGATTACGCCAAAGCTGAAATCCCCATGCTGCCGGTTACCCACGGTGAGCAATACACCAAGATCAATATCGTACTTTATACACTGCTGTTGATTGTGATCACCGTGTTGCCGTTTTTGACCGGTATGTTTGGCTGGTTATATTTAACCGGCGCGCTGGTGTTAGGTGCAGGTTTTCTCTATTGGTCGCTAGTTATGCTGTTTGGTGAGGATGATGATTCGGGAATGAAAACCTTTAAATACTCGATTACGTATCTGATGGTACTGTTTTGCATTATGTTGCTCGACCACTACCTTGTTGAGTCAATACCGATAATTTAAGCACGCTTTTTCGCCTGGTCAATCGCCATCACAACGCAGTTTTGGAGAACATGTTCATGAAACAACAAGCACGCATTAAGCTTACCGTCGTCGTCATACTCTGCTTTATCGTTTTAGTCGTTTTCGGTTTTGCTTGGAAGATGAATCAACCGGTACCGATGTCGGCTGAAGATCTGCGTATTAATGGCGCGATTGAACTGAGCACACCGCGGATATTCAGTGATTTCGATCTCGTCGATCACAATGGTGAGCCCTTCACCTTGGACAACTTTAAAGGTGTTTGGAGTATTGTGTTTTTTGGCTTTACCAACTGCCCAGATATTTGCCCTACTACCCTGACGACGCTTAATGCGATGTATGAAGATTTGGGTGAAAGCGAAAAAGAAATGTTACAGATCGTCATGGTGTCACTCGACCCTGAGCGCGACACGGTAGAGAAAATGGCACAGTATGTGCCCTACTTCAATGATGACTTTATCGGTGTGACAGGCAGCCCCCATTCTATCTTGCAGCTCACCACACAGCTGACGATCGCCTATACCAAAGTTGAGCTGAGTGATGACAATTACACCGTCGATCACAGCACTCAGGTGGTGTTGATCAATCCAAAGGGCCACTACCATGGGTTCTTTAAGGCCCCCCACGGTGAAGTGGCTATGCGCCAAACTTGGCGCTCAATTAAGAACGTTTTTGAGCGTTAACTTCGCTGCCGAACGGCTAGTGAAAGGGTAAACAGTAACGCGCCACAGACCACGATAGACGGGCCTGCTGGCGTATCGCTATACCAAGACATCGCTAAACCCATCACCACGGTTAACATTGCAATCAGGCTGGCGATGACCGCCATCTGCTCCGGTGTACTGCTGATGCGTCGCGCAGTAGCCGCCGGAATAATCAGCAGCGCGGTAATCAACAATACACCAACAATCTTCATAGCAATGGCAATCACCAGTGCGGTGATTAACATTAGCGCAGTGCGTACCGCGGAAACATTGACCCCCTCAACACTCGCCAACTCCTCATGCACGGTAATATTAATGAGCGGTTTCCACAGCCATAGCAACAGCAAAACAACCGTGCTCGCGACGCCATAGATCAGCCACAGATCATTGATGGTCACCGAGAGCAGATCGCCAAATAGCAGCGACATCAGGTCGACCCGCACATCGGGCAGCAGAGAGATGAGCACTAGGCCTGTTGCCAGCGCGGAGTGAGAGAGGATGCCGAGCAAGGTATCCAGCGACAAAATACCGCGCTGTTCCAAATAGACCAAACCCAGAGCAATCAACAGTGGGATGGCTGCCACGGTAATGCTGATATTGATGCCCAGTAATACGCCGATCGACACCCCCAGCAAGGCCGAGTGAGCCAAGGTGTCTCCAAAATAGGCCATGCGTCGCCAGACAACAAAGCAGCCGAGAGGACCGGCAACCATTGCAACCCCCAGTCCCGCGAGCAGTGCATAGAGCAGAAAATCAGTCATGGCGACAGCCCTCCCCATGTTGATGGTTGCCCTGTTGGTCTAAAACCTCACCATGAATGCTATGTTGGTGATCATGTTGATGGGCATAAACGGCGGTCGTCTGGCCAAAAATATCAATATAAGCCTGGTCTTGGGTGACCTGCTCGGGATTGCCCTGGCAACATATATGCTGATTGAGACAAATAACATGGTCGGTTGCCGACATCACCAGGTGTAGATCATGGGAGACCATCAGCACGCCACAGTTAAGCGACTTACTCAGTTCGGCAATCATGGAGTACAGCGCATTCTGCCCGGTGACATCGACCCCCTGCACTGGTTCATCAAGCACCAAAAAGTTGGGATTACGGACAATCGCCCGCGCCAGCAGGGCGCGCTGCATTTCGCCGCCAGAGAGGGTTTGCACCGGCGCTGTTGCCAGATGGCCTATACCCACCTTCTCCAGTGCGGCATGACAGGCACTGTGGGAGGTATTGGCCAGCTGTAAAAATCGGCAGGTTGAGATCGGCAGGGTTGGATCTATATTGATCTTCTGGGGCATATAGCCGATCTTTAGTTCGGCTGAGGGCTGCACTGAGCCTCTGTCGGGCTTTAGTAAGCCGAGAATAATTCTCACCAGAGTGGATTTGCCGGCGCCGTTGGGCCCAATCAATGTGGTAATCTCCCCGCGCATTAGTTGCATAGAGATATTCTCTAGCACTGGGCGCGAGCCAAATGATTTGCCGATGTGCTCGAGTCTAATAAGGGCTTTAGTCATGTTGTCAATTCTCTGGGCGTTCGGTGCAGTTTGGGCATAGCCCAAAAAGCTCCAAGGTCTGACTCTGTAGTGTAAAATTAGCCTTATCGCTGGCTTTTTGCAGCAGCTCAT
Organism: Porticoccaceae bacterium; assembly: GCA_017858135.1. GTDB lineage: Bacteria > Pseudomonadota > Gammaproteobacteria > Pseudomonadales > Porticoccaceae > HTCC2207. Next base: position 15,785 of record JAFMBY010000007.1, on the reverse strand, counting down.
TAAGGCTGTTGTGGGCCACTTCGGCGGCGCTGCCACACTGACTGCAGATCATAAACAGATTGCTGTGGTCACTGCCGGGAAAAGGGCAGCCGATATAGGCGTTGAGTGAAGCTATACGGTGAATCAGTCCGAGCTGAAGAAGAAATTCAATGGCGCGATAGATCGTCGGCGGGGCTATGGATTTGCCGGAAAGCTTAGCCAGCTGATCTTGCAGCTGATAAGCGCCAAGGGGTTGATGGCTCTGCCAGAGTAGTTGCAGCACCGATTTTCTCGTGGGTGTTAGCCGCGCCTTAGTGGCGGCGCATAGTTCCTCGGCACGATTTAGGGCAGCGTTGATGCAGCGGCCGTGATCATGGGGCTGGTGAACTAATCGAGAGTTGGTCAACATGGGGCTCTGTGCCTGATTAAGTGTTGTTTTATGACGTTTTATTAAATTGCAATGTTATAATATAACATACAAATTTCATTCACATCGTTATCGATGCTCTGGGGCATTATTGCCAATGATTAAAATGATACATTATAACAATTTACTAAAAATTGTTACCTTAGTCAGCGCCCTGACGGTACAAATAGTTTTTGCCGCCCCCGAAATAACCAAACCGCTGATTATCACTACCATTAAACCCCTGGCAATTATCGCCCAGTCCGCCGTTGGTGATCAGGCTCGAGTTGAATATCTGCAATCGGCGGTGCAGTCCGCCCATGAGGTGTCGCTGCCGGTTTCCGCGCTGAAGAAAATTGATCAGGCAGGCCTGATAATTTGGATTGGTGAGTTGTTTGAATCCCGCATTGCCAAATCGATGCAATTACTACCCCAGAATAAGCGTATTACGGTGATGCAGTTGCCGCTGAGTATGCCCACAGATACTGACCGCCAGAAAAATGTCGGCGGCGATAGTGACCACGCTCATGGTCATGGCCACAGCCGGTTGAATGCCCATAGCGAATTAAGTGCCCACAGTGCGCTAAGAGCAGATCCCCACGTTTGGCTTAATCCCAACAACGCCAATCTAATCGCAGCCGAGATCCAGCAGCGCCTTAAACTCCCGGTCAAAGAAATTATCAGCGCCGATCAAATTGCCGATCTAGCCGCGGTGTTGACGCCCCTGAGTGAGAAGCAGTTTCTAGTTCACCACGATGCCCTAGATCACTTTACTAGCGTCTTCAACCTGCAATCCGGTCTTTCAATCCGCGATGCCAGTGGTGCCAGTCAGGGCGCCAGAAGCCAATATCGCCTGCGCCAGGCGGCGATAACGTCCGCCGCCAGCTGTATCTTTGTCGAACCGCAATATGCGGACAGAGATGCTCGGGTGATTGCTGAGGAGTTGTCCCTGCCTATCGCGGTGATCGATCTCCAGGGTCTGGATCAACCCCTTAACGAAGATGCTTATAGACACTTTATGCAGACGTTGGTCGCGCAGTTTAAAGACTGCTTTTAAGACGCTCAACAATCCCTCAAGGCCGACGAATTATCAACAGACTCAGGTAAATCGTGTATCCTGAAGGCTCAATATTAACGCTACCTGTTGTGGAAAATATGGACACTACTACCCCGCTGATCCTCGTCGATGGCTCTTCCTATCTTTATCGTGCTTACCATGCCTTGCCGCCGCTGACCAATAGCAAAGGCAAGCCGACTGGAGCCGTAAAAGGGGTTATCAATATGATGCGGCGTCTGCAGAAAGACTACCCGCAGAGCACCGTGGTGGTCGTTTTTGATGCCAAGGGTAAAACCTTTCGCGATGAGATTTACAGCGACTACAAGGCTCACCGACCGCCGATGCCGGATGATTTACGCGAGCAGATAGCGCCGATACATGAAATTATTCAGGCCATGGGCCTGCCGATGTTGATTATCGATGGCGTCGAGGCGGACGATGTTATTGGCACGCTAGCTGTGCAGGCCACTGCCGCAGAGCAGCCGGTGATTATTTCTACCGGCGACAAAGACATTGCCCAGCTGGTGAATGAGCATATCACCCTGATTAACACCATGAACAACACCACCATGGATAGGGCAGGGGTGATCGAAAAGTTTGGTATTTCGCCAGAATTGATTATTGATTACCTCGCCCTGCTGGGTGACAAATCAGACAACATTCCCGGCGTCCCGGGGGTTGGTGAAAAGACCGCACTGGGATTGCTGCAAGGCATCGGTGGCTTGGATGACATTTACACGCGCTTAGACGAGGTCGCTGGATTGGGATTTCGTGGCGCCAAGACCATGTCGCCGAAGCTCGCCGAAAACAAAGAGCTCGCCTACCTCTCCTACAAGCTTGCGACGATAAAAACTGATGTCGAGATGCCGGTGCATCTCTCAGAGCTGAAGAACGGCGAGCCGGATCATTCGGCTTTACTGAGTTTGTTCCAAGATATGGAATTTAAATCCTGGATTGAAGAGGCTCAGACAAACAATAATCAACAGTCAGCGCCGGCGGCCAACTCAGAGTCTAAGCTGGATGATTTAGTCGAGGCTGCTGCCGATGCGCCAGCGATCGTCAAAAATTACCAGCTTGTTTTAACCGAGTCAGAATTGACTGCCTGGATCGAAAAGATCAACCATGCTGACTTGGTTGCTGTGGATACAGAGACCACCAGTCTCGACTATATGCGTGCACAGTTAGTCGGTATCTCGCTTTCGACAGCCCCTGGGGAGGCCGCTTATATTCCCTTTGCCCACGATTATATGGGCGCCCCGGAGCAGCTTAAGCCAGAGTTTGTGCTCGACAGCCTCAAACCATATCTAGAAGACCCTGCGCTGACAAAAGTAGGTCAAAACCTTAAGTATGATATGAGTGTACTGGCCCAGCACGGTATAACGCTGCGCGGTATCGCGTTTGACACCATGCTTGAATCCTATGTCCTCGACTCGGTCGCTAGCCGCCATGATATGGATAGCTTGGCACTCAACTACCTAAATGAAGAAACGATTAAATTTGCTGATGTCGCCGGCAAAGGTGCCGCTCAGATAACCTTTAATCAGGTACCACTTGAGCAGGCTGCGCCCTACGCCGCCGAAGATGCTGATATTACCCTGCGCCTCCATCAAGTGTTGTGGCCAAGGGTTGCGGGTGAGGCAGCACTGAAAAAAGTGTTCGAGGAAATCGAACTGCCGTTAGTTCCGGTATTGTCGCGAATTGAGCGCACCGGTGCGCTGGTTGATGACACGCTGCTATTCCAGCAGAGCCAGGAGTTGTCAGAGCGACTTGCCGAGCTTGAAACTCAGGCTTGGGATCTCGCAGGGCAGCAGTTTAATCTCGCCTCACCGAAGCAGCTGGGTGAGATCCTGTTTGAAAAACTGCAGATTCCAGTGTTGAAGAAAACCGCCAAAGGCGCCCCCTCGACCAAGGAAGAAGTGCTGCAAGAGCTGGCGTTGGATTATCCACTGCCCAAGGTTCTATTGGAGCATCGAGGTCTGGCCAAATTAAAGTCCACTTATACTGACAAGTTGCCAACCATGATCAATCCGGTGACTGGGCGGATTCATACTTCGTACCATCAGGCGGGAACGGCCACTGGACGATTGTCGTCATCAGATCCCAATCTGCAAAATATTCCGGTGCGAACGGCCGAAGGACGGCGAGTGCGCCAGGCCTTTATTGCCGCGCCGGGCAGTAAATTGGTCGCTGCGGATTACTCACAGATTGAGCTGCGTATTATGGCCCATCTGTCACAGGATCCTAGTTTGCTGGCGGCTTTTAGTGCCGGACAGGACATCCACCGCGCCACCGCTGCCGAGGTCTTTGGTGTCGAGACGGATGCCGTCACCAGCGATCAGCGCCGCAGTGCCAAGGCGATTAACTTCGGCCTGATTTACGGCATGTCAGCCTTTGGCCTGGCACGCCAGCTGGGTATTGGCCGCAAACAGGCGGCCGAATATATTGAGCTCTATTTTACCCGCTATCCGGGGGTGCAAAACTATATGAACAATATTCGCTACAGTGCCGCTGAAAAAGGCTATGTCGAGACATTCTTTGGCCGCAGGCTCTATCTGCCGGAAATTAACTCGAGAAATGGCATGCGTCGCCAGGCTGCCGAGCGCACCGCGATCAATGCGCCGATGCAGGGAACCGCCGCCGATATTATTAAGTTGGCGATGATCAGCGTGCAAAGCTGGCTCGAGTCCAGCGCTTTGAACAGCAAAATTATTATGCAGGTGCACGATGAATTGGTGCTGGAAGTGCCGGAGTCGGAACTCGATGTGATCAAGCAGGGGCTCTGTGAGCGCATGGAAAATGCTGCTGAGCTCCTGGTTCCATTAGTTGTGGATGTTGGCGTAGGTAACAACTGGGATGAGGCGCACTAGCTTTTTTTAAGCGATGAACTGCGCAAAATGGCGAGTAAAAACCACCCTTGCCCACAAGATTAAAAATATTTTCAATTTTTTTAAATTATTTGTGAACTATTTCATTTCAGCTTGTCTTAATACGTGCAAGACATGATTGCTTACTCTCCCCCAACTAAGCAACTGCAACGCTGAAACTCCCAAGCAAGGCAACGCAGACCCCGGTCCACTTTGGACCGGGGCTTTTTTTATCGGCTGATTTTTTGTCTGGGTAATGTCTTGATGAACTCTGCGCAGGTCAGTCAGCAGAGGGATCAATAAAGTCTGCGCTCATCCAATGGCCTAACACCGACTCAAGTTCTGGCAGCCCCTGCTTCTTTAATGACGAAAATGTCTGTGCGCTGAGCAGCGTGCAGCCTGGATCCATATCGCGCAAATGTCGTTCAACCATCAAGAGCGCGCTCTGAGCCGGGCCGCGCTTAAGTTTATCCGATTTGGTTAGCAAGATATGGACCGGTAGCCCCGCCTGTGCAGCCCAGTTGAGCATCTGTAGGTCAAACTCTTGCAGCGGGTGGCGAATGTCCATCAACAATACTAGGCCCGCCAGACTCTGGCGCATCTGAAGGTACTCGGCAAGATGCTTGTCCCATTCGCGCTTCATCGCGATGGGCACTTTAGCGTAGCCATATCCGGGAAGGTCAACCAGACGTTTGCCACCGGCCAGTTCAAAGAAATTAATCAGCTGGGTTCGACCTGGCGTTTTACTGGTTCTTGCCAGCCCGCGGGTTCGCGTCAACGTATTGATCGCGCTAGATTTACCCGCATTTGAGCGCCCGGCAAAGGCAATTTCACAGCCGCTATCGTCAGGGCATTGCCTGAGAGAGGGGGCACTGGTCAGAAATGTTACGCGCTTATAATCGATATGAGTCGAATCCATGGATAAAGGGTCATTATCTCGCTGTAAGAATTGGCGCATGTTGGTATATAATGCGCCGGCTTTAGCCGACATGGCTATTGTACAGATGAAAGTACCTGTACAGACCACACCTATTCTAGCGGATTGCACGAGTTGATTAACCATGAAAAAAAGCTTTTTAACGATTATTTGTCTGGTAGCTGCATTTACAGCTAATCAGGGTTTCGCATCTGGTGATGCAGCAGCAGGAACATCCAAAGTAGCAATGTGTGCCGGCTGTCATGGCAATGACGGCAACAGCATGGTTTCTTCATTCCCCAAGCTAGCCGGCTTGGGTGAAAAATATCTTTACCGTCAGCTGCTGAATATCCAGTCTGGCGAGCGCGTCATAGTTGAAATGACGGGCCTGCTCGATGCGTCTTCTGACCAGGACCTGCAGGACATGGCGGCTTACTACGATGGCCAGCAGCGCCAAATATCGGGAGCGCAAGAAATCACTCTGATCGGCTACAGCGATCCGGATGAAGCCTTGGAGCTTGGCGAAAATATTTATCGTGGTGGCAATCTGCAGACTGGCGTGCCCTCCTGCACCGGTTGCCATTCTCCGGCTGGTACAGGCAATGATCCGGCGGGTTATCCCGCACTTGGCGGTCAGCATGCAGGCTATATTGAGAGCCAGCTACTTAAGTACCAAAGTGGTGAGCGCGCCAGCGGTGCCAACGCCAAGATTATGCAGGGCGTCGCTGAGCGACTGAGCAATAAAGAAATCAAGGCGATAGCGAATTATATTTCAGGGCTCAACTGATTTATTAAATCCCTTTTAAGGGTTGGTAGACGATTAAACAGGTTTGCAGGAGTTTATTATGTTGCGACGTATTTCTAGTTATGTTTTTTTACTGCTTCTGCTGCCGGTTTCATTGGGCTGTGCGGCTGAAGAGGAAAAATTTAAAGCTGGCGTTCACTACGAGGTTCTGCCGCAAGCGGTGAGAACGGCTGATAAGTCCAAGATTGAAGTCAACGAAATATTTTCCTACTCCTGTGGCCACTGTTATAACTTTGAGTCGGTGCTTGAGCCCTGGGCAGCATCACTGGCAGCGGATGTCGATATGCAGCGCACTCCCGCGGTCTGGCAGCCGGCGATGGAAGCCTATGCGCGCGCATATTACAGCGCCACTCTGCTCAAAGTGCTAGACAAGGTACATATGCCTATTTTTGAAGCTATTCATGTCAGACGCGAAGCCATTCGCTCGGAGCAGGACTTGGCTAAGTTTTTTGTCGCAGCCGGCGTCAGCGCGGAGAAATTTTCCCAGGTCTATAACTCCTTTGGCATGAGTAGTATGGTCAATCAGGCCAAAGCCAGGATGCGCAGTTATCGCACACAGGGAACACCTGAGGTGATCGTCAATGGCAAGTACAGGGTCAGTACCCGAATGACCAATGGTTTTGAAGGCATGCTCAATGTCGCGGATTTCCTAATTGCTAAAGAGCGCGCTGCCGCTGAAAAATAATCCTCTTTGTCTGCTCCTGCAAAAGTTTCTCCTATGGCCATATAGGTCACAGGAATAGCCATCATGAGTTAAAGCGCTTTAAAAAGCGTATCTGTAACACTAGACTCTGCACCCTTTAATTAAATCTGATACTGACAAGAAGCTACCGCAACCCATGAAACCAACCACTAAGCCCGCTAATCCAAACTTTTCCTCTGGCCCCTGTTCCAAGCGTCCGGGTTATGACCTAAACAATCTCGCTATCGATACTTTGGGCCGCTCTCATCGCTCCAGCGTTGGCAAGCTTGCTCTAGGTCGTGCCTGCAGCGATACAGCCGAGATTCTTGGGCTCCCGGAAGGTTATAGAGTCGGCGTGGTTCCCGCCTCAGATACCGGTGCGGTGGAGATGATTATGTGGTCGGTGCTCGGTGCGCGACCAGTGGATGTGTTTGCTTGGGAATCCTTCGGCAGCGGCTGGCTCACCGATGCTGTCAAACAGTTAAAGCTCGACAACCTCAACAGTTATACCGCGGACTATGGTCAGCTGCCGGATATGAGTCAGGCCAATCCAGAGCATGACATATTGTTTACCTGGAATGGCACCACTGCTGGGGTCAAGGTACCAAATGCCGATTGGATTAGCGACCAGCGCAGTGGCCTGACTATTTGCGATGCCACCTCCGCGGTATTTGCCATGGATATGCCATGGGAAAAACTTGATGTGATTACCTATAGCTGGCAAAAAGTACTCGGTGGTGAAGGTGCTCACGGTATGTTGATCCTCAGCCCGCGTGCGGTTGAGCGTCTAGAAAGCTATACGCCCGCCTGGCCAATGCCAAAAATTTTCCGTATGACTAAAGGTGGCAAGCTGATCGAGGGAATCTTCCGCGGTGAAACCATCAATACGCCCTCGATGCTCTGTGTAGCAGATTATCTCGACGCTCTCGACTGGGTGCGGTCTATCGGTGGACTGCCGGCAGCGATTGCCAAATCCAATGCCAACCTAGATGTCATAAAGGACTTTGTGGCTACTCGTCCCTGGGCTCATTTTCTGGCTCAGGAGGCGGATCAGATCTCCAATACCAGCGTCTGCCTGACCCTTGATCTCGACGCAGATCAGGTTAAACAGATTGTTAAGTTGTTAGCTTCGGAAGCGGTTGCCTACGATATAGGTGCTTATCGCGACGCTCCGGCCGGCCTGCGGGTTTGGTGCGGCGCCACGGTGGAGGCATCTGATCTGAAGGCGCTCCTGCCCTGGCTTGACTGGGCGTATAACCACGTAAGAGCCTAACAGCACACTGAAAACAAGATTAAAAACCGAGACCATAAAGACTATGTTCAAGATTCGTACCTACAACGCCATTTCATCCAAAGGCCTCAGCCGCTTTCCCGCGGAGAGCTATCAGGTATCCAGTGAAAGTGCTGATCCAGATGGTATTTTGTTGCGCAGCCAGAAGTTACACAGTGAAGTGATGCCATCGTCTGTCGTTGCCATTGCTCGCGCCGGAGCTGGTGTCAACAATATTCCCGTTGCCGATTACACTGAGCAGGGCATTGTCGTTTTCAACACGCCGGGAGCCAACGCCAACGCGGTGAAAGAGTTGATTGTCGCGGCGCTGCTGATGGGATCGCGGGATATTTATGGTGGCATGAACTATGTTCAGGGCCTCACTGAGATTAGCGATTCAGCCGAGATGGGCAAGTTACTGGAAAAAGAAAAGAAGCGTTTTGCCGGTGCCGAAGTGCAGGGCAAAACCCTCGGTGTCGTGGGTCTCGGAGCCATCGGCTCGATGATTGCCAACTTGGCGCTTGAGCTGGGAATGAATGTAGTGGGTTATGATCCAGCCATTTCGGTTGAGGCCGCATGGCAGCTGTCGAGTAGTGTAGAGCGTATGGACAATCTTGAGGCACTGTTAGCGCGGGCAGATTTTATTACTTTGCACGTTCCTGCTATCCCAGCGACTAAGCATTTGATCAACAGCAAAACGCTTGCCGGAATGAAAGCGACAGCTAAGATTGTCAATTTTGCTCGCGAAGAGATAGTCAGCACTGCCGATATCGTCGACGCGCTTGATAATGGTGTGATTGCTGGCTATATCACCGACTTCCCAACGCCAGAGTTGCTCGGTCGCAGCGATGTGTTGTTGATGCCGCATATTGGCGCCAGCACTGAAGAGGCCGAAGAGAACTGTGCGGTGATGGCGGCCAATCAGCTGATGGATTTTCTTGAGGATGGCAATATTCGCAATTCAGTAAACTATCCACAGATTAAAATGGCACGCAATGGCGGAACGCGAATCACCTTCAGTAATAGAAACGTGCCTAAGGTCCTCGGCAGTGTGTTGTCGATCTTGGCGGATAGCGAACTCAATGTTGTCGATATGGTGAATAAGAGTCGCAATGATATTGCTTATAATATTATTGATATCGAAGGCGATTTTGATGCCAGCCTAAAGGCCAAGATAGCGGCGGTCGACGGCGTTGTTCACGTACGTATTATCTAATTGCTGTCTTTTGCCGAGGTGACGCTTATGTCACCTCAGTAGAAAATAGTTTCGCGCGAACCGTACGGCGATACTCCTTTGGGCTATTCCCAGCCCAATGTTTAAAGCGAACAGAGAACCAGCTGGCGTCGTTGTAGCCGCTATAATTGGCAATCTCCAAGATGGATAAGTCGGTGTTTTTCAATAGGTCGCAGGCAAAGGTCATGCGCACCTCGGTCAGATAATGCCCCGGCGTATTGCCTGCGGCGGCTGCGAAACGTCGATTGAAGGTCCGCGTGCTCATGCCAAACTGAGCCGCCAGATTGGGCACTGAGAGCTGCTTGCTGAGATTGTCCTGAAGCCATATCTGCGCCTGCACAATCGTTTCATCGCCGTGTATCTTCTGGTGATCGCTGATACTGGCTGGCTCGGCTAAATTGCGAATTTCATGAAAAAAATTGCGCTGCGCCTGGCGCGCGATAACTCGGCCAAAGATACGCTCTACCTGATGCATCATCAGTTCTGCCATGGCATTGATACTGGCTGCGCAATAGATATTGCCAGCCTGGGTCGTGAAATGCTGGCGTGCCAGCTTGACCTTGGGATAGCTGCGCTGCAGTTGGTCGAAGTAATGCCAGTGTGTCGTCGCCGGCTTATCATCGAGAAGTCCCGCCTCTGCTAAAAAACACACCCCTGTGCCCACCGTGGTAAAACTGCAGTTACGCTGATGCTGTTCCTGTAGCCAAGGGATATAGGCGCCATGCTTAAGTACGGCGAGCCGTGGATTGCGCCACAGAGCCGGGATATGAATAAGGTCACTGGTAAAGACGTCACGGATAGAATGTGTTGGGCTCAGCTCGAAGCCCGCTGATGTTCGCACTGGTTGGCCGTCAGCGCTAACCCAGCGGATCGTTAAACTAGTCTGCGTATTTTTCCTGGCGCGTGCCATTGCTTGCGCAAATTGAAAAATCTCAGCGGCCAGAGTGGTGCTCGAGACCAGCATATTGTCACAGAGTAAAAGTGTCAGATTAAAGGTCATGGTACGGCCAATATAGCACGATATGGCTAATACCTATTAGTTTATGGCTGATTAACAAAAATAATCTGCGGCAACTCTGCCTACACTAGCGGTCTCTTAATTGCTTCACTGCAAGGACATTCTCTATGCTTAACTCTCTTCCGGTTGTAGTCGGCTTTGGTGGCTACAACGCCGCTGGACGCAGTTCTTCTCATCAAGCGTTCAGGCGTATGATTCTAGAGTCACTACCAACTGAAGAACAGATTGATACGGTTGTCAGCCTTGCCTGTTTGATGGCGCAGGTCACTAAAGAGGGTGAAGGCTATCGCGACCAACAGGGTGCACTGCTGAGTGCGCTCGAGGTAGACCAGCGTTTTCGGCAAGAGGTGCTCAATGGTACCTTGATCCGTAAGATCGAGTTATTTGATCCGGCCAAGGTGCCAGGGCATAAAAAGATTTCCCTCACTGAAGACGCCAACCAGCCTGTTCAGTTCAGCATGTTGAAGCGTGATTTACCGAAGGTTCCACCACAGGACTGGGAGATCCGCGATCTTGAAAACGGCACTGTAGAAATCACTGCATGCGGCTCCAGCCAATATCTTGTTGAATCACATTATGAGCTAATCGCTAAGGCAGCAGGACAGCTTCCCAGCGGCTTTAATCCGGCCGATCACTACAACAGCCGTTTTCATCCGCGCAGCTTACAGATGGCACTATTGGGCGCCAGTGACGCCGTGCATTCGATCGGAATTCCATGGGAGAGTGTTGCCAAATCAGTAAGTCCAGACGAAGTGGGCGTTTACTCTTCTAGCGCTTTAAGTCAAATGACCGAAGAGGGCTTTGGCGGCCTGCTGCAGGCGCGCTTGCGTGGAGGCCGGACCACCGCCAAGCAGGTGCCGCTAGGTTTGAACTCAATGCCAGCAGATTTTATTAATGCCTACGTACTCGGCAGCGTTGGCCACACTGAAGCGATTACCGGCGCCTGCGCCAGCTTTCTCTATGTGCTGCAAGCTGCGGTGCGAGATATTCGCAGCGGCCGGCGCCGCGTAGCGATTTTAGGCAATGCGGAAGCGGCGGTGACTCCAGAAATATCCGAGGGCTTTGCCAATATGAGCGCGCTTGGCAGCGATGAAAATCTGTGTAAGCTGGATGGTACCGAAACGCCAGACTGGCGTCGAGCCAGCCGCCCCTTTGGGCACAACTGTGGCTTTACTCTGTCTGAAGCGACTCAGTATATTGTTTTAATGGATGACGCCTTGGCTATCGAACTGGGCGCGGATATTCACGGCGCCGTGCCAGAGGTCTTTATCAATGCAGATGGCGTTAAAAAGTCGATTTCAGCACCTGGTGTCGGTAACTATATTTCATTTTCTAAAGCAGTGGCCGCGGCAGTGAATATTGTCGGTACAGAGAGCGTTAGGAAACACAGTTTTGTCCACGCCCACGGTTCGAGCACGCCGGCTAACCGCACGACAGAGTCGCAGCTGATCGAGCGTGTTGCCCAGGCGTTTGATATCTATGATTGGCCGGTGACGGCAATCAAAGCGTACGTCGGACACTCGTTATCGACTGCCAGCGGTGATCAGCTGATTTCCGCTCTCGGAACCTTTAAGTATCAAATGATCCCAGGCATTAAAACCATTGCTGAGGTTGCCCCGGATGTCGCACAGGAGCGTTTGCGCTTCCCGCTACAAGATATGGATGTTAGCGGCAATAAAATGGACGTCGCGTTTATCAACTCAAAAGGCTTTGGCGGTAACAACGCCACCGCGGTGCTGCTGTCACCGGCGAAAGTGGAAGAGATGTTGGCCGTGCGTTACGCCGATCGGTTTAATGACTATCTCTCTCAGCGCGACACCACACGCGCAGTTGCAGAGCAGTATGCACGTCAAGCCGATGCTGCTCAGTTGGACGTGATTTATCGTTTCGGAGAGCCTCTCATCGACGAAGAGGGAGTGACTATTACTACTGAGGGCATTCACATTCCAGGGTTTGCTCGGGATGTCAGCTTTGATCTGGAAAACCCTTGGCAAGATATGTGTTGAAGCGTCGTAGCCGTTCGAGCAGGGCCTGATCGACTTTACGTGCCTGATTGACCCACCTTTCCGGATCTGCCACAGCGCCATCAACATTGGTGCTGTGCTCAGCGTCGTCCTGAGGATGCAAAAATAGCGTTCCACCGTGTATTGCAATAACGCTGGGTTGGGGTTCGCTGCCTTGCTGCGATATTAGCTGCAACAAAAGTGGCCCACCAGATGCCCCGCTTCTGGCATCACAGTCGTGCAACAGCAACTTCTCACTGGCAAACTGCGCAGAGACAAATGTTTCGCAGTCCGCTGACTCAGTAATATCGTTTAGATCGCTATTGTAGCCGAGCAGAGACAGTTTTTGATCATTGATATTGGCTGCCTCGGTTAAGCTGAGGGCGGGCTGTTGCAGTGATCCGGCGAGTGCGATAAAAACAATATCGGTCTCAGATTGCTCAATTTTGTCGGCCGCAAAAGGATTGTAGTCGTGCTCTGAAATAGCGTAAAAGGGAATGGCACTTAGTCGTCTATTTTGCGGGAGATAGCTGCACGATAGGTACATTTTTCCAGATTTTTTCTCAAATAAGATATGTGCTGCAGTGACTATAATAGGTGCAGCTGATTCTCTAAAAGAGGCTTTAATATGCGTTGCGGTGCCCCTGAGCCCGTCGTCGCAGACCACGGTGCCGACAGATCTTAGCTGCGGTTGAGTTGTTACTAGGCGTTGATCTTCAATGCCATTTTCAGGGTGGCCATCACCAAATACAGCAGCCTTGGCCGATGTCTGAAGTAGCAGGGAGCCCCAGCCGATGACAGCTGCCAAGAACGCGAGACCGAGCCGCTTCAGCCCATATCTCCCCAAGCTGACTGCATAATGCTGATTGCCGCCAGCGGTGCGGTTTCGGTGCGCATCACTCTGGGGCCCAGCGTTAAGGGTACAAAACCATTCTCTACGGCGTGATGGATCTCATTGTCACTGAGACCGCCCTCCGGTCCGACCAGTAGACAGACGCGTTTTGGTGCTTGATGTTGGGCAAGGGTCTTATCGCTGCGGTGATGTAGTACGAGCTTTAATTGTGCCGAATCGTCATTACCCTGACTCAACCAGTGATTCAGGGTTTGGGCATCGTGAATCGTTGGCAGTTTATTGCGCTGACTCTGCTCACAGGCGCTGATCGCTACCTGTTGCCAGTGGCGCAATTTCTTTTCCAGTCGCTCGGCGTTGAGTTTAACCTCAGTGCGCTCACTAAAAAGAGGGGTGATTTCGGAGGCGCCGAGCTCAGTGGCTTTTTGCACGATCCAGTCCATGCGCTCGCCGCGGGACACGGCAATCGCCAGATGCAGTTTAAGTGGCGATTCGCGATTAACCCCTCGGTGCTCGCCAACGACTACCCCAACCTGAGATTTTCCAAGCGCAGTGAGCGCTGCCGAGAACTCACCGCCATCACCATTAAAGAGTGTAATTTCCTCCCCCACAGACATCCGCAAAGCAGAGCAGAGGTGTCGCGCCGCGCCGCCCTCAAGGGTTACCTTGGCACCACTGTCCAACGGCTGATCGGTGTATATTCGAGGAATGCGCATGGCGACTGATTAATTATTGTCCGAATAGCCCAAATTGCGGCATAGGATATCAGGAACCTGCCATTGGTTCATGGTGTAAAAATGCAACCCTGGCGCACCGCCATCAAGCAGTCTCTGGCTTAGCTCAGTGACGATGTCGATTCCATAGCTAATCAGATCGTCAACATTGTCGCTTCGCTCTTTAAGTTGCCAGCGCAGCCAGCGTGGGATATCAGCCCCACAGCTGTCGGAGAAGCGGATCAGATTACTGTAGTTGGTTAACGGCATAATGCCTGGAACAATCGGTTCGCCGATGCCGGTTTTGGCGCACTCGTCGACAAACTTAAAGTAGGCGTCGGCATTGTAAAAGTATTGCGTCATAGCGCGGTCAGCGCCGGCTCTAAATTTCTCACCAAGCCAATAGACATCTTTGCTGTAGCTCTCGGCTTCCGGATGAATCTCAGGATAGGCAGCAACATGAATAGTAAAGTGATCACCGGTGTTTTCGCGAATAAATGCAACCAGTTGGTTGGCATGGACTAACTGCGCTGCGCCACCGACCCCAGAGGGGAGATCACCGCGAAGAGCCACAAGGTGGCGCACGCCAGACGCTTTATAGTTGTTGAGTAACGCCAAAACTTCATCTTCAGCGCTGCCACCAAAGGAAATATGCGGTGCAACGGCAAAACCATCGGCTTGAATCGCTGCGACTTGATCCATGGTTGTTGCCCGAGTTGAACCCCCGGCACCGTAGGTGACGGAGAAAAATTCCGGATTAAATTTTCCTAGCTTTTGACGTGTAACGGCGAGATTGGCTTTCCCCTGATCGGTTTTTGGGGGAAAAAACTCAAAACTCAGATGCGGTGTGTCGCTGATCATAAAATATTTATTCCTTTAATACGCTGAGCATCGCTAAGATACTATTAGGCAAAAGGGCTATGAGGCCCCTGAATCAGGGGCCCCGGCCAATCAACATCCACAACAACTCAGTACTTGTAGCTGTCGCCTTTAAATGGACCTTCTACAGGCACATTAATATAGTCTGCTTGCTCCTGAGTTAGCTTGGTAATCACACCGCCAAAACCGCGCACCATATGGGCTGCCACTTCTTCATCAAGATGCTTGGGCAGAACTTCTACGCGCAACATGTCAGCTTTGGTTGCTGCATCCTGTGCCGCAAACTGCTTTTTATACAGATCGATCTGCGCCAGTACCTGGTTGGCAAACGAGCCATCCATAATGCGGCTTGGGTGACCGGTTGCATTGCCCAGATTAACCAGTCGGCCCTCGGCCAGCAGCAACAGGTGATCATTGCTAGCGCGGTCGCGGTAAACCTTGTGCACCTGAGGTTTGATCTCTTCCCACTCCCACGTTTTACGCATAAACGCAGTATCGATTTCATTGTCGAAGTGACCGATATTACACACCACACAGCCGCTCTTTAGCGCGCCGAGCACATCAGAACTACAGACGTTGTAGTTACCCGTGCTGGTGACAAACATATCAGTATTACTTAGCAGGGCCTTGTCGACCCCTTTGTTGACATCGCCATCAATGTACGTTGAGACAACTTCAAAGCCGTCTAGACAGGCTTGCATGGCACAGATTGGGTCAACTTCAGTCACTTTTACAATCATGCCTTCCTGACGCAGTGATTGAGCCGAGCCCTTGCCAACATCACCATAGCCAACCACAACCGCCTTTTTGCCAGACAGTAAATGGTCAGTGGCGCGTTTGATGGCATCGTTAAGGCTGTGACGACAGCCGTACTTGTTATCGCACTTGGACTTAGTCACAGAGTCATTAACATTGATTGCAGGTATTTTTAATTCGCCGCTCTTGAGCATCTCATAGAGACGGTGTACACCAGTGGTGGTCTCTTCAGTCACACCGTGAACTGCATCCAGAACCTGTGGAAATTTCTCATGTAGCAGGCCAGTCAAGTCACCGCCGTCGTCGAGAATCATATTGGCATTCCAGGGCACGCCATCTTTCAATACTTGCTG
>JAFMBY010000065.1 GCA_017858135.1 Porticoccaceae bacterium | reverse complement strand
GTCTGCTTGTCGTGTTACAGAGACCCCTTGACTGCGGTGGGGTGACTGCCTTTAGACTTATCGCTGGCGGCGAAAATCTCGTGGGGACATACCCTGCCAGCTTTTAAAGGCGCTGGAGAATGAGCCTTGGTCAGCATAGCCGAGCAGAAAGGCAATCTCGGTGATGCCGAGACGATTATCGGAGAGATAGCGCAGAGCCATGCGCGAGCGCACTTCTTGAAGCACATGTAAAAAGTTGGTGTCGCGATCTGAGAGACGTCGCTGCAATGTGCGCCGGGAGATATTCATCTGACTGGCAAGATTGTCGATACTCACTTCGCCCTTGGGTAAGCGGTGCATCATATATGACTTGAGGTTAGCTAAAAATTCATCGCCAATCTGATCGTCTTCAAAGAGTTCACTAAACGGTTTGTTTAAATCAGGCCCATGTTGGTAGTCCTGCTTGAGAATCTGATAATCCAACGCGGCGCTGTCAAAAAAGAGGCTGCTATATGGTTGGTTATAGCTGATAGATCGACCAAAAATAGCCTCTAGCTGAGAGGTATCCTGTGGTTGAGGGTAAGTAAAATTGGCTTTCACCACCGGCACCGGCAAGATACACAGAGAGTTAATTATCGCCGCAGATGCCGATAGCACTTCATCGCTGCAGTAGCGTTTCAGGCCACTGTTCTGCAGCAGTGGCTCCCAGCGCAACTCGACCAAATTACCTTCGCGGTGGGCGGTCATTTCACCTATATCACCGCGCATTTTTAAGGTGCTGGGTATTAAGTTAAGGTAATCGCGAAACGATTTACACAGCGAACAGGTATAGAGCTGCAGGTTGAGCCCTTTGATATACATTATTCGACCGACCGAGAGGCCAATATCTGGGTTTTCAGACGCCTCGGCAGCGAGTTGATAGAGCTTAAAATAGCTGGCTACCGGAAAACGGCGGTCGAGAATAGTCAGCTGATCTCTCTGCAAACCGGCATCGCGAAGTAGACGCTGCTGGTTAACGCCCTCTTTCTCTGCCGCCTGTAAAATGGCCACAAAGGCTGGCGCAAAGACACTCCAGTTCGGGTTTATCTGTTGTTCAGCAGATTTATGCGAGGCCATAGCCTTTTTCTCGATGCCGTAAAACGGGGTTGACGCTCACAGTTTAAAAGATTCGGGCTCAATGCAACAGTACTAAAGCGTTCAAACTAATTCCGCTTAAACGATCGACATCGAAATAAAATTCAACAGTGACATTTATCAAAATACTGTATATATTAACAGTATATCGAGAATGTCACTTATGCCCAATACAGAAATAATAACTAAGCTGCTGGCCCGCCATGATACCTGGCGAGGACAGAGCCAAAAACCCATTCAACGCAGTGTCTCTAGTGGTCAAGATGAAATAGATCGGCTATTAAAAGGTGGCTGGCCCGCGGCATCTTTAACTGAACTGTTGGTACAGCGCCCCGGCATTGGTGAACTTTCACTACTACTGCCGACAATTAAATATTATTGCCAAAACAATCATCTCAGCGTCTGGCTCGACCCACCCTACCAGCCACATGCACCGGCACTGGCCACCGCCGGTATTGCATTGCAGAAAGTACTTATAGTGCAGAGTAAAACGCATCGTGAATGGTTGTGGGTCGCTGAACAATGCATCCGCAACAATGCTCTGTTACTGGCCTGGAGTGAGCGAAAAGCACCTAGCTATACGGATCTCCGCAAGCTGCAATTAGCTGCCGCTGACAGTGGTCATGTGGCTTTTTTGTTTGCCTCCAGCAAACAATTACCTGCCTCATCTCCCGCTGCTCTACGTTTAGAAATCGACTCTGTTGACGAAAAAAACCTTCGCCTCTGCGTGCGTAAATTGCGCAGTGTGGCACCGGGAGAACAACTTTTAATACCTCGCGGTAAAAATCTTGGCCCACAGACTTCTCTGGCAAAGTTGCCGGTCAACAACATCCATCCCCAGATGCCAGCGTCGACTGATATTCCTCGAATTAAAACAGCCGAGCAGAGGCTCAACGCCTGAGAAATGTGCGTCACAGCGCAAAGGGAAATAGGCAAAAAGGATTTTTGACATTACCGACAGCAGCGCCGGCAAAGAGCGCTTATCCAGAAAAAATTTGGCTCTACTTACACTTTCCGCTATTACCTTTGGATGCATTGCTAGATGATTTAAAGGATCAACAGCAGCACCAAAACCCTGTTGCGGTTATCTGCCAAGAAAAAAATATACTGCGTGTTTTATGCTGCAATAACAGCGCTAAGCAATCTGGTGTAGAACCCCTTTTGTCGCTTTCTACCGCTCTGGCTCTATGTCCTGATCTGCTGACAATGCGACAGCAACTGGAGCGTGAAAAAAACGCTATGCAACAGCTGGCGTTAATTGCCTACAGTTTTAGCCCAGGTGTCATTATTGCCGAGCAGGGGTTGTGGCTCGAATTGAGCGGCTGTGAAAAGCTTTTTCACAACTACACTCAACTGCTGCAAAAGTTACATCAAGCACTTCTCTTACAGTCTACTAATGTTGATATGGGCATTGCCGGAAGTGCTGATGCCGCACGCTTATTGTGCCGCCCCGGCTTTCGCTGTGAACTACCTTCCAGCGCAGAGTTAGAGCAGCAACTCAAGTTAACGCCATTGAGTCAACTCAATACCAGTCGACGACGACAACAGAGTTTTTATCAGCTCGGCTTGACCTGTCTCGGCGACCTGCTGGCATTAGCTCGCACTGATTTGGCGAGTCGTTTTGGTACTGGTATAGTCGAGCAACTGCAATTACTGCTCGGAGAGAAACCGTGCCAGATGGCGCGCTTTGAACCACCGGCGACCTTCCATGACCTGCTGCAAAATCCTCAGGGCATTTTCAGTAAACAGGGTTTGCTGTTTCCGATGAAGACCTTGCTGCAGCGACTCAGCCTCTATCTGCAAGCTCGCCAGTGTTACTGCCGAGCTCTTGAGTGGCGATTTGAGCCATTGCTCGGCGAACCCAGTTCGATGCATGTTACGCTTTCTGGCAGCCAAAACAGTTGGTCAAATTTACTCGATTTAAGTCGCTTACAGCTGGAGCGTATAGACTTACCGGCCAGTATCGAAACGATTATATTGTCCAGCGATAACTTTGTTGATGGTATTCCGAGTGGCGTTGATTTATTTGGAACAGCTCTTCTTGGCACCGCTTTGGCTGAAGAAGAGAATTCAGAGGCGGCTCAACTGATGGATAGTTTACGTGCACGATTAGGACCAGACGCTCTCTGGCAGCCCGCACTAGGCCGTAATTATTTTCCCGAGGAAGCCGGTACAGTTGTTGTGCCGGGGGAACGGCAGCAATTGAGCACAGCCCACAAAGGCCTACAACCTCTCTGGTTATTACCCAAGCCTATTGCCATTCAGATTCGTCACCAGCAATTATTCTGGCGCCAGCCGCTGCATATTTTAAGCGGCCCACAAAGGCTCTGTGACAATTGGTGGCAGAATAACCAGCAACGCGATTATTATCTGGCCTGCGATAATCAGGGCTCGCGATACTGGTTGTTCAAACAATCTGACACTGGCCGCTGGTTTGTACACGGGCTTTTTTCATAAGCGTTTTTATCCAGCGCAGCCAAGCTGCTCTATTCTAAGCAACAAGCTGTTGTTTAATCTTAAACTTCTGCACCTTGCCTGCCGGATTGCGCGGTAGCTCATCGATAAAATAAAGATGGTTCTTATTTTTATGGTTCTAAGCTTGTTGCGATTGGTATTTTTATTATTCGGTCAAAGGCATTTTAAAGTGACCTAATGGATGCCCAAATCTACATCTCTGCTTTACCGTTTATACACTGATATGTAAACACGGGAGACCTATATTACGCACTTAAAATTTTGTCAGCAGCTTGGCATGAAATCTGCACTGACAATAAGTAACGAATCAATGCACAGACAGGTCAACGGCTAATCCTGCGACCTATTTTCAGCAAACCGCCATTTAATAGTGCAAATAGAGAATAAAAACCCATGAGCCGCAACCCAAGTTGGCGCATAGCCCTATCAACACGCACCAGAAAGGTGCTTTTTGCGCGCAGATTAACCGCCCAGTCACCACTGACAGGTCAATGATCAAAGCCACTATGCGACTTATCTTCACCGATCTCGATGGCAGTCTTCTAGATCACCACAGCTACAGTTTCGCACCGGCTGAATCCTTGCTCATAGAGCTTGAGTCACTTGGCGTGCCGGTTATACCGATTACCAGCAAAACCGCTGCGGAGCTTCTAACACTGCGCGAGCAGCTGTGTAACCGTCACCCTTTTATTGTTGAGAATGGCGCCGCAATCTATATCCCCCGTGACTACTTTGCACGCCAACCTGACAACTCTGTTTTGGAAAATAACTTTTGGGTGCTGCGCAATGCGCCGCGGCGTAACCATTGGCAGCAACTTCTCGCGGCGATCGCTGACGACTTTAAAGCAGAATTTAATAGCTTTGATTCAATTTATCGGACTTCCGGCGCTGCAGGCATAGCCGCTCTTACCGGGCTCGAGCCACAGGCCGCTGAGCTGGCTAATCAACGTGAACACAGTGAACCTGTGCACTGGCTAGGCAGCGCTGAGCGCAGACTTGTGTTTATCGACAGATTACAAAAGGCTGGTGCCACGGTGCTTCAGGGAGGCCGTTTTTTGAATATTGGCGGCGCTACCGACAAAGGTGTCGCGATGCTGCAGTTGCGCGATCTCTATCTGCGTGACGCCGACCAAAGCCACTGTGCGACACTGGCTATCGGCGACAGCAACAATGATCTGGCGATGCTCGAACAGGCTTCATCGGCATTGATCATTAAGTCTGATCACCATTCGTTTCCAACCCTAACCCGCAGCGACAATTGTTATTTCAGCGACCAGCTCGGCCCTTACGGCTGGGTTGAAGGCGTGAGCCAGTGGCTGCAACAAACCTTAGGCATCAACATTAAATCAGACCAAAAAGAGAGCTAATATGGGCGACTTTCATCAAAACGGCGTGATCACCACTTTGCATAATCTCTCGAAGAGATCAGTGGAGACCATGGAGGCTGAGCTATTAACCTTTTCTAAAGTCAGGCCCATGGGGCTAATACTGCCGTCACTCTACTCCGAGCTACAGGGCGATGCTCTGCAAGGTATTGTCGAACATTTAAAGCAGGTCCCCTACCTCAATGAAATTGTCATTGGTCTCGACCGCGCCAATGAACAGGAGTATCGCCAGGCGCTGAATTTTTTCTCGGTGTTACCGCAGCATCATCGAGTGCTGTGGAACGATGGTCCACGCTTAAAAGCGTTGGACGCAAAACTTCAGGCACTGGATCTCGCGCCAAAAGAGCTCGGCAAGGGCCGCAATGTTTGGTATTGCATGGGCTACACCTTGGCCGCGGGCAAGACTGAGGCTGTGGCATTGCACGACTGTGATATCACCACCTATGACCGCGAATTGCTGGCGCGGCTAATTTACCCGGTGGCCAATCCGCGTTTTAACTATGAATTCTGCAAAGGCTATTATGCACGAGTGGCGAATGGAAAAATCAATGGCCGCGTGTCGCGTCTTTTAGTCTCGCCGCTACTGAGTGCTCTCAAGAAGACCGTCGGTCACACTGACTACCTCAATTATATGGCGAGCTTTAGATACCCGCTGGCTGGGGAGTTTTCCTTTCGTCGTGATGTACTCAATGATATCCGCATCCCCAGCGACTGGGGCCTTGAAATCGGCGTGCTCTCAGAGATGCACCGCAACTACGCTGGCAATCGACTGTGCCAGGTGGATATCGCTGACAATTATGACCACAAGCATCAAAACCTGTCACTCGACAACGATCAGGACGGCCTCTCTAAGATGTCGATCGATATCGCTAAGGCGCTATTTCGCAAGCTTGCCACGCAGGGTGTTGTGTTCAGCCATGAAGCCTTTAGATCGCTAAAAGCAACCTACTATCGCATGGCGCTAGATATTGTTGAGACCTGCCACAATGACGCGATTATGAATGGCTTGAGTCTGGATATTCACGAGGAAGAAAAAGCCGTGGAAATGTTTGCCGAGAATATTATTAAGGCCGGAGAAGTGTTTTTTACCAGCCCAATGGAGAAACCCTTTATCCCGAGTTGGAACCGAGTCATCAGCGCGGTACCCGATGTCTTTGAACAGCTGGTCGCCGCAGTAGAAGCCGACAGCGAAGAATTTAATCAGCGCTGAGGCCGACATCGATGAATCCAGAGCACCTATCCAATACACTAAAACGACATCTCGAGACGATTTATGCTGGAGTCGAAGGCGTTGAGAGCGAGGACTACGAGCAGCTGTGTGACGAGTTGATCGGCCTTATGCGCGTGCAACAGGCGAACACTGAACCTGCCCGTTATATCAATCACTGGGATGAGACCGATTGTCTGGTGATCAGCTATGGTGACAGCATCTTGCAGCAGGGAGAAAAGCCGCTACACACGCTGAAGCAGTTTTTAGATCGCTACGCCGACGGGTATATCAATGGCGTTCATATTTTGCCCTTCTATCCGTTTACCTCAGATGATGGATTCTCGGTGCTCGACTATTCCAGCGTCAATGAATCGCTGGGAGACTGGAGTGATATACAGTCAATCGCCGCCGACTATTCACTGATGTCAGATTTGGTGATTAACCACTGTTCCGCGCGCAGTCCATGGTTTGACAATTTTATTAAAGACCGCGACCCGGGTCGCAATTTCTTCGTCACTGCCTCACCTGACGACGACCTCAGCGCAGTCGTGCGACCGCGCACCAATCCATTGTTGCGCGAGGTTGAGACGGTCAACGGCACGCAATATGTTTGGTGTACCTTTAGCCACGACCAAGTCGACCTCAATTTCCGCAATCCCGAGGTGCTAAAACAGTTTGTCAGCATTATTCGCCAGTACCTCGACAGCGGCGTGCGCCTCTTTCGTCTCGATGCGGTGGCATTTTTGTGGAAACAACCAGGCACTAATTGTCTTAACCTCGAGCAGACTCATGAGATCGTTCGTCTGTTGCGTACGCTAATTGAACATGCGCAAGACGATGCCATTATTGTCACCGAAACCAATATTCCCAACCGCGAGAACCTCGCCTATTTTGGCAATGCCAATGAAGCGCACTGGGTGTATAACTTTTCGCTACCGCCACTGCTGGTCAATAGTCTGATCACCGGCGACTGTCACTATCTCAAACAGTGGATGATGAGCATGCCGCCGGCGCGTAATGGCACTGCTTACTTTAATTTTATTGCCTCTCACGACGGTATTGGCTTGAGACCGGCGGAGGGACTTTTAACAGAAAGTGAAATCAATACGCTTGTCGAGACCATGCAAACATTTGGCGGACGTATCTCTTGGCGCACCGGCGATCAGGCCCAACGCAAACCCTATGAGATAAATATCGCTCTGTTTGATGCCTTGCAAGGCACCACTCACGGACCCGATCACTGGGGTCTGCAGCGTTTTCTCTGTGCCCATGCCATTATGCTAGCCCTTGAGGGTGTGCCGGGTATCTATATCCATAGTCTGGTGGGTACACGAAACGACTATCAGCGTGTTGAAAACGCTGGCCACAACCGTGCCATCAACCGGCATCAATGGCAGTACAGCGAACTCCAAGACCGGCTTGCCGACGCCAACAGCTCCGAGCACCTGGTGTTTAATGGCATCAGCGAGCTACTAAAAATTCGTCGTCAGCAGTCCGCATTTCATCCCAATGCCACACAGTTCACTCTGCATCTGGGCAGCGGCCTATTTGGCTTCTGGCGTCAAAGTATCGACCGCCAGCAGAGCATTTTTTGTATCAGCAACATCACCGACCAGGTGCAAACATTGAATCTCTCCGACATTAACCTGATCGACAATGAAAACTGGGTCGATCTTATCAGCCAGCTGCCCTGCGATGGCATCATGCAATCTATCGCGATGCAGCCCTATCAGACGCTGTGGATTACCAATCAGGTCAATGGTTAGCTTGTTATCTAGGTGCGCTTGAGTGAAAATATCGACGCAAAAAATCAATAATGATGATCAAAAATTACAGGGGAACCTAAGCAATGAAACTCGAAACACAGGCTATCCACGCCGGATTTAACGACGACCCAACCACTCGAGCGGTTGCGGTTCCCATTTACCAAACCACCTCTTATAGCTTTCGCGACACCCAGCACGGTGCCGATCTGTTTAATCTGGCCGAACCGGGCAATATCTACTCGCGCATTATGAACCCAACCTGCGATGTGCTCGAACAGCGTATCGCAGCGATGGAGGGCGGCGTTGCGGCCCTGTGTATGGCATCGGGCATGGCGGCCATCACCGCGTCGATTCAGACTCTGTGCCGCAGTGGCGACAATATGGTCAGCGTCAGCCAACTCTATGGCGGCTCTTACAACTTATTTGCGCACACTCTGCCACAACAGGGTATCGAAACACGCATGGCCTCGGGAGATGATATTGACGCCCTGGAAGCCTTGATTGACGAAAACACCAAGGCGGTATTCTGTGAGTCGATCGGTAATCCGGCGGGCAATATCGTCGATATTGCGGCGCTGTCAGAAATGGCTCATCGCCACGGTATTCCGGTGATTGTCGACAATACCGTTGCTACGCCCTATTTCTGTCGTCCCTTCGAACACGGCGCTGACATTGTCGTGCACTCACTGACCAAATATATCGGCGGTCACGGCACCACTATTGGCGGCATTATTGTCGATAGCGGCAGCTTCGTGTGGAAAGACAACCCACGCTTCCCACAGTTTAATACTCCGGATCCTTCGTACCATGGTGTCACCTATGCCGATGACTTTGATGCGCCCTTTATTGGCCGTGCACGGGTTGTTCCGCTGCGCAATATGGGCGGTGCCCTCTCGCCGTTTAATGCCTTTTTAATTCTTCAGGGACTGGAAACGCTGGCTTTACGCATGGATCGGCACGTCGAGAACGCTCTCGCGGTGGCCAATTATTTGAAAGGCCACGACGCCGTGTCTTGGGTTAATTATGCGGGACTGTCCGATGATAAGTATCACCATCTCGCGCAGCGTATGTGTTCCGGCAAAGCCTCTTCGATTGTTAGCTTTGGTATCAAAGGTGGCGAAACAGCGGGCGCGAAGTTTATTGATGCACTGGGTATGATCAAACGACTGGTCAATATTGGCGATGCTAAATCACTCGCCTGTCACCCAGCCAGTACCACTCATCGCCAGCTTAATGAAGAGGAATTAGCCCACGCCGGCGTCAGCTCAGATTTGGTGCGTCTGTCAGTGGGCATCGAGCATATTGACGATATTCTTGCGGACATTGAGCAGGCTATCAACGCAGCGAGCTAGACTAAGACATTAGTAAAGCATTCTAAAACCACCGGCAGCACCGATCGCTGCCGGTGGTTTTTTGTGCCATTCTGTAACGTCACAGCGACTCTATGTCAGCGGGTCAGCGCTAGAGAATCAATACAAGAAGATCAAGGACCGGTCTGCGTCAGCAAGAAGCGCTCACGGTCGCCAGACATGTCGCCGATACTTTCACGCTGCACATGGAGCTTGTCGCCATAGTAGGCAGCGCAGCCCTGAATCAATCCCTCCGCCACATCGCCCAAACAGCGTGGTGATGCATAGATCAGCTCCATGGTCTTGTCGTTGTACTTGGTGCATTTCAATGCCGGTGGAGAGGCATCAGGGTAGAGTTTTTTTACCTCGACATGGATAAAACTGTCGACTTTTTCAAGCAGCTCAAAAGAAGAATGTAACCCCTCAATCCACTGCGGGTAGGCGGCGATCAACTCGGCAAACAAATACATGCCAAAGGTCTTGGTCACCTTGGAAACGGGCACATTGATCTTTTTACTCAACACAGCGAGCAGATCAATCAACTCCTTGTGGTCGTAAACACCCATGGTGGTATAAATACCTCCACTGGCTGGCGCAGCCTCTTCAATGATCTCTTCAACCATCTCAAGTCCGTAGCGCTCTTCCACCAAGTAGAGAAAAGATGTAAACAACATTCCTTTCACAATAACCCCTTAAAAACGTAACTGCCGTTGGCCGTCGCAGTCTCTTTCTCACTTTTATGTTCGCAGTTCGAAATCAAATAGCAGACAGCATATCTATTCAGATTGGCATAGCAAGAAAAGGTTCCAGAAAGTGTTGCAAGTGTCCGCTATTTATCTTTTGCGCACACACAGACTGACGTTCTGCTTGTTATGTGCTGATTACTATAGTTCATTTGCGACGAACCACCTGATAATTACGGCCGATATATTTCATCGGTACACTGAGCATATGCACCAGCCGTGAGAACGGAAATAAGACAAAGATAACCATTCCCAGCAGGATATGTAGCTTGTAAATCCAATGCACTGAGGCAATGCTGGCTGCGGCAGTGGCGGGATCAAAGACAACTATATTCTGCGCCCAGCTCATTAGCTTAAGCATCTCCTCGCCATCGAGATGACCTGCGGAGACAAAGATCGAGCCAAGGCCCAAAATCAGCTGTGCAAACAGCACTAGCAAAATGGCTATATCCATTCTTGTACTGGTGGCCCTCACCCGCGGATTGGTCAAGCGGCGCTTGATCAGAATAACCATGCCGTAAAAACAGATCACCCCGAAGAATCCGCCAGCGCCCATGGCGATCAACTGTTTGGTTGGCGCCGAAACACCCAAGGCATGCCATACCGCACTGGGGGTTAACAAGCCGACAAAGTGACCGACAAAAATCGCCAAGATGCCGATATGAAACGCAATACTGCCCTTGCGCAGCTGTTTGCTCTCGAGCATTTGGCTGGACCCGCTTTTCCAGCTGTACTGCTCGCGGTCATAGCGAATTATCGAGCCGACAAACATCACGGTTATCGCAATATAAGGCACCACACCAAACAGTAACTGGTTTAAAACATTGATATCGCTACTCAGCATATTGCTTGCTCCATTAACTAAATGATTTGTTGCTGACCCACTCATGGCTGTGGTCTCCCGGGCGTTTCAAAATCAACCCAATGCAAGGGGATATCCAGGTCCTTACGCTGCCCTTGTGTCGGTTTACGCTGGGCATCGCCACAGCTTTTATCCAGCGAATCAGCGCCAAACGTGACCTCTTCTTCCTGCCACTCTTTGTCGATTGCCTGTTTGCTGTCATCGCGTTTTTCATCGGCGATGCGCTGACGTATTTCATCAAGGTCCACCTGACTGTCAGCGATACTTAAAAGCACTTGAAATAACACCGCGTAATCGCTGCCGCGCTTTTCCAGGCGGCACTGCAACAGTGCCAGAATATGCTCGATATCTAATAGCCAACTGACCGCATTGCCGCGACCCTGTGTCGAGAGAAACTCCAAAAACAGCGGCAGGTAATCGGGCAACTCGTGCTGACTGATTTCGAGGCCGGCTTGACGATACTGGTCCACCAGATCAACCATTGCCTGACCGCGATCTCGGGACTCGCCGTGGACATGTTCAAACAGCCACAGGGCCAGAGAGCGACCGCGTTCAAAGAGTCCGTCATAGTCACTCTGCCACTGCATTAGATCTTGGCTGGCGCGGCGTTCTATAAACCCCAACAAACCGTCACGCAGCTGCGGCTCTATATCAGCTTTATTCACAATAGCCTCTATATCGGCTCTGTGATCGGCAACGCTGCGATCTGGATAATCCAGCAGACAGGCAACAACTTTAAGTATCTGCATGTCTATTCCTCGCCGCCAGAGACGGCAATAATGTTGCGGTTACTCGGTTTTTTACCGCCAAACATATTCACCCCACTGTTGCCCTCGCTGCAGCCATTGCCAAAACTAAAGCCACAGCTACTTTTGTCGCTATAGGCATTTTCAGCATAGGCTTTGTGGCTGGTGGGAATCACAAAGCGATCTTCATAGTTGGCGATGGCCATATAGCGATACATCTCTTCAACCTGCTCTTCGGTTAGGCCGACACGCTGCAGCACCTCGAGGTCGACAACATCATCCACCTGCTGTGAGCGCTTAAAGGAGCGCATGGCCAACATTCTTTCCAGAGCGCTGATCACCGGCCCCTGATCGCCGGCACTCAACAGATTAGCGAGGTATTGCATGGGAATACGCAGCGAGCGCAGATCGGGAATCACACCATCGACGCCAATATGGCCCTTTTGCGCGGCACCCTGAATCGGCGATAGTGGTGGCACATACCAAACCATGGGCATGGTGCGATACTCCGGGTGCAGAGGCAGTGCCACTTTCCAGTCCACCGCCATTTTGTAGACCGGTGAATCCTGAGCGGCAGTAATCCAGCCTTCGGGGATGCCTTCAGCTCGGGCGGCGGCTTGGACTTGCGGATCATTGGGGTCGAGAAAAATACCCAGTTGGGCTTCATAGAGATCGCTGTCTTTTTCAACACTGGCCGCTTCTTCGATACGATCGGCATCGTAGAGCAACACGCCCAAATAACGGATTCGTCCAACACAGGTCTCTGAGCACACGGTGGGCTGACCGGCTTCGATCCGCGGATAACAGAAGGTGCACTTCTCAGACTTGCCGGACTCCCAGTTGTAGTAGATTTTCTTGTAGGGGCAGCCGGAAACACACATGCGCCAGCCGCGACATTTGTCCTGATCGATCAACACAATGCCATCTTCCTCGCGCTTGTAAATCGCTCCTGACGGACAGCTGGCGACACAGCTTGGATTGATGCAGTGCTCGCAGAGGCGCGGCAGATACATCATAAACGTCTGTTCAAACTCGCCATAAATTTCTTTCTGGGCGACTTCATCAAAGTTGCTGTCAGCGCTGCGTTTTTCAAATTCGCTGCCGAGAATCTCCTCCCAGTTGGGGCCGGAATTGATCTTCTCCATGCGCTTGCCCGTCAACAGCGAGCGCGGCCGTGCCACCGGCTGGTGTTTGCTCTCCGGGGCGTTGTGCAGATGCTCGTAGTCAAAATCAAAGGGTTCGTAGTAGTCATCGATTTGCGGCAGATCGGGGTTGCCGAAAAGATTGGCGAGGATTTTTAGCTTGCCGCCCTGTGCCAATTCGAGCTTGCCGTTTTTGCGCACCCAGCCGCCCTTCCATTTTTTCTGGTTCTCCCAGTCATTGGGAAAACCGATCCCGGGCTTGGTCTCAACATTATTAAACCAGGCGTACTCCACGCCATCGCGGCTGGTCCAAACGTTTTTACAGGTGATTGAACAGGTGTGACAACCGATGCATTTATCCAGATTGAGAACCATGCCTATCTGTGCGCGTACTTTCATTGTGAAACTCCCTTTTCGGCTAGCTGTCTTGTCGATGGCTCTTCGTTCGGAACCGCTGAGGGCTTTTGGTTTAAAGAAGCTGAGGGCTCTTGATCTAAAGAAGCTGA
>JAFMBY010000064.1 GCA_017858135.1 Porticoccaceae bacterium | reverse complement strand
ATCAAATTGCATTGAATATGAGTGCCAATGGCAGTGAGGAAATGGTTGCCGATCAGGTAGCTCAGCATCTGGAAAAGTTTTGGGCGCCACCGATGAAAGCGCTTATTACCGAGCAGCCAGCGGAAGCTGACATTGGGTTGACGCCGATAGCGCAGATGGCGGTTCAGAGCTTGTTAAAAATTCAGGAAGCAAAACACGCTTAACGCCTACTTTCAGCGTCATGCCTTATCCCAACCGCGCTGTCATATCGAGCGTAGCGAGATATCCCTAGATCGCTCATCGCTTCACTCTGACGGGATGACCGAATCATGTCTTATTGCGTTTATCTACGAAAATTTAGGGTCAGACTCGATTTTCTCCTAAATGAATTCGGCTCTGCCCCTAATCTCCGGAGATCCTTTACTACGTTCAGGATGACAGGCCTGATAGATTGGCCTTTCAGTCATTTCTGTACCAGACTTATTAGTAGTAAATTACAGCTGCGGATGCGGTTATTTTTTATCAATAAAAGGAGATAAGGATGTCAAATGAAGGTTACCACGAGCCCATTAACGAACTCACCGATGCCACCCGCGATATGCACCGCGCTATCACATCTCTGATGGAAGAGCTGGAGGCGGTTGACTGGTACAACCAGCGGGTTGATGCCTGTGTGGATACAGAGTTAAAGGCGATTCTTGAGCACAACCGCGATGAAGAGAAGGAACATGCGGCCATGGTTCTGGAATGGATTCGCCGCAGGGACCCGCGGATGAATAAAGAGCTAAAGGATTATTTATTTACCGAGAAGCCTATTGCTCATCCTTAGAGTCTTTAGAATGGATGTTCCTATCGTGGTTATCTATGGATTTTTCCATCCCACAGTTTCTGACAAAAAACCGTCGCGGGCATAATGTGAATATTGTCCTCGGTGATACGTTCCAGCGTTTCCAGGCATACAATAATTCGCTGCTTAACCTGTGGCTGATCTTTTATTAGTTCACGTAATCCTTTTAGATGGACATTTTTAATATTGGAGCTGGCTTTCACTTCAATCGCTACCTCCATATCACCGACAATAAAGTCGACTTCAGCACCGGTGCTTAATCGCCAGTAACTGAGTTCATAGAATATCTCTCTGTATTGAGAATGACATTTCAGCTCGTGGAAAACCCAGTTTTCCAGGGCCTTTCCGTAGAGTTCGGAGCCAGGTTGAAGGGTTTTTCGTTTGGCCAGAAAATTAACGATACCAATATCATTAAAATAAAATTTCGGCGTTTGGCTTACTTTACGCTTTGGTCTTTTTTTATACGCATTGAGTATTGAGCCAAGCAGAGTGTCCTGCAGTATTTGGAAGTATTCCTTAACCGTATTATTCGATACGCCGCAGTCGCTGGCGATATTGGCGTAATTCACGATCTCACAATCAGTCAGCGCCACGGCGTCCAGAAAGTGCGCAAAGGCGGGCAGGTTACGCACCAGGCCTTCTGCGGCAATTTCTTCCTTTAGGTACTCGGATACATAGGCCTGAATATGGCGGTTAGGCTTGGATTTGTCATAATGGCTAGGTAAATAACCGTGGTTTAGTATTCGGTTGAGATCAAAGTTTTCGCCCAGCTCAGCAGACACAAGGCCTTGAAGTTCGTAGCGTATAGCGCGCCCACCGAGCAAGTTGGCATGCCCTCGCTTAACCTTTCGCGCGCTGGAGCCGCACAGCGCAAAATGCAATTGCTGGTTTTCTATCAACCAGTGTACTTCGTCTAGTAATGCAGGCACTTTTTGAATCTCATCGATCACAATAAACGGGCGATCGGTAAGAGCTGATAGTTCCTCCCTAAGTCTTTCTGGATGCTGCGTATAGCGGCGGAATTCGTCGGCTTTTAATAGGTCGATCCAGATTGCATCGGGATAGGTGTTTTTTAGTAATGTGGATTTACCTGTTTGGCGCGGTCCCCACAAGAAAAAGCTATCTTCGGGAGGTAAGGGTAGCTTGATTTGTCGATGGTACATAGCCTTTTACTCCTATGGAAAGAGAGGCTCTCTCCTAACCTTTTTAACATCAGTGCATTAAACTTGGCCTCGAGAATAGCAAATCTGCTGCAATATTTCAATGATAATATGAAGTTATAGTTCATATTATCTATTTTTTAATGGTTGCTTTCTTTTGCGCTCGGACCGGCGGTTGTTACTTTGGCCGACGGTGTTAAGTTGGCGAAATTGCCAGGTTTAGCCCTAGCCCTACCGGCAAGCGACGGCATATTGATCTATATTCTTTGCAGCTAAAGAGGAAGTTCAACTATGAAGCACTATTTCAATCCAATGAGCAGAGCTGTCACCACCGACTGGATGCTCAAAGAGCTAGATGTTCCTCACGAACAAATTATCATCGACTTTTCAACCGGCGAGAACAATTCTCCCGAGTATCGAAAAATCAACCCGATGGGTAAGGTGCCCGCCCTTGTGGACGGCGAGATCGTGGTCACAGAAGTAGCAGCCATCTGTGCCTATCTGGCTGACAAATTTCCAGAAAAGCAGCTTGCACCTGAAGCCGGATCTATCGCTCGTGGTGCTTATTACAGGTATCTTTTTATAACAGGCAACACGATTGAGCCGGCATTATCGCTGGCGGCTGCCGGATTTGAGCATCCCCAGCCCAGCTCTGCCGGATGGGGCCACTTATCGCACGTTTTGGAAACTATTGAGACAATGACACCAGATGTTGGCTGGGCACTTGGCGAGCAGTTCACTGCGGCCGATATAGTGTTCGGGGGGTTACTGGACTTCGCAATGGCTTTTAATTTGTTCGAAGTATCGCCCAAGGTTGCCGACTATGTGGAGCGCATTCGAGAACGTCCTGCTTATCGGGAGACTCATGGGGCATTCATTAACACGGCTGAAAGTGGCGCATAGTTGACTGAGAGTAAATTAGGCTTTTAAAGTAGAAATAGGTTATTACGGCGAGACTAGAAAGATAGCGTTTAGTTAAATTTGATACTGCGGGAAGATTAGAAAGATAATGTTTAGGGTCAGGCTCGAATTTAAAGTAGAAATTCGATATTACTGCAAGACCAGAAAGGCCACGTTTTAAAACTTTTTGTCTAACCGAAATATTTGTGGGATTGGCAGTGTTAACGTGGGGGTTTGGCGAGCAATCTATGCCTTGCAAGGCTGGTCTTGGCATTTCATACTTGGGTGTGCGGGGTCAATAGTTGGATGAAGGCAAACGCTATGGCGTAATCACAAGCCTGTTACCCGATTAGCTTTGTCTATTAATAATAAACACTAGGTTTCTGCGCAGCCGCTTTCGGCGTGGTGACAATTATAAATTACTCTATTCAATCCGGCCGTCCAGTCTATTTTGGCAGGAGCAGTCTGGCAGGGGGCCGGGATGTACGAAATTCTGTCTATTGCGATCGCCATTACTTTGGCTACATCGGTCTTTATTTGCATCAGGTGGCGCAACCTACAGTGCACTGGGCCAACGCCAGTGTCACTGGTGGCGTTTTCTGCAATTCTATTTACCTCGGGGTTAGACGTTGGCTTGATTATGTTTCCTCTGGTCGAGTTTCCAATCTATGCCTCGGAACAGCCCTATAGCTTTACCAATCCACTGGCGATCGAATTTGGTTTCTGGGGCTTTCTTGTCTGGGCCTTTTATTTCTTAACCACATTTTATTTCTGCGTAGTGGAGCCGCGGGTCAAGCTGTTTGAGTTACGACCTATTCGGTGGATTAATAACGCCATTATTATCGCTACCTGTGCCTTTACCGCCTTCCTGTTTTTAACCTATGCCCCGAGTTATATCGAGGGGATTAGTGCCCCACAGCAGTACCTTTTGGTCGGCCTTATTATTCTTGCGGCGGTATTTTCAAGCACAGAAATTCGCTATGTAAAAATTCTCAGTCTCTTGTCCAGCGCCTTATTTTTACTCTTAGCACTGGTGATGCTGGTGGGTTCGGGAGCTTCTATTCAGGCGTATTTGGCAACGCTGGCAGAGCTTTCTGGTTACTTTGAGAATCTTCACCGCTTTGTTAGTCCCGTCAGTGAATACCATGGCTGGTATCTGTTTTGGTGGTTTGCCTGGAGTATTATGATCGGCCAATTTGTGGCGCGGTTTGTCAGCGGTTTAAAGACCTGGCAACTACTGGCGGCATTATTGGTGATTCCGTCGATTGCGATAGCGCTGTGGTTTTCGGTGCTCTACTACTACTTCTCGAATGATCTTCCAGTGACTGGCATACTGCGGGGCGCAATGGTGATCTTGGGGATTGTGTTTGTGGTGAACTCGCTGGATTCGTTGATTCGCCTGTACACGGACAATCTGTCTCTGGGCGCCAGCAAGCTGGGGTTCAAGCGATATATTATTGGCAACTGGCTAATGATAATGGCTTTGGTGCTGTTATATCAGTTCACACCGCTCAAGATCGAATGGGTAGGGCTGGTGGTTATCGGTCTTTATGGCGCGATTTATCTGTTGCTTTTCAGACGCAGAAATCAACTGCGCGGGGATACTGTGTTGGTCGATAACAGATCAGCGGTTTAAGCTATTTGGGGTGTCGGGAATAATGCAAAACGTTAACAGTTACGATTATATCGTGGTGGGTGCAGGCTCAGCCGGTGCCATTGTGGCTTCTCGTCTTAGTGAAGACGCCGATTGCACCGTGTTGCTGGTTGAATACGGCGGCAGTGATGCCAGTGTATTTATTCGTATGCCGTCGGCGCTGGGCATCCCAATGAATACCACAAAATATAACTGGGGCTTTGAGACTGTTGCTGAACCCTATTTGGATAATCGTGTTATGAATTGCCCGCGGGGCAAGGTCATGGGCGGCACCTCGTCAATCAATGGCATGGTCTATGTTCGCGGCAACGCGATGGATTACAACGAGTGGGAAGCCCATGGCGCGGAGGGTTGGAATTATCAAACCTGCCTGCCGTACTTTAAAAAGCTCGAATCGCATACCTGCAGAGACAGCGAATACACGGGTAATGATGGGCCGGTGGCGATTAGCGGCGGCAATAATATGCGCAATCCACTTTACAGGGCCTTTATTGATGCGGGCGTTGAGGCCGGGTATACCGAGACAGATGATTACAACGGCTATCGTCAGGAGGGCTTTGGTCAGAAGTTTATGAATGTCGATGGCGGTGTGCGCGCATCGACCAGTCATGCCTATCTAAAATCGGCCAAAAAGCGCGCTAATTTGACCGTGCTAAAGCGCGCCTTGGTCACTGCAGTGACCTTTGAGGGTAAAACTGCAACGGGTATTCAATACCAAACCAAGGGCCGCTCGCAAACCGTGGTGGCCAAACGCGAAGTGATTCTCTGCGCGGGCGCCATAGGCTCGCCTCATTTACTGCAGGTGTCGGGAGTGGGTCCCAAACAGGTCTTGCAGCAGGCGGGCATCGAAATGATTCACGAGCTGCCGGGCGTGGGTGAAAATCTTCAGGACCATTTGGAGTTTAATTTCCAATATAAGTGCAAACAGCCAATTAGTCTGAATGGTAGTTTGGGGCTGTTTAGCAAAGGCTTAATTGGCGCTCGCTGGCTATTATTTAAAACTGGTTTGGGGCGCAGCAACCACTTTGAAGCCTGTGCCTTTATTCGATCCAGAGCTGGGGTTAAGTGGCCAGATATTCAATACCATTTCTTACCCGGTGCGGTGACCTACGATGGCTCGGTGGCCTTTAAGGGTCATGGCTTTCAGGTCCATGTTGGCCACAATAAGCCCACCAGTCGCGGCCATGTGCGGGCACGATCAAAAGACATTAAGCAACATCCGGAAATTCTATTTAACTATCTAAAGAGCGAAGAGGATCGTCAGGGCTTTCGCGACTGTGTGCATCTGACTCGAGAGATTATGCGTCAGCCGGCAATGGATGCCTTTCGCGGTGAGGTTATTCAGCCGACGTCAGAGATACAGACGGATAAACAGATAGATGCCTTTGTTCGCCAGTCGGTAGACAGTGCCTACCACCCGGCTGGGACCTGCAAAATCGGTAAGGACGCGATGGCGGTGGTGGATGCGCAGATGCGTGTTCATGGTCTGGCGAATTTGCGGGTGATTGATGCGTCGGTTTTCCCCACAGTGCCCAACGGAAACCTCAATGCGCCCACTATGATGGTGGCAGAACGCGGCGCTGATCTGATTAGAGGCAAGACTCTGGCGCTGGCTGAGCCCGCGCCAGAGTATATCGATAGCCAGTGGCAGCAGCGGCAACGTGACGGGCGGGAGCGGGATAGTCAGGTTGCTTGTTAGATTCGCGTCGAGCCTAAACAGCTGGGAAAAGAGGTGTGGGTTGACTGACACAACCAGCGGGTTGATGCCTGTTTGGCTAATCGCTATAGCTACGTTATTCTTGCCAACGTACCCATAATAAAAACAATCTCATGGCCAACTCTGAAGCATTTGTTCCCCTAGACTTTTCTCCCCAAGAGGAAGTGGCTATGCAGCAGCAGGCCAGAGATTTTTATCAACTGATGTCCAAGCGCCGTTCGGTGCGCGATTTCTCTGATAAGCCTATTCCAGCTTCTGTATTGGAAGATGCGATTTTGGCCGCCGGCACCGCACCCAGTGGCGCCAATATGCAACCCTGGCATTTTGTAGTGGTAGAAAACTCAGCGATTAAGGCAAAAATTCGCGAGGCTGCCGAGGTTGAAGAGCGCGAGCTCTACGAAAATCGCGCCTCCAAGGAATGGTTGGATGCGCTGGCGCCGCTTGGCACGGATGCGAACAAACCCTTTCTGGAGGCCGCGCCGGCACTGATTGCCATCTTTTTGAAGAAGGCCACGATTGATGCCGAGGGGCAAAAACACAAAAACTATTACACCTCAGAATCTGTCGGCATTGCCACCGGGGTACTCATTACGGCGCTGCACCAGGCGGGTTTGTCGACCCTAACTCACACCCCAAGCCCAATGAAATTTCTCACCGAAATTCTACAGCGACCGAGCAACGAGCGTCCTTTTTTACTGCTCGTGGTGGGCTACCCGACCGAAGCCGCTCTAGTACCCAATATCCAGCGCTTACCCTTAAGTGATATAGCCACCTTCTTAAAGTGATTAGGCGTGTGTAAAGCGTGTCTATGGCCGTCAGACTTTGCCATAATGGCTGCCCGTAACACTAAATAAGTCGATGGATTTGCAATGTCACAACTGACCCACCTAAATGCCAATGGCGAAGCCCATATGGTTGATGTATCGGCTAAGGCAGATACCGCGCGCACTGCCATTGCCCAGTCTCAGGTTGAGTTAACCCCCGCTATAGTGGCAGCAATCAGCGACAACAGCTTGCCGAAGGGTGATCTATTTGCCACGGTGAGAATTGCCGGTATTCAAGCCGCGAAAAAATGTAGCGACCTGATCCCTCTGTGCCATCCATTGCCGCTGTCGAAGATTACTGTGGATATTGAACTGCAGGACCAGGCTCTTGTGATCAGGGCTCTGTGTAAAACCACCGGCAAGACCGGTGTTGAAATGGAGGCCCTGACGGCTGCGTCCGTCGCAGCGCTGACGGTCTACGATATGTGCAAAGGTCTGGACAAGGGCATGGTGATTCGTGAAACCAAGCTTTTAGACAAGACTGGTGGTAAGTCTGGAGACTGGTCTGCCAATGATTAATCTACTGTTTTTTGGTCGTCTAGGTGACTTTGCCAAAGACGTTCCGTCAACTATCGAGGCCTCAACGCCAGCCGAAATTCGTGAGCTATTGGCAGTGGAATTTCCAGATCTCGGCAAGGCGTTACATCAGCCGCAAGTATTGGTTTCGGTGAATAAGATGATTGTGGATTGGGATCAGCCTTTATTCGATGGTAGTGAAGTGGCATTTTTGCCACCGGTAACGGGCGGTTAAGCATGACTGTTCGCATCCGTATTCAACAGCAGGATTTTGATCTGGCCGAGGAGTATCAACTGCTTCGCCAGACCGATTCTGTCGTGGGTGCAGTGGTGACTTTTGCAGGCCTGGTGCGTGACTTTGAAGTGAGTGCTGAGGGGCATGATTCGCTTGCCAATTCGATCGACTCTCTCAGCTTGCAGCACTACCCGGGCATGACCGAGAGTCTGCTGGAAAAGATAGTTGAACAGGCCAACGAGCGTTGGAATTTGATCGCCACCACGGTGATTCATCGGGTAGGAGATCTAGCGCCCAGAGAGCAAATTGTCCTCGTAGGTGTCGCCAGTCAGCACCGTGCAGATGCTTTTGAAGCAGCGCAGTTTTTGATGGATTATCTCAAGACTCAAGCGACCTTTTGGAAGTCAGTCAGTCGCAATGGCGAGCAGCGCTGGATAGAGAGTAAGGCGTCAGATCAGCACGCCGCTAGGCGCTGGGAGCGCGCCGCCGATGAATAAGATTGACGGGCTTATACTCGCGTCTGGCCGATCAAAAAGAATGGGTTGCGAGGATAAGTTAAAGTCAATTCTAGATAATAAAACATTACTTGATCATGTCATTTCCCGGCTGTCGCCTCAGGTGACGGCGCTGTTTATCAATGCCAATCCTGCCGTCTGTGGCGAGCAGTCGCTGCCGATTATTGCCGATCATCTCGAGGGCTTTCAGGGGCCGCTAACGGGCCTCTGGAGTGCGTTGAAAAGCGATCAATTATCCGATGCCCGCTATCTGATGATAGCGCCCTGTGATGGGCCTTTTGTTCCCGATAATCTGGTTGCCGAGTTGCACCGCGCGATGCTTGCAGATGATGCTGATATTGCTTGCGTGCGCTACCAGAGTTTTGCTCAGCCGACCTTTTCGCTGTGGCATAAGCGCGTGCTGCCGAGTATCGAAGAGGCGTTGTTAGTTAAAAAACAAGGTGGGTTTAAGTTGCTCTTAAACGAGTTAAAAACCGCCTATGTCGACTGGCCAGAGCAGCCGATAAATCCGTTTTTTAATATCAATACACCTGAGGATTTAGCTGAAGCGGAGCGGCTTTTAAGGTGAGCACTGAACTCAATCATGAACAGTTTATGCGCTACAGCCGTCATTTGTTGATGGATGATATCGGCGAGTTGGGACAGCAAAAACTCTCCGAGGCGCGGGTACTCATCGTCGGCCTTGGTGGACTCGGTTGTCCGGTTGCACTGTATTTGGCCGCAGCGGGCGTTGGCCAGTTAACGCTCTGCGATCCAGATCGAGTTGAGTTGAGCAACCTGCAGCGACAGATTCTCTATCGAGAGAGCGACTGCGATGAGTACAAGGTAGTCTGCGCTGAGCGCGAGTTGCGGGCTTTGAACCCGCATATCAGGGTTAACAGTTACGCAGATGAAATCAGCGATGTGCTAATGGATGGCTACGATATTGTTGTCGATTGCACCGATAACCTCGCTGCTCGGCAACTGATGAATGCTCGCTGCGTGGCTGATAAAATCGGCTTTGTCAGTGCGTCGGCGCTAGGCTGGGAGGGGCAGTTGATTGCATTTGATTTTGCCGCCCATGCCAATCTGTGCCTGAATTGTATTGTTGATAAAGATTCTCCAGAGCCAATGCAAAATTGCTCCAACTCTGGCGTGGTGGGGCCCGTGCTAGGCGCGATGGGGAGTTTGCAGGCGACTACGGTAATGCGAATGTTGTTGGGCTTTTTTCAGCAGCATGGTGAAATGCAGCGCTATGATGGTAAGGCTGGCCGTTGGTTGGCATTGGCAGCGAGTGCGCGGCGCGACTGTGCGGTGTGTGGAGAAGTTGCATAAGATCCTTCAGCGTCGCTCAGGATGACCGAATAGGGTGCTCAGGCGTACAAGCTAGATGGGTAACAAGTTAAACATTAAAAAAAGGAGTAATAGACGTGGCTCATGATGCATCAGCGCCAAGACGTTTTGTCAAAATCGCCATACTCACGGTGTCGGACACTCGCAGCATGGAAACTGACACCAGCGGATCCTTTCTTCAGCAAGCGCTGGAAGAAGAGGGTCACCAGCTGGCAGACCGCAAGTTGGTAATCGACGATATTTATCAAATGCGTGCGGTTGTCTCCACTTGGATTGCCGACCCTCAGATTGAGGTCATTATCACCACTGGTGGTACGGGCTTCACCGGGCGCGACAGCACCCCTGAGGCGCTGGCACCTCTGTTTGATAAGCATATCGAAGGCTTTGGCGAACTGTTCCGTCAGCTCTCTTATGATGAAATCGGCACTTCAACGGTGCAGTCTCGCTGTCTCGCGGGGCTGTCGAATAACACCGCGATTTTCTGTGTGCCGGGATCGACCGGAGCCTGTAAAACCGGCTGGAATGGCATTATCAAGCAGCAGTTGGACAGTACCTTTCAACCCTGCAATTTTGTGCAACATGTACGGAAAAAGTCACACTAATGCTGAGTGTCGCCGAGGCTGTTAAGCAGCTTGTTGCCAGCGCAAAACCCCGGTTAGTGAGAGAGTCTCTGCCGGTCCTAAATAGTCTTGGGCGCATTCTGGCGACCGATATTTGTGCAGCAGTGGATGTGCCGCCCGCAGATAACAGCGCGATGGATGGCTATGCCTTTTGTTATGCCGAGGCTGAGGCGCATAACTTTCAGTTGCCGCTGAGTCAGCGCATAGCCGCAGGCACCGCACCGCAGCCATTGGCGGCTAATACCGCGGCGCGAATTTTTACCGGCGCAGAGATCCCCGCTGGCGCGGACACGGTTGCTATGCAGGAAAATTGCAGCGAGCAAAACGGCAGCGTCGATCTGGGTATGGTGAAGGCAAAGTCGAATGTCAGACCACGAGGTCAGGATATTCAGGTCGGCCAGACTATTTTAACGGCGGGAACAAAAGTGCGAGCCCAGGAAATGGGGTTGCTCTCGTCGATTGGTATTAAAACTATTGAGGTATTTGAACCGCTGCGCGTGGCTATTTTTTCCACCGGTGATGAGTTGGTCGAACCGGGCACCGCGCTACAGCCTGGGCAGATCTATAATTCCAATCGCGCAACCTTAACCGGATTGATTCAATCCCTGGGCATGACCGTCGTCGATTTGGGTGTCGTGAAAGACAGCCCCGAGGCGACTGACGCGGTGTTAAACACAGCGGCCGAGATGGGCGATATTGTTATTAGCGCCGGTGGCGTGTCGGTTGGCGAAGAAGACTATGTTAAAGCTGCGGTAGCCAAAGCCGGTGAACTTAATTTCTGGAAAGTGGCGATCAAGCCGGGCAAACCCCTGGCATTTGGCCGAGTAGGCGACAGACCCTTTATCGGTCTGCCCGGCAATCCCGCATCGGTGTTTGTGACTTTTATGATTCTGGCGCGCCCTTTTTTACTCGCCAGCCAAGGTGTGGCTGATGTCAGGCCAGCATTTTTAAAAGCTCGGGCTCAGTTTGCTAAAAGTGGCGAGAGTCGCGAGGTCTATCTGCGCGCTCGCTTGACCGATGGCGGTGTTGCGATTTACCCCAATCAAAGCAGCGGGGTGCTGGCGTCGGCTTGCTGGGGCGATGTCTTTGTCAGGCAACAGAGCGGCGAGTCCGTAGAGGTAGGCGATTTAATTGATGTGCTACCCTATTCTCAGTAAACAAAGTACTTACAGCAAATTAATATTATGGAATCCACGTCGTTGAGTCAGCCCGCGTCATTAATTGATCCCTTTGGTCGCTCGGTAAACTACCTGCGTCTGTCGGTGACCGATCGCTGCAATCTGCGCTGTACCTATTGCATGGCTGAAGAGATGACCTTTTTGCCGAAACAGCAGATTCTCTCCCTTGAGGAACTGCGTGATGCTGCAACGGCGTTTGTTGAGCTGGGTATTCGCAAAATTCGTCTCACCGGTGGCGAGCCGCTTATTCGCCGCGATATTCTCAAGTTAGTCAGTTCTCTGGCAGCACTGCCCGGACTCGATGAGCTAACCATGACCACCAATGGTGTTTATCTGCCGAGCATGGCGCAGCCGTTAAAAGATGCCGGTATGTCGCGTTTAAATATCAGCATCGACAGCTTAAAAATCGAGCGCTTTAAACAGCTCACCCGAGTCGGTGATCTCAGCCAGGTACTGGACGGTATTCACGCAGCCAATGTCGTGGGGTTTAATAAAATTAAACTCAATGCCGTGATTCTAGCCGGATTTAATGATGACGAAGTTATCGATCTGGCCAGTTTTGCCGTGGATAACGGCCTCGATATTTCCTTTATTGAAGAGATGCCGCTGGGGGAAATATCCTCGCATAAAAGAGCCGCCACTCAGATTACCAGTGCGCAGATTCGCGATCAGCTAGAGTCGAAATTTACTCTGCTGGACAGCACTGAAACCACCGGTGGGCCGTCGCGTTACAGGCAGGTCGCCAATAGCGACTCCAAGATCGGTTTTATCTCGCCAATGTCGAACAACTTCTGTGAATCCTGTAATCGTGTGCGCATGACCGCGGAAGGGCGCTTGCTGCTGTGTCTCGGCAATGAGCATAGCCTCGATCTGCGAGAAATCTTGCGCAGCCATCCCGGTGACTCTGAGCGGTTAAAAAGTAAAATTATTCAGGCGATAGCAGACAAACCGGAGCGCCATTATTTCGATCCCGATCAAGTGGATATTGTGCGCTTTATGAATATGACCGGCGGCTGAGGTCGATGAGTTTCGAGTCACTATTCGTCTTTGACTATTCCTATTGGTTACTCGCCGCCATCGCGCTAATGGCAGTGCTCTATTCGTCGGTGGGGCATGGTGGCGCCTCGGGTTATCTGGCGGCGATGGCACTGTGGGGCCTGGCTCCACAAGAGATGCGTCCCGCTGCACTGGTAATGAATATAGTGGTTACCTGCTGGCTGTTATACCGCTTTCAACCTTACAAACTGATGCCTCATCGGCTATTCTGGCCGTTGGCTTTGGCCTCCACACCGGCCGCCTTTGTCGGCGGCTTGTGGGTTGTCGATGTCCTTAGCTATCACCTGTTGGTGGGCTTGCTACTGGGTTTGGCCGCCATACGCATGCTGGTCAGCAACAAAGTCACTGAGGAAATTCAGCTGCCTGCTCTAGGGTTAGTGCTGCTTGTCGGTGGTCTGTTAGGCTTCTCTGCAGGCTTAACTGGAATCGGCGGCGGAGTATTTTTGAGTCCGATACTGCTGATATTTGGCTGGTGCACCGTGCGCCAAAGCACCGCGGTTGCCGCCGGTTTTATTCTGCTCAACTCGGTTGCCGGGCTGGCGGGGTATGTTGTCAGTGAGCAACCCTGGCCACTCGGAACCGGCTGGTTGATGCTGGCTGCCTTTGTCGGCTGCTTACTGGGAGCAGAGCTGGCATCCCATCGCGCAAGCTCTATGGCATTGCGCAAACTTCTTGCTGCGGTACTGATTATCGCCTCAGGCAAGATGGTCTACAGCGCGTTTTAAACTCCTCTGCAAGCTTGATGACGATTCCTTTGACTGTGGAACTAGTAGTTGAGTATGTTATTCTTCTCGAAAGTATGATTGTTTACCATGAGACCCTCCGGTTGCGCTCAGGGTGACAAACTGCCCTGTCATCTCAACCGAACGCAGTGAGTGGAGAGACCTCTTGCGAAATATAAAAGGTTACTTGGACTGTGATGAATTCACTTGCCGATAAAAAAATAGCGTCGCCGTTCTCGAAAAGCCGGCAAC
Organism: Porticoccaceae bacterium; assembly: GCA_017858135.1. GTDB lineage: Bacteria > Pseudomonadota > Gammaproteobacteria > Pseudomonadales > Porticoccaceae > HTCC2207. The sequence goes on along the minus strand of JAFMBY010000064.1, from coordinate 64 downwards.
ACCAGCTTAAGTTTCAGTCGATACTGTCTGAAGCGGCGCAGCTATTTAATTGGCAGGGTTCGCG
>JAFMBY010000063.1 GCA_017858135.1 Porticoccaceae bacterium | reverse complement strand
GGCGACAGAGCAAAAAGCCTTGGCTTAACAGCTCAGCCATTCTGCGCCGTGTTCCACCTCCCCTGCTATTAATACGCGCTCCGAAAATTCAACCAAGCCCGCCAACTGCCGGGAAAAAATGTGCACGCATTTAAGCCGCTAAAAAAATCCGCCCTAAACGGCTTTTTTAGCAAACATTACCTCTAGCTCTTCGAGTGATTTACCCTTGGTTTCTGGCAGCAGCCAAGCCACCAACACCAAGCCGATAACCGCAAACACACCGTAGGAGAAAAACGTCAGCGCGGCACCAAAAACACTCAGTTCTAAGGGGAACAACAGCTGCACAAAGAAACTCACCATGCTGTTGATCATGCCTACAACCGAGATGGCGATGCCGCGCAATTGGTTGGGAAAAATCTCAGAGAAAAGCGCCCACATAACCGGTCCCAACGACATGGCAAAGGACGCGACAAAGCCTAAGATGCCAACCAAAATCAAGATGGCATTCATGGTGGTGGCAGTTTTAAGCAAGGCGCTTTCGTGTTCACGTGCCGCACTGGCGCCAATGGTGTCAGCTAGGGCCGCTTTAAACTCGACATCACTCTGGTAGACAGTACCAATCAGGGCGTTGAGTTTGGTCGTATCAAAGCTGCTTTGAATATTATCGATTTGCTCAATCTGCACAATTCCCTTGGGGCTTAATTCATAGGTCGCCTGGGCAAAGCCATAGGTGCACAGCGCCATGCTAAAGGCAATGCCGGTTAAACCAACCAGCAGCAGAGGCTTGCGTCCCCAGCGGTCGATAAGGGCCATGGCCACCAGGGTAAACACCACATTGATCAGACCAACCAGCGCCGCTTGGGCAAAGGCCGCATCGGTGCCAATGCCGCTCTGCTCAAAAATAGTCGGGGCGTAGAAGAAGATCGCGTTGATACCGGTGATTTGCTGCACCACGCCGACAATAATGCCGACGATCAGCGCCAGACGCATTTTCGGGCCAAACACACCGGTAATGCGTTTCCACAGGGCGCCATTTTGGCTGTCATAGCTGCTTTTAATCAGCTCGACCTCAGTCTCGACCTCATCGGCGGGCAATAGCTTCGCCAGCACCACGCGAGCCTGCTGTTCACGGCCATTGTTGACTAACCAGCGCGGGCTGTCGGGAATCATAAACAGGGCAAAGAAAAACACTGCGGCCGGGATAATTTCAACACCCAGCATCCAGCGCCAGGTATCGGTGTCGATAGCCCAGGCCGTGGCCCAGGCGCTGCCAGACTCGCTGGCATTTAAAATAAAGTAGTTGGCAAAATAAGCTGCTGAGAGGCCGACAACAATATTCAGCTGGTTGATCGACACTAGCTTGCCGCGCAGTTTTGCCGGCGCAATTTCGGCAATATACATGGGCGCAATCATCAGCGAGGTAAAGGCAAGACCACCTATAGCACGGGCTGTCACCAGCATGATATAAGAGGAGGCAAACGCTGAGGCAAGGGCCGACAGCAGGTAGAGAAAGGCAATGATAATCAGCACCTTTTTACGCCCAAGGGCGTCGCTTAAGGGGCCGATCACCAGCGTGCCAAATACCCCAGAGAGCGTCGGTGCGGCAACCACAAAACCCGATTGTATTGGCGTCAGATCAAACTCAACCGAGACAAAGCCAACCACCCCAGAGATAACAGCGGCGTCAAAGCCAAAAACAAAGCCGCCAAGCGACACGATAATCGCGCAATACAGCACGTAATAGGTACGGTGTTCCATGAAAATTCCACTTGTGATTTAGGTTTATTATTGTTTTTTGTCGCGCCAATCAAAAACGTGCTTTTATCTCAGCCATATGCCGCTGAAAGGCCCGGCTAGCGTCCCAGCTAACAACCTCAGGTTGCAGCTTGCCGGCCAGTAATTCACAGCTTACCTGTTCAATTTGATGATTGAAACCTTGCTGAGGGCGCTGTTCAGCAAAGCGATCTACGCACGCGGCACCCTGAAAAAGCATCACCTCGCGGGCTGCCCAATAATCGGCAATGGTCAGCGTGCCCCCGTCACCAATCAAGGTCAGATAATTATTTAACTTGCTGCGAAAAGAGGTGGTCAACTGCGCCGTGGCGCGGTTATTGCCATAGGTGTTTAAAATAACCACATCGTCCTCAACGCCATTGTCAGCCTTATGGTGCCAAACCGTTTGCGTGTCGGGGTCCTGTTGCAAAAACAACCAGGCCATTGCGATTGGGTAAATGCCCATCTCCAGCAGACAGCCCCCAGCCAGACGGTGATCGTACTCGCGCAGATCTGGGCTGTAGGGCAATGGGAAACCAAAGTCTGCTTTAACATGGCACAGGTTGCCTATGCGCCCCGCCTTAACCCACTCCTGAGCCTTTTGGATCACGGGCATAAAGTAAGTCCACATGCCCTCCATAAAATAGCGCTTTTCTGCTACCGCCACCGCCAGCACCTCTTCCAACTCAGCGGGGGTTACCGTCGCCGGTTTTTCGCACAGCACATGCTTGCCCGCACGCAGAGCGGCGATGGCCTGTTCTTTATGGTGACTGTGGGGCGTTGCAATATAGACCGCATCCACATTGGGGTCGGCAAACAGTTGCGCGTAACTGCCATAGGCACAGGGCACCGCGCAGTCATCGGCAAAGGCCTGGGCCGAACTCAGTTGCCGCGAAGCAACCGCAGTCAACACCGCATGCTCAGCATGGGCAAGATCGGCAGCAAAGGTTCTGGCGATACGGCCAGCACCAATAATGCCCCAGCGAATAGTCGCAGTAGCGTTTTGCTTCATGGGAGACGCTCTTCAATAATACGGTTGCTAGAAAACTGGTAGCGCATATTGCGATAGACACAGATGTCGGTGATAGCCGCCGGCGTATCGGCCGGGCAACAGCGGTAATTAGTCGACACACGGCTAACCCCCATCACCGGCAGCACACGGTGCCAGGCATGACCATGAATCAAAATCAAGGTGCCTTTCTGCGGGCTCAACACCACCTGTCCGGCAAAGTCCTCATTGCCATCGCCAACACTAATCGCGCCGCCTTTGTGCGAGCCCGGCATCACCAATAACTTGCCACCACTGCGCTGATCAATATCCATGGTGTAAACCAAACGGTTTAAGTTAAATTGGCTTTTATCCTCCGGCGGACAGTCTTGATGCCAAGCTTGGCCATTGGAGCCTTTTTTGCTAAACATCACCATGCTGTAAAGACTCGACCAACCCGCGCCCAAAATAGCGTCAGTTAAGGCCAGCAATCTTGGATCTTGCTCCGCGGTGTCAAAGGCATCAATGCCATCCAGTTGCGGAAACCAGGGAATGACATCGGTATTCGATCTTTCTAAAAACTCCGGATTGTGGACAAACTCCGGGTCGTCGCCAAAGTGCCGCTCAATATGCCCCTGGTAGCTGTCCATCAGGCGATCATCAAAAAAACCATCAATCGCCAGGTAGCCCTGCTGCCAGAAGGTGTTCGCAAGCGTGTCGATATCCATAAGAAGCTCAGAAGAATTATTATTTTTATACTGGGTTGAGTACGCCGCTTACAGCACAGCCGACAACCCAGACGATTGAGGAATACTATCACCCTTTGTATCAAAGTAACTGCGCTTGGGACAACAGGGGTTCAGGCGGCGACAGGGGGCGGACGCTGTGGGTTGGGAGGCGTAAATATTGGATTGCCTAGCGTTGCGCTGCTATCCCATTCTATTGCGGCTCCAACTTCTCCAGTGCCAGTGGCAATAATCGATCAACAAACTGACTGTAGGCTATTGCCGAGGGGTGCAGCCGGTCTGAGGCTACTAGCCTCGGGTCTTCCAATCCCTGCCTGGTAATGTCAGTAATGTAAACGTAACTTAAGCCGTTTTCTTGACAGTAATCTCGAGCATAGTCGTTATACAAATCGATGTCGGCGCTAACACCTGGGGTATTCCTAGAATCTCCAAATGGCGTGAAGGCGTAGTCTGGAATCGAAACCACAATCAAATTGCTAGCATCACCGCCGGCAAAAGAGACCGCCGACTCTACAAGCTCGATAAATTCTGTCTTATAAATATCAAAGGATCTATTTTGAAACTGATTGTTCACCCCGATCAGCAGTGTTACTAGGTCAAAATCGCTGGCCGGCGCTTGTGTTTCGATGGCATTGATCAAATTGGTCGTGGTCCAGCCGGTCTTAGCAATCACCTGTAAGCTAATACTGTCTCGGTCCGAGTAGTCGAAAATCAGATTTTCCTTAAGCTGCTGAGGGAAGCTGCATGTGTCACAGACAGACTGCCCAATGGTATAACTGTCGCCAAGCGAGAGAATCTTGAGGTCGAGCGCATTGTCACGGTCTGTTGATCTAAAGAACGACCAAATAAGCTGATAGAGATTAAAGCCCTGACCAAATACCGTGCTGTGGCCGCCATCTTGGACAACAAAATAGCGGACCTTTTTATTATTCAGGCAACCGGTAAAGGTTAATTCCTCGACGGTTTTCTCACCCCAGGTTCTGGTTCTGTTGGAGGGGGTCAGATCGCAGTTAAAGGCTGACATCCAGTTTTCGGCGCTGTCCTGAGCCGACATAAACTGACTGTCAGCGACGCCGGTGCCACCATTTACAGGCACCAAGTCGTCGTTTGAGCCATTCAGCTGAAATACCGAGATAGCCTGGGGTGGCACTAGCTGTCCTAACGAGACGGTCTGCTGACTCAGCAGTGGGGCTATGCCTTTAAATATTGACGCCTCTTTGGCGATCTTATTGACCAGCCCGGCGCCATTAGACATACCGACGCCATAGACCCTGTCGAGATCAAAGGTATCGTCAGAATCAAGGCTATTGATGATGAGAGAGACAAATTCGACATCATCGGCATCGGTTTCACCGCTGACATTCCAACGCTGATTGTAGCCATCGGGGAAAACCCCAATAAATTCTCCAGCGTCTATTAATGCTGCAATCTCCGGGCTGTTATTGAGCAGAGCTTCTCCGTAGCTATCGGCACCATGAAAGAAGAACAGTACTGGATAGCTATCCTCTGTGAGATTGTCAGGTAGGCGTATCAGGAAAGTACGATCGACTAGCAGGCCATCTATTGTCTGGCTGAGTTTGTTCGATCCAGATACGGGGGGCTCTGCGGCCACCGGAGTCGAGGTTTCAGCAGACATTAAAGACTGTGGCTGAGGGCTCGACTGAGAGGATCCACCGCCACCACAGGCCGTTATTAACAACAGACACAGCCATATAGATGCCTTCATACTGGATTCCTCAATGGTCTTTCTTTTTACACGTAATGGTGTTTTTCAGCCTGCCGCTGTGAAAGAGCCTGACAATCACTTCGATCGACAGCTCATCCTGATTCTCTATCTGGTGTGGTTTTTATACTGCGGTCGCGAATAATCGGATTGATGACGAAGCAATAGGGCCTGATCTGAAGAAGCAGACGAAAAACTGTCTCATCTACAAAAGAGAACTGTCAGCACCAGTCAAGTTACATTTGAGCGGTCAAACAGCCGGGCAAAAAAGACAACGATGGCGTCAAAATTGGTGCCACCCGGTTATCCTGACTACTGCCGCACCTGCCGGTGACTTGGCGGAAAGCGGTATCGGCTGCTGCGATAGGGATTGATATCCAGGCCACCACGGCGCATATAGCGCGCGTAAACATCCAGCTGCGCTGGCTGGCAACGCTGCATAATATCGCTGTATATCTTCTCCACGCACTGCTCATGAAAATCCTGATGCTGACGGAATGACACCAGATATTTAAGCAGTCCGGCGCGATCGATTGGCGCGCCTTGATAGCTGATATACACCGATGCCCAATCCGGCTGATCGGTCACGGGACAGTTGGTTCTCAGCAGATGTGAATAGAGCGTCTCGGTGCACGGCTCGCCCTCCTCCAGTACTAAAAAGTCGGAGTTCGGCTGATAGCAATCAATGGCAATGTTCTGCTGATCGAGACAGCTACCGTCGGGCTCGCTGATAGGCCTAAAGCCGTTGTACTCTGCGAGCTGGTAAAAGATCACCTCAACATCACCCTGCGCGGCGGCCGACAGATCTGAGATCATCACTTCCTGCACTGCCTGCGAGGAGTCAAAGGAACTCTGATTAAATGAATTTAAATAAAGTTTAAACGACTTCGACTCGACGATATTGAGGCTGGTACAGGGCACCAAAAACTCGGCAATGGCAACCTGTGGCAAGCCATCTTTATTTAACCAGGAAATTTCAAAGCCGGTCCACAGATCAACACCGACGAAATCGGGCAATGGGCCCGTGGCATCTGCCGCCAGTTGCTCGCGAGCCACCGCGCGAGGAATCGGATCCAGCAGCGATGGGTCATAACGATCACCGTAGCGAGTGACTTTGCCGAGTTCTGTCGAAGAGTAATCTGCCATTAGCTGCGCAGCCTCGAGCCTTTTTCCAGCAGGTTGAGCGCCACGGCGAAAAGGAGTGCGGAGAACAGTGCAACCATAGAGAACGCCCAGACAATATTGATATCGCTGATACCCGCTATGCCGTAGCGGAAGGCGTTGACCATATACAGTACCGGATTGATCAACGATACGTTACCCCAGAAATCGCCGAGCAAATCGATGGAATAAAACACGCCACCGAGATAGGTTAGCGGGGTCAACACAAAGGTCGGAATAATCGAAATATCATCAAAGCTGCGCGCGTACACCGCGTTGATGAGACCTGCCAGCGAGAACATAAACGATGTCATCAGCACAATACCAATGGTTACCGGCAAACTGTGAATACTGAAGTCGGCAAAATAGAGCGACAGAATGGTGACGATAAGGCCGACACCGAGACCGCGACTCATTCCCCCCACCACATAACCGGACAAAATTATCCAACTCGGCACCGGCGATACCAGCAACTCTTCAATATTGCGCTGGAACTTCGAACCAAAAAATGATGACACGACGTTGGAGTAGGAGTTGGTGATTACCGACATCATAATCAGACCTGGCGCGACAAACTGGATATAGGGTAGCCCCGACATCTCACCGATCCGCGAACCAATCAGGGTGCCGAAAATAACAAAGTAAAGCACGATGGTAATCACCGGCGGCAAGAGAGTCTGTGGCCAGATGCGTAAAAAGCGCTGAATCTCGCGGCGCACTATGGTGATAAAGGCAATCCATTTTTGCTGGCTAGTCATGGCTCTCTCCTGTCAGATTTTTCTCAACCATAGTGAAGAAAAGTTCTTCCAGTCGATTGGTCTTATTGCGCATACTCAGCACATGAATGCCCTGCTTGCTGAGCACTTCAAACAATTGATTAATCGACTGAGACTTTTCTACTTCGACTTCCAGCGTATTGGCATCAACCCGTGTCAGCGGATACCCCTCAATCGTCGGGCAATCGCTCAAGGTCTCGCGGATATCCAGCACAAAGAGCTCTTTGTTAAGCTGCGATAGCAACTCGCGGATACTGGTATTTTGTACAATCTGGCCATGATCGATAATCGCCACATTGCGGCACAGGCTCTCGGCCTCTTCAAGGTAGTGAGTGGTTAAAATAATCGTCGTGCCACTGGCATTAATCTCACGCAGAAACTCCCACATCGAACGCCGCAGTTCGATATCAACCCCGGCTGTGGGCTCGTCGAGCACCAGCAACTTGGGTTCATGCATCAGTGCCCGGGCAATCATCAAACGTCGCTTCATGCCGCCGGATAGGGTTCGCGACGGCACATGGCTCTTGTCCCAAAGGCCGAGCTGACGAAGATATTTCTCGGCGCGCTGAATGGCGATATCGCGAGGAATACCAAAATAGCCAGCCTGATTAATCAGAATATCAATCGGCTTTTCAAACTGATTAAAATTAAATTCCTGGGGCACCACACCGACATGCTGCTTTGCCTGCGAGAAGTCACTGTCGATGTCACAACCAAAAATGCTCACCGAACCGCTGGTTTTCAATACCAGAGAGCAGATAATACCAATAGTCGTGGATTTGCCTGCACCATTGGGCCCTAGCAATGCAAAGAAGTCCCCCTGCTGCACCGTCAGAGAAATACCTTTTAATGCCTGAAAATTACCCTCGTAGGTTTTACTCAGCTGATCAATTGCCAGTGCCGGTTGCATACAGTTTCCTAGTGATTAAAGTCAGCCGCTATTGTAGCGATGGAAGAGCGATAAGTCCGTATTTCAGACCTTTGAGCGAATACTTTTTTTGCGTCGCCAATGATTAATTAAGTAGTTAGGCAACCGTATTGGGGTCATAATAACTGTCTTGAGTTGATAACCTTACACGCCATGCCACGAAAAATTATTCGCAAGCTACTGCCCGACTTAGCGACCGTATTGAAGCATCCTTCAATGCGCTGGACCGCGCCGTTAATTGGCGACCCCAATATCTTGCACCTGAATCGCGAGTCAGTCTCTCTGGCCGTCTTTATCGGCATCCTGGTGGCGTTCCTTCCGCTGCCGGGACAAACCTTTATCGCCGCAGGACTAGCATTCTGGTGGGGTGCCAATCTGCCGATTTCGATCTGCTTTATCTGGATCAGCAATCCGGTGACCATTGCACCGATGTTCTATCTCACCTATCGCGTCGGCACAGCAGTGCTTGGCAGTGCCCCGATTGATTTCACCATATCGCTCACTTGGGCGTGGTTCTCAAGCATGGGGACACAGATTATGGTGCCGCTGATGATTGGCAGTCTGCTGTGTGGCTTTGCTGGGGCTGCCGCGGGCTATTTATTGATTAACTTTCTCTGGCGCTGGAAGGTGATCAGCAACTGGGAAAAGCGCAAACTCGCACGCCTCGAAAAACTGAAAAAATAATCGACTGATCTATTCGTAACGCAGCTCATCCGCCGGGACCATGCGACTGGCGCGCAGCGCCGGATAAAGGGTAGCGAGCAAGTTTAAACCCACTGCCGCCAGCGCTACCATCAGCACATCGGACCCGCGCATATCCACTGGAATATAGTCAATTGGGTAGACCTCGGTATTGAGGAAGGTGACACCCAGTAATGACTCTAGCCAAAGCACAAAATCAGCCACCCAGAGACAGCCGAGTATGCCTAGCAGCACGCCAATGGCGATGCCAAACAATCCAATCATGACGCCTTGAGTGAGAAATAGTCGCAGGATATCTGCGCGGGTCAGACCCAGGGTCTGGAGGATGGCAATATCTTTGCGTTTATCCATTACCGACATCATCAACATCGAAATCACATTAAAGGCGGCGATGGCGATAATCATAAAGATCAGCAAGCCAACCATATTGCGCGACAGCTGAATCGCCTGATAGAGATTGCCATGGGTCTGAAACCAGTCCCTAAAGCCGTAACCAAACGGCAACTCCTCAAGCATCCGGTAACCGAGCTGACGAGCATTAAATTGGTCATCGACCTGGACCCGAAAACCGTTGACCAACCCAGGAACGCCAGCGAGTTCGGCAACCTGCGGCAGTGAACCAATGGCCAACAGCTGATCAATTTCAGTGTGGGTGGCAAACACCCCCGCCACGGTGAAGGCCTGTGCCACGGTGGGCCCCTGAGCCGCTGGCACAATCACCGTCAGGCGCTGCCCCAGCTGTATATTTAAACTTTGCGCCAGCACTTCGGAAAGCAGCAGCTGATTACCCTGCGGTACGCTGACTGCGGCTTCAGCAAGCACCTTGTTGAGCCCTGCGGGCACTGCACTGTCATCGAGACCAAGCAGCTGAATCGGCCTGCTGGTTTGACGAAAATGTACCAGTCCGTTGACTTCACTGTAGGGCGTCACTTCAGTCACCGAAGGCTGTCCAGCGATCAGCAAGCTATCGGCACGCCAATCGGCAACACCCTGCTGGTGAATGATCTGTACATGGGGAACCACCGAGAGGATGCGCTCGCGCAATTCGCGATCAAAGCCGTTCATCACCGACAGCACAATAATTAACAGACCGACACCCAGCACCAGACCACTAATCGCCAACAGCGAAATAAACGACACCAGACGGTTGCCGCCCCCGCCTGAGGAAAAGTAGCGCAGCCCAATAAAGAGTGGCAGAGGCTTAAACAACCGCAGCCTCCAGCTCCACCAGCTGACCATCGATCAAATTGACTTGGCGATCCATTCGCGCGGCAATAGCGGGGTCATGGGTGACCACCACAAAGGAGATATTCAATGTTTGATTAAGCACCAGCAGCAGATCCAGTATCACCCCAGCGGTGCTCGGATCGAGATTGCCGGTCGGTTCATCCATTAACACTACAGAGGGAGACGTGACCAAGGCCCGGGCAATGGCGACTCGTTGTCGCTCACCACCGGACAGTTCCGACGGCTTATGTTTCAGACGATCCCCAAGACCCACCTTGCCGAGCAACTCCTCTGCGCGCTGTTGCGCCTCAGCCACCGACGCGCCACCAATCAGGCAGGGTAAGGCGACATTTTCCAACGCACTAAACTCACCGAGTAGATGATGAAACTGATAGACAAAGCCAACATGCTGATTGCGCCACTTAGCCCGCGCCGAAATATCCAGCTGCTGCCAGTCTTTACCGCAAACCATCACGCTGCCCGCAGTCGGATCATCGAGCCCACCAAGCAAATTAAGCAAGGTCGTTTTACCGGAGCCAGAAACCCCAACCACCGCGAGCTTTTCACCCGCTTTAACCGCAATATTAGTATCCCGCAGCACCGGCAGCAGGCTGTCGCCCTGCTGATAATCGCGACCAACGGCCTTGGCTTCTAGGACATAAGGAACATCAGTGGTCATAACGCAATGCCTCCGCAGGCAAGACTTTGCCCGCTCGCCAGGCGGGATAGAGTGTAGCGACAAAACTGACAATCAAAGCACTGCCAACAACCATCAGGACATCGCTGAGCAGTATTTTGGATGGCAGCGCACTGATTAGGTAAATTGAGGGATCAAAAATATAGCTGCCACTGAGCTGTTCCAGCCCAGCAACAATGTCACCGACAAAATAGGCCAGCAGACAACCCAGCAGCGTGCCAGCAAGAATACCCAAACTACCCACAGCCAGACCCTGAATCACAAATATTTTCATCACCGTCCCTGACGTTGCACCCAGAGTGCGGATCACCGCGATATCCTTGCGCTTATCGGAGACCATCAACACCAGGCTGGCGACAATATTAAACGCCGCCACCGCAATAATCACTGACAGTAACAGGCTGACAATCACTTTCTCCATGCGCATGGCTTGAAACAGCGTGCCCATATTATCGCTCCAGGTGCGCCATTGCAGATCGTCGTTTAGATTATCCTTTAGAAAGCGCTTGCCGGTTTGCGCACTGAGCCAATTATCGGCGAGAAAAGCATCGGACAGCTCAAGCTGCACACCCTGAAAGCGATCCCCCAAGCGCAACAGCTTCTGCCCGTCGCGAAAATGGATAAATGCCACCGAGGCATCCACTTGAGCACCAACCTGAAAGATACCGGTGACTATCACTCGCTTGATACGAGGGAATACTCCGGCCGGGGTCACTGTCACCGAAGGCAAGGTCAGTTGTAACGTATCACCGACAAATAAATCTAACTTGCGCGCAATCTGGCTGCCAATCACCACACCAAACTGCCCTTCCTGCAACTGGCCGACATAACCACTGATCATATTTTCCGCGAGCTTGTCTGCGGTCCTCGACTGCGGATCAATGCCTTGCAGCACGAGACCGGTTTGGTGTTCATCGCGAGATGCCATCACAAAGCTCTGCAACATTGGCACCACCGAGAGTACTCTGACCGGAGCATCTTCACTGTCGGTCTTTAACTCAGTCTCAAGCTGGTTAATCTGCGCAATATTTAGCCCCTCTGGACTGGTCACGCTGATATGCGGCACCACTCTGAGCAGCCGCATTTTGATCTCGCGATCAAAGCCATTCATCACCGACAGCACCACAATTAATGCCATCACCCCAAGCGCCATCGCCGCCAGGGAAAACAGCGAAATAAACGACACAAAGCCATCGCGCCGTTTGCTGCGCATATAGCGCAAGCCAATAAAAAGTGGGAGGTTGGTTAACATGCAGGGATTAAACCCGAAAGCCGCAGGACACACAAGATTGCATGGCTTAAGGAGAGCCCTTCACAGTCATGCAATGCTGTACCAAGTGGCCCGTGCTTTCCCATGTCGCTGGATACGTCCCTCGTTGACCAGCTCACGTAACCTGACTTTCAATGTGTTTTGGTTCGCGTCCGTGAACTCTACCATCTGTGCAATTGTTAAACGCTCGTGCACTCCCAAGAGTTTGAGCACCTGAACGGAGAGCAACGGCAACGAGCTATCACTGGCGGTCTTTTCTTGTTCTACCTTAGCGGCAAGATTGACCTTTTGTTTTTTCATGCAGCGCAGAAAGAAGCCCAGCCATGGCTGCCAATCAGGAGCATCATTCTTGAGTGTCGTTTGGGTACGCCGGAGGGCCTTGTAGTAAAGGTTTTTGTTTTCTTCAACGATGCTTTCCAATGAAGCATAAGGCACATATTCATAACCTGCACGTAATAACAGTAATGTGGTTAGAATACGTGAAAGCCTGCCATTACCATCCTGAAACGGATGAACGGCCAAAAAAACCACATTGAAGACGGCAATGATTAGAAGCGGATGCATCGTCGATTCATCAAAGGCTTTGGCTGCCCATCCCACCAGTTCTTGCATTTCTCTGGGCGTGTCAAATGGCGTGGCTGTTTCAAATACTATGCCGATTTCACGCCCATCAGCGTCTTTTGCCACCACATGGTTAGGAAGTGTTTTATAGGAGCCCCGATGTCGATCATCTTTAGTGCTATGACGGAGCAAAGTTTGGTGTAATTGACGGACATGATTTTCAGTAAGATTTAGCTCTTCATAAGCCTGAAATACCAAATCCATCACTTCGGCATATCCGGCCACTTCCTGTTCATCACGGGTCTTAAAGGATGTCGAACTAAGATTTGAAAGCAGTGTTTCCACCTGCAAATCAGAAAGCTTTGCCCCCTCGATCCGTGTGGACGAGCCAACACTTTCAATCGTCGCCACTTTGCGTAATTTTTGTAGGCGCTCCGGTGAGAGTGCTTTCAATGCCTGCCATTGACCCTTGAACTCATCGATCTCGGCGATAAGCTGCAAGACATCCTGGCCAACGGTGATTAACGGCTCTTTCATCTATGCCTCAGTTACTGTATCTGATACTCGATTTTTATACCCGATTATACCCAATTATACCCGGTAATCTAGCCGTCCTTTCCTGAACGCCAACTCCATATCCGAGAATAGACACCTGGTCGTGATCGATAGCCGGGAAGATCGCAGCATCAAACCAGTCAAATATCTATTCCGGTTTCGACTTCCTCTGCAATCAAATACGACATAGATCATATCTAATTTGTAAAACCCAATCACGGTCACAGGCTCTTCTGTGTCCTACAATTAATGCAGTTGAATCCGCAGCAATTTATAACAAAGGAATGTTGGCTATGAAAAACCTGATATTGGCTCTGGCGATTACTACCCTAAGCACCACCCTGAGCAGCACTCTTGCCGCAGAGCAAATTACCTTGCCAATTGGCGAGCAAACCCGTCAGTCAGAGCTGCCCTTGCCCCAGCGCGGCATGCATAAAAACGCTGTATTACAAGAGTTTGGTGACCCCGAGGAGATGACCGCGGCGGTGGGTGAGCCACCGATTAGTCAGTGGATCTACGCGGACTATGTGGTCTACTTCGAGGACAGCTGGGTGATTCAAGCGGTGGTTAAACACCCACCGCAGGATGATGAGCGCTAAGGG
>JAFMBY010000139.1 GCA_017858135.1 Porticoccaceae bacterium | reverse complement strand
TTGATATCCACCACGGCAAAGCCACGGTTGCACCAGTACTGCAGTTTAAGGTTTAAACCGCTGTCGGTGGCACCAGTGGGGCCGCCATGACAAAGGGCTATCACCGGCGGCAATTCGCCTTCGATACCGCAGTAGTTCGCATTGGTTGGCGGATAATAAAATGCATGTACTGGCTGGTTATCTCTACCACTGGCAAATAAAATGGATTGCGGCTCTGAGAGATTTTCAGGGGCCAGCGCTAAGGTAGCAGGGGAGTAGATTGAGGTGACCTTAGCGTGCCGGCTGATACTAATCAGCTCACTGGGCAATGCTGCGGCACCAGCGACTAAATAGAGTTTATCTTGATGGCAGGTGACGGCCTGCATACTGCTGTATTGACACTTTATTGTGTTCAGTTGGCCTGATTGAATGTCGATAAACCCACTGTGCCAGATGCCATTTTTGGTATAGACGCAGGCAATAGTATCGGCATCAATAAAGTCATAGCTGGTCATGCCAAACTGCCACAGCGGCGTGGCAAATTCGGCCTCTATTTCAAGTACGGGCTGGCTGCTGCCATTTTCAATACGGTAGATATTCCACCAGTTATTTTTATCCGAAACAAAATAGAGCTGATTGTCTGGCGACCACTGGGGCTGAAAAATGGCTTCATTGTTATCGGCACCGGCCACCAACATCTTATCGCTTAGACCGCCATCACTGAAATTGGCCAGCCACAGTTGAGTGCTATCCCAAGGCATATTGGGATGCTGCCACTCAATCCAACAAAGCTGTTTGCTGTCGGGACTGATGCGCGGGAAGGCATAAAAGTCGGCGCCGCTGACCAGAGTACTGAGACTGCCATCGGCGAGGTCAATACTGACAAGGGTGTTTTCTGGTTCGCGATTGTCATGGTGAGTTTCACCGACGGCAATAAGCTGCTGGCGCGCCTGATCAATGACTAGATCGGCAAAGCGCGACCCTGCGGCTGTGATGGCGACGGGCTGTTTGTCCTCGGCTAGTGCCAGCTGATAAATACGCTGGTCGGCGGCATTTACAAAGTACAGATGGCTATCGTCCATGGCATAAGCCATGCCACCATATTCATGCACGCGGCTCTGGTGGCTAAAGGGTGCCGGCAACAGATCGCGGGTGCTGCCATCACCCTCGCGGCACATAATGACGTTGCGACCCGCTTCCCAGGGACGGCTTTCAACCCAGAACAGACGCTCGCCATGGGACTGGAGAAAATTTAACCCCGGTGCTGCGCGGGTGATTAACTCGGCGCTGAGAGTGGATGGCCAGCTGCCATAGGGTTTGGCTGTTTTAGCCATATTAGCCGCCCGCCAGTTTGACAGTGTGGCCAAGCTTTTCCAGTTGGGCTTTAAGGGTATCGCGGTGGTCGCCCTGAATTTCAATCACGCCATCTTTCACCGTGCCGCCCGTCGAGCATGTCTGTTTAAGCTGTTTGGCCAGTGTTTTTAGGTCGCTCTCTGCCAGGCCTAACCCTGAGACAGTGGTGACGCCTTTGCCCTTGCGACCTTTGGTTTCGCGGCGAATACGCACCGTGCCGTCGCTCTCGACGATCTGTTCTGTTGGCGCTTGGGTAATGCGCCCTGAATCAGTGGAGTAAACCAGTCGCGATTCTTTATTTGCCATGGGGGTTCTCGATTACTGAGTTCATAATTAAATGCTTAGCAGGATTTTACCAATATGCTGACTTGATTCCATTAGTGCATGTCCTTTGTTTGCCTCAGCCAATGCAAAGCGGCTGTTGATAACAGGTTTAAATTTGCCCTCGGCGATCAGCGGCCAGACCTGTGACTCAACACCAGCGGCAATGCGGGCTTTATTTTCCAGCGACTGAGCGCGCAGGGTTGAGCCGGTTAAGACCAGCTGTTTGAGCATTAGCGGCATCAGGTCCAATTGCGCTGTCGAGCCGCGCAGAAAGGCGATGCTAACAATTCTCGCTTGCGGCGCGCAGGCACTAAAATTTCTCTGTATATAGTCACCACCAACCATATCCAACACCACATTGACGCCGCTGCCGGTCAGCTCTTTGCACACTTCAACAAAGTCTTGCTGGTTATAGTTCACCGCCTTGACCGCACCCAGCTCCTCACAGGCCGCGCATTTTTCATCCGAGCCTGCCGTAGTGATCACATTGACACCCATGGCCGTTGCCATCTGAATCGCGGTGGTGCCAATGCCGCTGGAACCGCCGTGCACCAGCAGCCATTCACCGGCTTTTAACTCCGCGCGTTCAAACAGATTGTGCCAAACCGTAAAGCAGGTCTCCGGCAATGCCGCAGCATCGACTAGATCCAGTCCCTCAGGAATGGGTAAGCATAGAGACTCTTCTGCAAGCGCATACTCAGCATAACCACCGCCTGCTAGCAGCGCACAAACCTGATCGCCAATCGCCCAATCCGTCACTCCCGCGCCGACAGCTACTACCGTGCCGGAGACTTCGAGCCCGGGGATATCAGTAACACCTGGGGGTGGCGGGTAAAACCCCATGCGTTGAAACACATCCGGACGATTGATACCGGCTGCGGC
>JAFMBY010000062.1 GCA_017858135.1 Porticoccaceae bacterium | reverse complement strand
CTATCGCCTAGCCCCATCACTTTGCCCACCAAGCGCTGCATTGAGCTGGCGGATGCTGCGCTTTTGTTCATGCGCGCATTGGTCACAATATTGGTGCCAATATGGCCGGGGTGCACGCAATGTATCTGCACTGTGCTGTCTTTCATTTCTTTGGCGAGGCATTCGGTAAAGCCGCGCACGGCAAATTTGGCGGTGTGGTAAACCGACTGTCGTTCCAGGGCGATCATGCCAAAGATAGACGAGGTATTAATAAGCGCGGCTTCTGGGCGCTGTTTTAGATGGGGTAAAAAGGCGCGACTTGAATTAATCACAGCCTGTAAATTGATATTAAAAACCCAGTCCCAGTCGGTCTCGGACAGTTCTTCAAAGGTGGAATCAACCGTCACTCCGGCGTTATTAAACACCAAGTCAACACAGCCATGCTCGGCAATAACCTGCTCGGGCAGGGCTTCGATAGCGACTTTGTCGGCGACATCAAGAATATGGCTGGAGACTTTAACCGGGTAGTCTGAGAGCATCGCAACGGTCTCTGCGAGGGTTGTTTGATTGATCTCACAGGCGGCGATATTGGCGCCCGCTTTGGCGAGAAGTACGGCTAGGTAGCGGCCCATGCCTGAACCGGCACCGGTGATAACTGCGACTTTATTGGTAAAGTTTTTCATTGGAATTGCCCCTTTTTACGACGTTCTTTTGCCTGACCGGAATAAGCTCTCCGCGACAGGTGACGTCTTTTTTTCACTAGCCTACTACAGTTCGGTAACAATCTAATAAAATTATCCTAATTAAAAAGGGGCTCGACTCAATACCGAGTATCGACAGAATACTGCTGCATTTTGGACACCGCGGGTCCTTCGATTCGTTGCGCTCTTCCAGGATGACAAAGGGGAAATTCTCAAGGTACAGGCTGAGACCTTATAAGCCCATGTCCTATGGTGAAATAACCCGATAGTTCTAAAACAATAACTGTTAAACTAAACCTCTTGACCTTCTAACTTGACCTAGCATAGAACAGTAAAAACATGGCCTTTGATATGAAAATGGCGCTGGTTCGGCCAGCCCTTAAATACGCGCTAGAGCGCAATGGTCATGGCGCTGCCCTGGGTTTTACTCTGGACAAACTTGAGCGTGGCGAAACCCATCTGACCTTTCCCTATCGCGAAGACTTAGTCGGCAACCCGATTACCGGAGTGGTTCACGGCGGCACCATTGTCAGCCTGCTCGACACCGCCTGTGGTTGTGCTGCAATGACAATCCAAAAGTCGCCTTCAGTGACCCCGACCATGGATCTGCGTCTTGACTATATGCGCCCAGCGCAGCCGTTCAAGCCGATTTACGTGGAGGCGAAAGTCTACCGTCAGTCATCCAATGTGATTTTTTGTCGCGGCCTTGCCTGGCAGGACGATAAAGACAGCCCAATTGCTCACTGCGTGGCTAACTTTATGAAGGTTGATTCGAAAAGCATTCAGTTTCGCAGTATCGCGCTGAAAAAACTGCGTCGCTTGATGCCTTGGCGTCAGACCCCAATCACTGATAGCGAGAGTCGCTAATGAATAAGCAGAATAGTGAACAGTTGCTGCTGGATTGGCGAGATAACGTCGAGGCGGCTCGCTTGGAACGGCATCCTCAAGCGCTGCTGGATATGATTCCCTACGCAGCCTTTATTGGCGCACAGGCCAAGGTCGAGGATCAGCGTCTGCTCTATTGGCTGGACAAACGCGCATCGAATATCGGTAACCCGTCATTGCCGGCGATTCACGGCGGGGTGATTGGTGGTTTCCTTGAGCTAGCGGCGGCCATTGAAATTATTTATAACCTCGATATAGCCGACGTGCCTAAAGTCGTCGACTTCTCCCTCGACTATCTGCGTCCGGGTCGTTACAAGACTATCTACGCCAGTTGCACTGTTATGCGGCAGGGTAAAAAGCTAGCCAATGTGTCGGCGACCGCCTGGCAGGATGACGAGCAAACACCGATTGCCACGGCGCGCTGTCACTTTCTAATCTGAGTGCTTGAAATCTCTTTCTCCGCCCCCATCTGATATGCCATGAAAACAGTTCATGCCAACAACATCAGATCAGGAGATCATCAGCAAATGACAGCAAACGCTAAAGCCAAAGCCGAAACACTGGGTTTTCAAACTGAAGCTAAGCAGCTTCTTCATCTTATGATTCACTCGCTGTACTCCAACAAGGAGATATTTTTACGCGAGTTGATTTCGAATGCCTCAGACGCCACTGATAAATTGCGCTTTGAAGCCCTCGAAAATGCCGCCCTCTATGAAGATGATGGCGATCTGCGTATTCGTATCGCCGTTGATGAAGAAGCCAAAACCGTGGTTATTTCCGATAATGGTATCGGTATGTCACGGGATGAAGTGATCTCCAATTTAGGCACCATTGCTCGCTCAGGTACCGGCGAGTTTTTGAAAAACCTGACCGGCGACCAAAAGCAAGACTCGCAGTTAATTGGTCAGTTTGGTGTCGGTTTTTATTCCTCGTTTATTGTTGCCGACAAAGTAGTGGTTGAAACTCGCCGCGCGGGTGCGGCTGCCGATGAAGCGATTCGCTGGTCCTGTGACGGTGAAGCTGATTATCAAATCGAACCCATCGAGCGTGCCGAGCGCGGCACCTCGATCACGCTGCACCTAAAAGGTGATGAGCAAGAGTTTGCCAACGATTGGCGCCTGCGCAGTATTGTGAAGAAATACTCTGACCATATTGCTATCCCGGTGCAGATGCTCAAGCAGGAGACGCCACCCATGCCCGGCGCTGAAGATGATGCTGAGGCCGATAAACCCGAAGTCAAAGCGCCAGAATGGGAAGCGGTCAACGATGCTCAGGCATTGTGGACGCGTTCGCGTCAGGATATTAGTGATGACGAGTACAAAGAATTTTATCGACTGGTGTCACATGATTTTGCCGAGCCACTGTCTTGGAGTCACAACCGAGTAGAAGGCAAGCAGGATTACACTAGTCTGCTCTATATCCCCGGTATGGCACCGATGGATCTCTACCAGCGTGAGGCATCGCGCGGTATCAAGCTATACATCAAGCGCACCTTTATTATGGACGATGCTGAGCAGTTTATGCCGATGTATCTGCGCTTTGTTAAAGGTGTTCTCGACAGTGCAGATCTGCCGCTGAATGTCTCCCGTGAAATTTTACAAAAGACGCCACTGGTCGATAGCATTCGTGCCGCCCTGACCAAACGTGTGCTGGATATGCTTGGCAAAATGGCCACCAACGAGCCTGAAAAATATGCGACTTTCTGGGCGCAGTTCGGGCCGGTATTAAAAGAAGGCCCAAGCGAAGACCACAGCAACCGTGAGAAAATTGCCAAGCTGTTCCGATTCGCCAGCTCCACCAGTGAGTCTGCGGCTCCAGAAGTCAGTCTTAGCGATTACATCGGTCGCATGAAAGAAGGGCAGGACAAGATCTATTACCTCACCGGTGACAGCCACTCGGTCATTAACAATAGCCCGTACCTAGAAGTCTTCCGCAAACATGGTATCGAAGTGCTATTGATGTCGGACCGCATTGACGAATGGATGATGGGCTACCTTTCCGAGTTTGATGGCAAGTCGTTTCAGGATATTGCCCGCGGCGAACTGGATCTCAGCAAGATCACTGGCGAAGAGCCTAAAGCTGACGATGCTGATGGCAGCGAGGGCGACGATAAGGAGCAGGGTGCTCTGTTGCAGCGCCTTAAGTCTCTGCTCGATGGCAAAGTTGAAGAGGTTCGCACCACCACACGTCTGACCAGTTCGCCAGCCTGTCTGGTGGTGGGTGCCAATGATATGGGCGAGCAGATGCGCAAGATTATGGCCGCGGCCGGGCAGCCGGTGCCCGAGGCCAAGCCAATTCTTGAAATCAATACAGAGCATCCGCTGGTCAATAAACTCGACAGTGAAGCTGACGAAGAGCGAGCCAAAGTATTGGCCAGCCTACTGTTTGATCAGGCTGCATTGTCTGCTGGACGACCACTGGAAAATCCAGCTCAGTTTGTTCAGGAACTCAACCGTCTGATGTTTGAAGCCTAACAATCATTGTGCCGCAACAAAAAAAACCTGTCGATGGAGCTTTTCGTCGACAGGTTTTTTTATTTTTGGCGACTGTCACTGCCGCCTACATCGCCTTATAATGCCCAACTCAGTCCGATTCATCTAACTGGAGCAGGGTCTTTTTGACAAACAAGAATAAGCATAAAATCGCCGTATTGGGGGCAGGTAGCTTTGGCACCGTGATTGCCAATATGCTGGCGGTCAATGGATATGCCACGACCCTGTGGATGCGTAGCGAGCAACAGCTTGAGGATATTGTCAGCAGTGGCGAAAACCGCGCCTATCTTCCCGGCTACCGTTTTGACTCAAGATTGCATTTTACCAATGATATGCAGCAGGCCTTAGACTCTGTAGACAGCGTCTTTTTTGCAGTGCCCAGCTCCGCGCTGCGGCTTGTAGCGCAACAGGCCAAACCATGGATCGACAGTGATGTTGCCCTTATCAGCACCGCCAAAGGAATTGAAGCGGACAGTTTTGCGCTGCCAAGCCAGATTCTTGGGCAGGAGCTGCCGGGCAACCAAGTCGGTGTCATTAGCGGCCCCAACTTGGCGAAAGAGATCGCCAACTATGAAATCACCGCCACGGTTATTGCCAGTGAGCACGACGCTATCTGCACTCTCGTGCAGCAACTGTTGGCGTCTAAATACTTCAGAATCTATGCCAACCATGATCGCTACGGGGTCGAGCTCGCCGGTGCGCTAAAAAATATTTATGCCATCGTTGCCGGTATTGCTGAAGCGATGCAGGTTGGGCAAAACACCAAAAGCGTTGTACTAACCCGCAGCCTCGCCGAAATGAGTCGTTTTGCTAGCCACCTCGGCGCCGATCCCATGACGTTTCTGGGCTTGAGTGGTGTTGGAGACCTCTACGTGACCTGTAGTTCACCCCTGAGCCGCAACTTCCGGATCGGTCTGGCATTGGGCGAGGGTAAAAGTCTCGAGCAGGCGATTATTGATGTTGGGCAAGTGGCTGAAGGCGTAAATACGACTAAACTAGTCAAGGAGAGAGCTGACAAATTAGGTATTTATATGCCGTTGGCCTCAGCTCTGTACGCCACAATGTTTGAGCAGCGACCGATTATTGAGTCGCTGCGCAGCATGATGGTTGCAGAGCAAAATACTGATGTTGAATTTATGGTGAAATCAAATGAGCGATAAAAAAATGCCTTTAACCAATTCCAACACCTGGATCCGTGCCGCGTACATGCTCTTATTCGGCTTACTGCTGGCGGCCGCGCGGCTGGTTATCAGTATTGTCGTTGTGGTGCAGTTTATCTTTGTACTGTTCACTGGCAGCGACAATCAAAATCTGCGAAATCTTGGTCAGGGTTTGGGTAAGTGGGTCTATCAGACCTTGATGTTTCTGACCTTTAATAGTGAAGACAAGCCTTTTCCCTTTGATGAGTGGCCCTCCATTAACCCGTCAGAGGGTTATTCGGTGCGTCCAGTTGATGTCGTTGAAGAGGCCGAATTGGTCGATGCTGAAGACGTGATCGACGATGATATACCCTCGTTTACTGCTGATGAATCTGACTCAGACGAAGGCAGCAACAAAACCACAAAGTAAACTGAATATAGTGTAAAAAATCGCCGGCTGCGGTATTGCCTCAGCTGGTTTTTTTTAGCCTGTGCAAGCGATTGATCAATCAAGGGACTGTTTTTCAACCGGTCAATAAATCAATAATAACGGGATTGACGATGTCTCTTAGTTTTATCTGTGAAAGAACCTTTCAAGTAAATGGCTTAACCCTCACTGCAAAAGAGTGGGGCTCACCCGGCTACACGCCAGTTATCGCTCTGCACGGCTGGCTCGACAACGCCGCCAGCTTTGATGTCATGCTGCCTTTTATGAGTGATATGCATGTGATTGCACTGGACTGTGCTGGTCATGGTGGTAGCAGCTTTCGCTCAGCCGACTCTGGCTACAATATCTGGCAAGATATCGCTGAAGTTCTCGCGGTGGCAGATCAGCTTGGCTGGGATCGATTTGCACTGTTAGGTCATTCCCGCGGCGCCATTATCGCGAGCCTGATTGCCGGCACATTTCCCGATCGCATCACCCATGCTGCACTGATCGATGGTTATCTGCCAGGTCTTGCCGACGCCAATGGGTCGGCTAAGCAGATGGCCAAATCTGTTTATGAAAACAAACGTTTCGGTGCCTCGGCACCGAGTTTCTTTGCAGACTATGATCGCGCAGTTCAGGCGCGGGTAAATGGCTTTATACCTTTAAAAGAGGGTGCTGCCTCTGTCTTGGCCGAGCGCGGTGTTCGCCAGCATGAGAAAGGCTTTTACTGGCACACTGATCAGCGTCTAAAGGCGGCATCGCAGATCAAGTTAACCCGAGATCATATGAAAGATTTTTATACCTCAGTGACGGCGCCGGTAATACTGATCCAAGCCGAAGACAGCGGCTTTACCCCCGATGCACTGCAGCATGAAACCTTCTCCTGGCTGGTCAATTTCCGACTGCTGAAAATGCCAGGCTCACACCATTTACATATGGAAGAACAGGCCCAGCAGGTCGCTGATGAAGTTCAGCGATTTATATTGCCAGCCTAATTTATTAACGAATAAGAGGAGGCCACCGTTGGCTAAAATTGAATTCTCTGATGCTGAAAAAGGCGCGATCGTGAATAAAATAAAGCTCTACTTTCGCGAGGAGCTGGATCAGGATATCGCCCAGTTTGATGCTGAGTTTTTACTCGACTTCTTCTCTGAAGAAGTGGGTGCCTACCATTACAATCGCGGCCTCTACGATGCCAGAAAAGTGCTTGAGGAAAAGCTTGAATCGATAACCGACGCCTTTTATGAAATTGAGAAACCCACTGACTTTATGCGCTGAGTAGATTCTAAGCCTCTTATTATTTCAGTAATGGAATGCCAATCATCAGCCAGGCAATGCTGCATAGCAGCAGGCTGACAAATACCGCCGCAGAGCCAGTATCTTTGGCCAATCCTGACAGTTCGTGGTAGTCGAGACTAATGCGGTCGATGGCAGCTTCAATAGCTGTGTTGAGCAATTCAATAATAATCACCAGCAATATCGAGCAGATAAGGAACAGTCGCTCGCTGGTCGTGACATCAAGCCAACATGCCAACGGAATCATAATAGTGGCGGCGATTATCTCCTGACGAATTGCTGCCTCATAAATAAAATTGTGGCGCAACCCTCTATAGGAATAGAGCCCGGCGTAGATGATGCGGCTAATTCCGCTACGTTTTTTCATTTTCATGCGGTGGCTCCATACGTTTTTGGTCGCTGACGCTGACCAGGTTAGATGAAAATATTGGATAGATAAGCATTGGCACAAACCAACAGACCGCCAATGTCGATAGGTCATGAGAGAGAAAATGCGCGCCACGTAATTGCTGCGCGATGCCGTAGATCAATCCCAGGGCCATACCAAATAGCAATCCATGATATTTCAGTGCCGGACATACCATCAGGGCAAAGAAATACAGAGCCACCCAGGCGTAACCAGAGCTGGCATGTCCTGCGGGAAAGCAGCCAGAATCGCCGTTAAAGCCGTGAAACCACTCAATCATATCTTGGCTGCCGCCAAGGAAGTTAACCGACCAGGGACAGGGAACGCCTGAGATTTTCTTGAGCAAATTAATACTGACTAGCGCGATAAAAATACTCAGTGTCAGGTAGACCAGTGGGCCTCGGTGCTGTTTAAAGTCTGGCAGCAAGCAGCAGCAGAGAAGCGCTATATACAGCAGCGCAAAGAATATTCTGCCACCCTGGTGTATAACCGTTTCCAGCCAGAAATAATCCTTTAGGGCCCAACTCTGTCCCTGACTGTCATAGAGGATCGTCGCCAATGTACTGTCCAGTTTAAAGCCTGCTATAAGACCCAAAAGCACAGCCATCACCAAGGCTGGTAATAGGCCATGCTGCAGATAAAACACTGCGTCGGTTTGATGTCTCGAGTAAGACTGAGGCATTAGCGGCTGGTACAGCCACGGAAAATATCCAGCACTGGATTATAAAGCGTGCTGTTTATGTCAAGCAGACCGAGCACCGAGCTAAAAAGATTGTCATGCGAGATGGGCATTGCAGCAGTCTGCTTAAGACAACGTCTGTCAATCGCAAAGCGCTCGCTAAAACCATTCGATAGCCATGCCAGCATGGGAATCTGGATCTGTTCTGTCGGCGCTATAAAGTAGGGCGCAGCGTGCAGATAAATACCCTTTTCGCCGAGTGACTCACCATGGTCGGAAATATAAATAACAGCCGTCGTATATCTGTCGCTAAGCTGTTCCAGGCGCTCAATGGCCTGCGAGATAAACAGGTCGGTATAGAGAATCGTATTGTCATAGGCATTAATAATTTGCTCTCGTGAGCAATCTTGCAATTGGCTGGTTTCACAGCTGGGTGAAAAGAAAGCCATGTCCTCGGGAATCTGTTTGTAGTAAGAGGGGCCGTGGCTACCCTGTTGGTGCATGACGATCACGCGATCTGTATTCACCGGCGTATCGAGAACCGGCAGCATTGCTAGATCAAAGCAGCGCTGGTTGCTGCAGGTCTCAGGGTCATACTCCACGCTAACCTGTGGTGTGCGAGCACAGACACCTTTGCAGCCACTATTATTATCCAGCCAAGCAACATCAA
The DNA here is from genome assembly GCA_017858135.1 of Porticoccaceae bacterium. Taxonomy (GTDB): domain Bacteria; phylum Pseudomonadota; class Gammaproteobacteria; order Pseudomonadales; family Porticoccaceae; genus HTCC2207. The sequence continues at coordinate 5,051 of JAFMBY010000062.1, read as the reverse complement.
GTCCAACCTGAGCAATCAGGTCGAGCAGGTTCTCTTTTTTTGCTGCCGCTTTGCGTGAGAAGTGCACGCGATCATCATCAGAGAACATGCAGGGCAGCGATATTGCGGTTGAGGTTCCGCAGGCAGTTACATCAGAGTAATAAATAATATCTTTGGCCGCCAAATTGGGATTGGTATTGCGCCCATATCCGTCTAAGGAAAAATTCGCCGCCCGCGCCGTTTCGCCAATGATCAATACAAAGAGTAGAGGTTTTTCTGGTTTTATCTGCCATGTGTCACCTAAGTTGGCCGTTTCGTCAAGACGAGCGATGGTCGGTCTGATCCCCTCAGAGTCTGTCAGTGCCTTGGCAGCGCCATAGATAATATTGCTGGGTGTGACGAGATAGCGAATCTCTTTGTGCGTGCGGGTGACGGAAGCCACGGTCTGATAGCTTGGCAAGCACAGTGCTAGTGCAGCAAGCAAACTGATAGCCGGAACACAGATGGTTTTGATTAGGCCTTTAAAGCCGTGATCCTGAATAATCTTTAATTTAACTATCAAGAAGCTCGGCACTGCGGCATAGATCAGAAGGTGCAGGAGGAAACCTATGTTAAAGAGCTCCAGCGTTTCGTGGCTATCGGTTTGCAACACATTAACGATCATGTCGGCGTCGATATAAACCCCGTAATGATCGATAAAGTAGGACCCCATTGCAGCGGCGATGACGATTAAAATCAGACTGTATTTGTGCCCGGGAAATAGCGCGGCAACATTGAGGAAGCTAAAGCAGATTGTGCTGGCGAGTATATAAAAGGTCAGGTAAAAATACACCGACGACGCGCTTTTGACACCGACTATATCTATCAGGTTGAGCCATAGAGAGTCGTTATACAGTGCTGTCAGCAGCGCCGCGACGAGAACATTGAGTGATGTAGAACTGATGGTTCTACTGTTATATAGCCGAGTGGCTGCAGTGGTGGCATCGGCAAGTAAGTTCCAGCGCATAATAGATAGCTCGATAAAAAGTGGGTACTGTCAAATCCGCTTTCTAGCGGAGCGGATGAGCGCACTGTATGCTTAGAACCTTAAGGTTTTCTGAAGTGACGATTTATCTATCTATTGGATTCTTGTTTGACAGGTTTAATTGGAAAATGTGGAGATTTGAAATGACGCAGCTTAAACAACAGCAGTGCACGGTGTGCCGCCCAGACGCCGCACCGGTGAGTGATGCCGATTTGGATAGATTATTGCCCGAGCTTGCCGGCTGGCAGCTTGAAGAGCGCGACGGTGTTAAACAGCTGGAAAAACAATTTCGCTTTCCCAATTATGCACAGTCTATGGCCTTTACCCAGCGAGTCGCAGAATTGGCCGAAGCCGAAGATCACCATCCGGCGATACTCACCGAGTGGGGCAGAGTCACCGTGACCTGGTGGACCCATACCATTAATGGTTTGCATATCAATGACTTTATTTGCGCGGCCAAAACCGATCAGCTGGCGGAGCAATAATCATCCGCCTCTGCCCATCAAGCACTAACCGCTAGATAACAAAAAACCCACGGTTAGGTGGGCTTTAAGCGAATGCTACATTTAGCCTAGGCTTAGTTGTGATTCAGCAGCGTCAGGAACTCAGTGCGGGTGGCCTGATCGGTGCGGAAGGTGCCGAGCATCGCCGAGGTTTTCATGGACGAGTTCTGCTTCTCAACGCCGCGCATCATCATGCACATATGCTTCGCTTCAACGATCACGCCAACGCCACGAGCTTCGGTCACAGTTTGAATAGTCGAGGCAATTTGCTGAGCTAGCGCCTCCTGAATTTGCAACCGGCGGGCAAACATATCAACGACCCGGGCGACTTTGGACAGCCCGAGCACCTTGCCGTTGGGAATATAGGCAACGTGACACTTGCCGATAAACGGCAGCAGATGATGCTCGCACAGCGAAAACAGCTCAATATCTTTAACAATCACCATCTCTTCTGAATCGGACGGAAACAGCGCATCATTGATCACTTCTTTAATATCCATCTCATAGCCACTGGTGAGGTAGGAAAATGCCTTAGCCGCTCTATCAGGGGTGTCTATAAGCCCCGGGCGAGTAATATCTTCGCCAGTGCTCTGTATGATTTTTTCGTAGTGATTTCTCATTGAAGGTGTATCCAGGCAAGTAAATTTTGTTTGTATCGTTATACGGCGCATTCTGTAACAAAGTGCACATTATTGCCAGTTTCAAGGGTAAAATGTTTGCCCAGCGGAGAATGCATAACCATGCCAGATAATCACATTACTACTGAGTCAGATGGTGACTTGGATTCATCGAATAGACCCTCGACGACAGTCTCGACCAATACGGTTGCCGAGATGCTCGAGCACGGCCAGTCGCTGTTTGATAACAGTAGTCTCTACTTTGGTCATGGCACTGACAATAGTTGGGATGAAGCGGTCTATTTGCTCTCGTTTGTACTTGAACTGGCCCCGGATGTTGATCGCGCCGTGCTTGAACGAACCCTCACAGCGGCGCAGCAGGCGGCTATTTTGGCGTTGTTTCAGCGCCGCATTGATGAGCGTATTCCCGCGGCCTATCTAACTGGGCGCGCCTGGTTTTGTGGGTTACCCTTTACTGTCGACGAGCGTGTGATTATTCCGCGTTCACCCATCGCGGAGCTGATTATCAATGGCTTTCAGCCTTGGTGCAGTGCCGAGCCAAACCGCGTACTCGATCTCTGCGCCGGCAGTGGTTGCATCGGCATCGCCTGCGCCTATGCCTTTGAAGCTGCCGAGGTAGTCGTCAGTGATATCTCGCCTGAGGCTGTGGAAGTGGCGCAGAGTAATATCGCACTGCACAAATTGGACTATCGAGTGTCAGCGGTTGAATCAGACCTGTTTGAGCAGTTGCGCGGCGAGCAGTTTGAGCTGATTGTCAGCAACCCGCCCTATGTCGATGCCGACGATTATGCCTCGATGCCCGACGAATATTATCACGAACCTGAGTTGGCTTTAGCCTCCGGTGACGACGGCCTCGACTTTACCCGCCGACTGTTGCGCGAGGCAGCCGATCATCTCACCGATGCGGGCGTGTTGGTAGTTGAAGTAGGCAACTCCTGGGTGGCCCTGGAACGGGACTTCCCGACAGTGCCGTTTTTGTGGCTCGAATTCAGTGAGGGTGATGGCGGGGTGTTTTTGCTGACCCGCGAGCAGTTACTCGAACACCGCGAATCTTTCCAATAAGTTACGTATAATCGCTGGCTTGTCAGCAGATACTTTAAGGCTAACCTGCACTATGTCCGGAAACACGATAGGAAAACTCTTTACCGTCACCAGCTTTGGTGAAAGTCATGGTTTGGCAATTGGTTGTATTGTCGACGGATGTCCTCCAGGACTAGAGATCAGTGCTGCCGATTTGCAGCCCGATCTCGATCGCCGCAAGCCCGGCCAGTCGCGCTATACCACCCAGCGCCGTGAAGACGATGAAGTGAAAATCCTCTCCGGTGTGTTTGAAGGCAAGACCACCGGTGCAGCTATCGGAATGATCATTGAAAACAAAGATCAGAAGTCTAAGGACTACAGTAAAATCAAAGACTTATTTAGACCTTCTCATGCAGATTATACCTACCATCAGAAGTACGGCGAGCGCGACTATCGCGGTGGCGGACGCAGTTCTGCGCGTGAAACAGCGATGCGCGTTGCCGCGGGTGGCATCGCGAAAAAGTATTTGAAAGAGCAGTTGGGCGTCGATATTTTCGGCTATGTGTCACAGCTGGGACCGATTGTCGCCGAAGGGTTTGACCGCGCTGAAATCGAGAACAACCCGTTTTTCTTCCCCGATGTCGACAAGATTGCCGAACTCGAAACCTATATGCAGGCGCTGACCAAAGAGGGTAACTCGATCGGCGCGCAGGTCACTGTGGTCGCAAAACAGGTTCCTGTGGGTCTCGGCGAGCCGGTTTTTGATCGCCTCGATGCCGATATTGCCCATGCACTGATGGGCATCAACGCCGTCAAAGGCGTGGAAATTGGCGCTGGTTTTGACTCAGTGAGTCAAAAGGGTACAGAGCATCGCGATGAGATGTCGCCAGAGGGTTTCCTGTCGAATAATTCCGGTGGCATTCTCGGTGGCATTTCGTCGGGCCAAACCATTGTCGCCAATCTGGCGCTTAAACCGACGTCGAGTCTGCGCATACCGGGCCAATCGATCAACACCGCAGGTGAGTCAGTGGAAGTGGTTACCACCGGCCGCCATGACCCCTGTGTCGGCATCCGTGCGGTGCCGATTGCCGAAGCCATGTTGGCGATCACGCTGATGGATCACTATCTGCGCAATCGCGGTCAGAACGGCGATGTCGATAGCGGTCTTGTGTCAGTGGGGCCAGAGCGCTAAGCCAGGCCCATTGAGACCGGCCTGCTTTAAACCTAGCTACTTTAAATTCCCCACTAAATTCCCCACTAAATTCCCTACTAAAGACCCTCTAGCCAGGTTGCCAGGTCAGCATAGACCTCGATGTTATTCTTTTCGTTAAGCATCTCATGGTGTCCGCCTTCGTAGAGGCGGCAGTTGACCTGCTTAACGCCAGCTTGCTTAAGCATCTCCTCGAGCTTCTTAACCCCTTTGCCCTGTCCGCCGACCGGGTCGAGTGCTCCCGAAAAAATATAGATTGGCAGATCGCTATTGATCTTAGCCATTGCCTTTGGCGCGGCTAACTCAGCCAGCCCGCGCAGAAAGTCATACCAGGATTGGGTCGAAATGGCACCGCCGCAGTGTGGATCTGCAATATAAGTATCAACCACCGCCGGATCGCTGGAAATCCAATCTTTCTCAGTGCGTGTCGGCTTAAAGGCATTGTTAAAGGCGCCAAAAGACATGGTTTCCAGCAGCGTGCTCACCGAACGGCCACCCAATCGCGCGCGTTCGACTCTGGCGATCTGACTGGCCGTGCGACAGAACCAGGGCGGGGCATAATTGGACCCAGATAGCACCAAGCCCTGCAAACGCCCAGCAAGCGTGTCGGCATAGCGCTGGCAAACATGCATGGCCAAAAATGAGCCCATGCTGTGACCGAGAATAATAAGGGGTAG
>JAFMBY010000061.1 GCA_017858135.1 Porticoccaceae bacterium | reverse complement strand
GCTGGCACTCAGCAGACAGCTGGTTGGCGTCTATGACAAAGTCTAAATATAAAGTCTAATAAAAATAACCAAACAAGGATCGACCATGAGCAGACATATTCTCGACAGCGCAAAGATTCATCCGGCGATACAAGAGACCATCGCGAGCAATAATGCTGATATTGTTTTGCAGGTTCAGGACGCGATTGCCCAGCATAAAGTGGTGGTAGTCGGCATGGCACAAAATCCCGTACCGAAAAAAACCCGCAAAACCCTTGATAGCATGGGTGTTGAATACGCCTATCTCGAGTACGGTAGTTATCTGTCGATGTGGTATCGCCGCAATGCCTTAAAAATGTGGACAGGTTGGGCATCATTCCCGATGATTTTTGTCAGTGGCGTGCTGATCGGCGGCAATAATGATCTCAATGCCCTGATTGAGAGCGGCGAGTTCGCCACCCTGCTCGGCGAGTCTTAATCGGCTGCGCAGTAACACAGACCGGAAGTAGCTGATCCGGTCTGTGTTCATCTCTATCGCTTACTTAACCGTTATTTCAATCACCTCTGACATTATCGGCGGATTGTGAGGAATATGCGCATAGTTACCCAGCACAAGCTGCAGGCGATGACGCCCGGGTGCGAGCATCAACGTCGTTTCGGTCTGCCCTTTACCATAGTGACGAATATTCTCCGACGCCGGCAATGGCATCCTCATGTCGGGCAGTTGCTCGACATCAATCAGCAGATGGTGGTGGCCAGAATTGGGCGTGTCGCTGCCGGCCGGCGCCACTACCATACCGCTTAAACCGAAAACCACTTGCACCTCTCCAGCGCTGATGACTTGACCATCGACCGGCTCAACAAAATAGACGCGGGCGTTTTCTGCTGCCGGCGACTGCGCCATGCTGCCCAGTTCATGACCAGGGTTATGCCCATGACCGTGGCCGCCAGTGTTATGGTCAGCATGGCCGTCAGCCATGCTGGTGAGTGAAAGCATAGCTGATGCAACGAGTAATATAGCCTGTGGCAAGCGCGAACCTTTGAACATTATGTAACCTCTTCTAGTGCGGTGTTAGCACGGTGTTAGTACGGTGATTGAAGCTGAAGACCATTATTGCCACTGCCATTTCAATTTTAAGCTATGGCATAATGGCCCGAATCAGCACCCATCTTATCCATTTAAAGAGATAAGAGTAATAAAAAAATCAGGCCAAAGCATGGCGCTATTACTAACCAAAATCACTCGCACAAACGTGATTCAACGCGTTTACCCATTGCTATTGCTCAGCGGATTGGTGTTTTTCAGTAGTGCTGCTTTTGCAAACTCCGATGGTTCCGGGGTCATCACACTCTCCGATCGCTGCCCACCCAGTTTTATGCTCAGCGACGACAATCACTGCCTACTGCGCAATCGCTATCAGCTCTACAACTCACTCGGAGATCATGGTATCGGCGGACTGAAAACAGCCCTGCCAGCCCATCGCGACGGCTTTAGTCCGCAACAGATTGATCTGGGTAGACTGTTGTTTTTCGACCCTCTGCTGTCTGCCGATCAGTCGGTCTCCTGTGCCAGTTGTCACGATCCCAACAAAGGGTTTAGCGATGGCCGCGGGCTCAGTGTCGGTATTGCTGGCCGTGAAAATAGTCGCTCTGCGCCGAGTCTATGGAACAGCGCTTTTGTAAAACAATTTTTTTGGGATGCGCGTGCCAACAGCCTCGAGGAGCAAGCGTTGAGCCCGCTTTTCTCACTCCAAGAGATGGGCAATAATCCAACCCAATTACTCGACAGTTTGAAGGCTGTCGAGGCTTACCCAAGGCTTTTTAAGCAAGCTTTTCCAAACCGCGAACAGCTGACTCTAGACAGCATCGCCAGCGCACTGGCGGCATTTCAGGCATCACTGATCTCACTGAACAGCCGCTATGACCAATACGCCCACGGTTACGCCGAGGCGCTCAATGCGCACGAACTCGAAGGTCTAAATGTGTTTCGCTCGTTTGTCGCGCGGTGCTCTCAGTGCCATATGCCGCCGCTGTTTACCAATCAGCAGATCGCCGTGATCGGCACGCCGGAACCTGCTGGCATGCCCCGCGATGTCGGTGCCGAAAAGACCTTTAACTCGGCGAAACTGCGCGGCGGATTTAAGGTGCCAAGCCTGCGCAATATTGCCGAGACAGCACCCTACATGCACTCCGGGCGCTTTGCCACACTGCGCGAGGCGGCTGAGTTCTACACCGGCGGCCGCGGTCATGCGGTGCCGGAAGGCGAAGAGCTGTTGCTGCACTGGCATATCTCCGAACCCAATTTAAGCAGTGATGAACTCGATCGATTGGTCGACTTTATGCGCACCCTTAGCGACAGCAGTCTGCTGCCAGCCATTCCAGAATCAGTGCCATCCGGACTGAAAACCATTAGTGAGAAACAATATGAACAGAACTAAAACACTGGGCGTTCTTATCGTGCTGGCTGCCTTTATCGGTGGCTGGCAATGGGGCCAACAGGGCAATGACACACCGCAGATTACCAGTAGTGTCGGCGGTGCTAGTTTTGCTGGTGGCTTCCAGCCGGAGAGTGGCGACGCGGTCAATACCGCGCTACCAGCACGCAGTGCTATCGGGCAAACCTTAGTGGTTAATCCGGGCGAGTCGATTCAGGCTGCCGTAGAAACCGCGCAGCCCGGCGACACCATTCAGGTGATGCCCGGCATCTATTCAGAAACCGTCTATATCGACAAAAATGATATTCATCTGGTCGGTGTGATCCAGGCTGGCGAGCGCGCAACGCTGGACGGCCTCGGCAAGCTCAATGACGCGATTCTCTACTCGGGAAATAATATCCTCATCGAAAATTTTAAAATTACCCGCTACAAAGGCAATGGCATTATGAGTCAGGCCGGCAATAATTTTGAAATTCGCAATAACATTGTTATCGATACCGGCATCTACGGCATCTTTCCGCAGCTCGGCACCAATGGGCTGATCGAGCACAATGTGGTCTCGGGTATAGCTGATGCCGCTATTTATGTCGGCATGAGTGACAATATCCATGTCGCCCACAACGAAGTCTTCGACAGCGTCGCCGGTATTGAAATCGAAAACAGCCGTCACGCCATCGTCGAAAACAATTACGCCCATCACAACACCGGCGGCATCCTCGCGTTTATCACCCCAGGGCTGCCGATCAAAACCACTTACGATGTGATTATTCGCAATAACTTTATTCTCGATAACAACACCCCCAACTTTGGTGCGCCTGGCTCCACCGTAGCCGGCATTCCAGCGGGTACCGGCATTTTGGTGATGGCCGCAGATGATGTGATTATTGAGGGCAATATTATTGTTAACCACAAGGTCGCCGGCATACTGATCAATGACCACGGCAATGCCTCAGGATTAACTCTGGATCCGGGCGCTGACCCCAATGCCGATCGAGTGATGATTCTAGACAATGTGATGCATAACAATGGCTACGAGACCATCGACGAAGTCCGAGCCTTTGCCCTGACCGAACTGCACACCGGCGATATTGATATTTTTCAGATTGGCCCCAGCGACGGCAGCTGTATTATCAACCGCCATCGCTATCACCATGTCGGCATCGGTGACTTTGGCGAGTGCGACTTTACCAATACCGACAGCATTCACAATTACTTGCTCGCGGGCGGTGCCAAACCGCGAGTGATCGAACCCGCCGAGCGCGGTGAGATTGCCTATTTGGGTATCTGTGCGGGCTGTCATGCTTACAATAACGTGTTGATTGGCCCCGCGGTAAAAGATATCCAAGCCATGTACGCAGACAACGCGAAAGGCATTGCCAGCTATATCAATGCACCGTTTAAAATCCGTCCTGAGTATCCCGAGATGCCGGCACAGAATTATCTCGATGCAGAGACGCAGCTGGCGGTAGCGCGCTATCTGTTGACCCTAGACAAGTAACCTTTAATCCCGCTGCAGCAGGCTCACCATCGCCTGTGCAGGCGCTGAAAGGGCCTGCCGACGGCGGGTAAAGATGCCCACCTGCCGTTTTATGCCGGGACCCGAAATAGGCCGGCAGACAGCCCCGAGGCTTTGCATCTGTTCACTGCAAAGAGCCGGCACTAGAGCAACACCGACACCTGCAGCGACCATGGCGCCGACCGTAGTCAGTTGGAAAGCATCAAAGATCTGGGGTGCTTTGGCTGCTGACTGGGCAATCAGCTGATCGACCCACTGGCGAGTACTGGAACCGCGGTTTAATGCCACAAGTGTGTGATTCAATAGATGCCTGGCAGAGACTTTTTGCTTCGCGGCAAGGACATGATCAGGCGGCAGAATAGCGATAAAGCGATCGCTAAATAGCGGCTCAAAATCAACGCCATCGAGCCGGTCCGGTTTAAAGGTAATCCCCAATTCAACCCGACCTGACTGCACGGCGCTAATAACCTCCTCCATAACGATGTCCTGCACCGTCAAGCTGATATTAGGAAACTGCTGTCCATAGTTGGCCAGCACCTTAGGCAGACAGCTGCTCGCGTAGGATGGCATGGCGGCAATGGTCAACTTGCCACGCTGCAGGCTAAACAGCTGACGCAGATCATCGAAGCCCTCGGCCCAGTCGGCCAATAAGCGCTGGGCAACCGGCAAGAACTGTTGCCCTTCCGGCGTCAGTTCAACTGACCGCGTGGAGCGGGCAAACAGCAGACCGCCACTGGCTTGCTCGAGTTTTTTAATCGACACACTTAAGGCCGGCTGGGAGATATGCAAGCGCTCACAGGCTTCTGCAAAACTGCCGGTCTCAGCAATGCTGACAAACCCGCGCAACTGCTTAATCGTTGTAGTTGCCGCTAAACTGTTACTGTTGTTCATAGCTTAAATCTATTAATTAGTAATTTAATACAATTTGAGTTAATTATAGGCCTCTGGCAATCTGGATCAATAAACATCCATCAGCAAAGAACGGATTCTCACCATGAACAACAACACTCAACCACTTTGGCAGCCCAGCACGGAGCGCATTCGCGCCAGCAATCTGAATCGCTTTACCCGACACCTCGAACGTGAGCTCGGGATAACCTTTGCCGACTATCAACAACTGCACCAATGGTCAGTAGATCAACCTGAACAGTTCTGGTCTCAGGTCTGGCGCTTTGCTGATATTCGCGCATCCCGCGACTGCGACCAGGTGCTCAGCGATGGCGACCAATCTCCCGGTGGCGCTTGGTTAGGTGCTATCTGGTTTGAGGGTGCACGGCTCAATTACGCGGAGAATCTGCTGCGCAATCGCAGTGACAAAGTCGCCCTGATCTCGCGGCTCGAAAATGGCTCGCGCAAAACGCTAACTTATACCGAACTCTATCAGCAGGTGGCTGAGTGTGCCGCTGGGCTGCGCCAGCTCGGCGTGATCAGTGGTGATCGTGTGGCCGGCTTTATGCCTAATATTACTGAGACCGTTGTCGCCATGCTCGCCACGGCTAGCATCGGCGCGATCTGGTCTTCCTGCTCCCCTGACTTTGGCATCAATGGCGTGATGGACCGCTTTGGCCAGATTGAACCCAAGGTACTGTTTGGCTGTGAGGGCTATTTTTACAACGGCAAAACCATTGACTCACTGCCGCGTCTTGTCCAGATCTGTCGCAACATTGAGAGTATCACCCAATTAGTGGTGGTACCGGTAACCCGCGATACACCAGCCATAGACACGATTGCCAACGCCGTTTTATTCGGCGATTTTTTGTCCGGCCAGCGCGGCGCCGAGCTGGTTTTTGAGCAGCTGCCCTTTAATCACCCGCTCTACATAATGTATTCCTCTGGCACTACCGGCGTGCCCAAGTGCATTGTCCACAGTGCCGGCGGCACATTGATTCAACATCTTAAAGAGCAGCAGCTGCACACCGATCTCAAACCCGACGACAGGCTGTTTTATTTCACCACCTGCGGCTGGATGATGTGGAATTGGCTGGTCAGCGGTCTGGCCTCGGAAGCGACGCTGGTACTTTATGATGGCTCACCGTTTTATCCCGAAGCCAGATCGCTTATTGATCTGGCCGAGCAAGAGCAGGTGAGCCTATTTGGCACCAGCGCCAAATATATCAGTGCGCTGGAAAAGGCTGGCATCGTGCCGCGAGAAAGCCATAATCTGGGTCATTTAAAGACCCTGCTCTCCACTGGCTCGCCGCTCTCCCACGAGAGCTTCCGCTATGTTTACCGCGATATCAAAAGCGATGTCTGTCTGGCTTCTATTTCCGGTGGCACCGATATTATCTCCTGCTTTGTGCTCGGCAATCCCTGCCTGCCAGTATGGGAAGGTGAGATTCAATGTCGCGGTCTGGGTATGGCGGTGGAAATTTGGGACCAGCAAGGCAACTCTGTCAGCCAGCAAAAAGGCGAGCTGGTGTGCACTAAACCCTTCCCCAGCGCGCCAATCTATTTTTGGAATGATCCCGACAATAAAAAATATCTCGGCGCCTATTTTGAAACCTATGCTGACATCTGGGCGCAGGGCGATTATGGCGAGATCACTTCCCACAATGGTGTGATTATTCACGGACGCTCGGACGCGATATTAAATCCCGGCGGAGTGCGCATCGGCACAGCAGAAATCTATCGCCAGGTGGAGAAACTCGATGAGGTCATCGACAGCATCTGTATCGGCCAGAACTGGGCAGATGATGTGCGGGTAGTATTATTTGTGGTGTTGCGTGCTGGGGTGCACCTCGACGATGCGTTACAGCAGAAGATCCGCAGTACCATCCGCCGTGAGACCACACCGCGTCATGTACCGGCAAAAATCCTCGCTGTAACCGATATTCCGCGCACCATTAGCGGCAAAATTGTTGAGCTAGCGGTGCGTAAAGTGGTGCACGGCGAAGTGCTGAACAATACCGATGCGCTGGCCAACCCAGAAGCCCTCGAGCAGTTCAAAGAACTCCCTGAACTGCAGAGCTAAAAGCCATCACTCAGGGCAGATAGGTCTGCAGGTACTTGAGCATATTGCCACCCATCACCTTGCGGATCTGCTCCTCACTGAGATTGGCATTCAATAACTCTTGAGTGATCACCGCCAGTTCGCTGCCATCAAATGAAGTGGTTACCGAACCATCAAAATCGGACCCCAAGGCGACATGGTCTTCACCCACCAGGCCAATGCCGTAGACAATCGCCGCGGCCACTGTCGCTGGGCTATTGCCACAGATAGCGCCATCCCAGTAACCCACGGCGATCAATCCGCCCGCCGCGGCAATCTGCTGCATTAACCCATCGCTGATATTGCGCGCTGACTGACAGTGTCCCTGAAAACCGGTGTGACTGACCAGCAGCGGCTTGTCACTCAGGGCCAAGGTATCGACCACCACCTTTTCCGATGAGTGGGAGACATCCAGCATAATGCCGAGCTCGAGCATCTTTGCCACCGCGTCGCGGCCGAACTGAGTGAGGCCTTCACCACTGGTGCCGTGCAGCGAGCCACCGAGTTTGTTATCAAAGAAATGTTGCAGACTCATCATGCGGAAGCCGCGGTTGAAGAGACGTTGAATATTATCCAGATCGCCATCCAATGCATGCGAGCCCTCGGTGCCAAGCAGCCCGCCAATCAGCACGCCGTTAGTCTGTCGACGCTGGAGAAACTCCGCCAGCTCGCTGCGCGAGGTAATCAACATCAGGTTGTCGGCATCGCGAGCGGCCAGTTCATGCAGTTTATCGGCCTGAAACAGCGCGCGTTCAGCCAGGCTAGTCCAGGTCGCCAGCGGCCAGCGCTGAGCCAACCCAAGCAACGTAATGTTGTCACTGGCATCACTGCTGTTGCGGTCATAGTTTTGACCGCTCGGCGATTTGGTTACCGTGGTAAACATTTGCAGCGCGATATTGCCCTGCTGCATACGCGGAAAATCTAAATGTCCGTAGTCGTACTGCTGTGTCAGATCACGCATCCACAGCAAGCTGTCCGCATGCCAGTCACCAATAATCAAACTACTGTGCAGCGCTTGCGCCTGCTCAGAAACGCTATAGGGTTGATGGGCGACCACCACGTTTTGCTCATCATCCAGCATCGGCGGCGCCGCGACAAAGAGGACAATCAGCACTAATGCTATAACCCAAAAAAATAGAAAGGTTTTTTTCATCGTCTAGAGCCTATGTTGCTTGCCCAAGCTATCATAGCTAAGCAAATTATTAATTCTGATCACCGCCTGCACCTCCCGCACATAGACCTCGCGCAGCTCTGAATAGTACAGCAGCGTCTCAGCCAGCTTGTGGCCATCGGCGCCCTCTTCGGCAGCGCTCAACTCAGCGCGGCGCAGACGCAGGTCTTGGTAGGCACGGTGAGTATTGAGGTTATGCAGATAGGATGTCACCGCGGCGGCCACCGTGTCGAACTTGGCAACCTCGTGTTTACTGTCGGCAGAGCGGCGCAGCGGCACAATGCCGCAGCCTTTTTTGTAGCACCATTGACCAAACAGATTATTGCCCTGACGCGCAAAGCGCGAGGTACCCCAGGCCGATTCAATTGCCGCCTGAGCCAGCACCAGCGAGGGCGGCAGTGGCGCCACGCGCAACAGCAAGTTATCGATAATCTGCTGATTATCGACCCCCTCTGCTGTGACCCCATAATGCTCAGCCAACTGCAATAATTTACGCTGCTGAAAATAGGACAGATTGTCGCCCTTGCCGGCAAATTTCTCGAGTTCGGCACGCTGTTCGACAATCGTCTGATTGCCCTTTTCTACCAGCGGCAACATATAGTCAAAAAAAGCATTTTTCTTCTGCTTCACATCACTGTAGCCACTAAAATCTGGCAGCGGATGTCGATCTGCCTGTGTGCTAACCGCAATCGCCATCGCGATGATCAGCACAACCAAAACCGGTTTTGTACGCAGAGTGATCACAGCGGCTGCCTCAAATCATCGAGCAGTTTGCGCGCGGCGAGAATAAAGAATGTTGCCGACACCAGATTGACAAATGCAACAATCCCCAGCGCATAGCGCAGCGACTCCGAACCATAACTGGGGGCGAGGAAATCACTCAGCATGCCAACCACCAGCGGCCCCAAACCCAAACCGATAAAGTTGAGAATAAAAAATAGGATCGCCGAGGCCATCGCGCGCATGCTTGGGCTGACCATGGTGTGCGAAATTGCAATCGTTGGCCCGAGGTAAAAGGCACCGAGCATGGTAGCGAAAAACAGGAACGCCAACGCCAGCCGTGGATCGCCGACAAAAACCGCAGACAACATCAGCGGCACACTACAGGCCCCAGGGATGGCCGCTATCCACAGGTACCAGCGCTTATCATCAGCGCCAAAGCGATCGGCCAGCACACCGCCAAAATAGGTGCCCAGCGCTCCGCCAATACCAGTAATCAGTGCCAAACTGGTGCCCACCTGCATGCTGGTAAAATCGTGAGAGCGAATCAAAAACGACGGCATAAAATTGCCAATGCCATAACTGCTAAAGGCATTCAGCCCGGCGCCAATGGCAAACAGACGGAACGAGCCAAAACTTTTTAACTTGCTGAGTGTTGCGCCAAACGTCGCCGGGGTTTCATGAGCGCGACCATCGAGACCACCGCGCAGCGGCTCGCGAATGGTAAAACGCACTAATAAAGCGACCAAAAAGCCCGGCACGCCGACCACAAAAAATGCCGCACGCCAGCCAAACTGACTATTGATCCAACCGCCAATTAAGAACCCAAACAGAATGCCGAGATAAACACCGGTAGAGTAAAACGACAGCGCACTGCCGCGCTGCTCGGCCGGATAGTAGTCAGAAATTATCGAGTGCGACGGTGGACTGCCACCTGCCTCGCCGACACCGACACCAATTCGCGCCAGCAACAGCTGCCAGAAATTCTGCGTCAGACCAGACAGCGCGGTCATGCCGCTCCACACCGCAATAGCAAGAGAGACAATATTGCGGCGATTACCCACATCCGCCCAGCGCGCGATGGGGATGCCAACGCTGACATAAAAGATCGCAAACGCAAAACCGGTGAGCAGACCCAGCTGAGAATCAGACAGATCCATATCAGCTTTAATCGACTCTTGCAGAATCACCAGAATCTGCCGGTCAATAAAATTGAGCGCGTAGACCAGCGTTAACAGAACCAGCACATAGCGTCTGTATGCGGGTGAAACTGGAGTTGCAGAGCTTTGTTGAGCCGAGGGAGATTCGTTCATTAGGCGTCTCTATTATTATTTTTATCAGGCTGTCATCAGCACCTGTTGTTCGCGCGGACCCTGTTGTTCGCGCGGACAATGTAACACTTCAGCGCACAAACTCAAATAATCGTCAAGCCAGTGCGGCGTGCAGCAAAAATCTTTAATACATTCTAAATATTTGGGTAGGGAAACCGATTTCTTCCGCGTACCCTCTTAAAGAAGGGTTCGCTATAGACCTTAAACAGAAAGGGAGAGTTGGTTTGCGCACAGGAGAATCTGCGTATTCGTCTGATACAGAGTCACAAAATCAAACAAACCATGACGATAAAAATGAGCCTCATGCCTGGATGACGAGCCCTCGCTCTGAAGCCTCTTTCGCCGCCGAATTGAG
The DNA here is from genome assembly GCA_017858135.1 of Porticoccaceae bacterium. Taxonomy (GTDB): domain Bacteria; phylum Pseudomonadota; class Gammaproteobacteria; order Pseudomonadales; family Porticoccaceae; genus HTCC2207. Next base: position 3,291 of record JAFMBY010000061.1, on the reverse strand, counting down.
TTATTTTTCCGACCTTTCCAACGCGCGGGATATCAGAGACTTGCGGCAGCGCATTCTCACGGCAGTCAACCAAATGGGCTTTTCCGATTTTTCGTTTGTGCGTATGGATTCCTCCGGCGACGTCGACTCGCTGGTGCTCGCGACGATTCCCAAATCAATTTCACAAAGTTATTTTGATCAAGGTCTTTACGAACATGACGTCATTATTCCTTATGGCCGTTCAAAAAATCGCCCCATTTTTCGATCACAACTCGAAAACTATCTCAATCAGGCGCCGTTTGAAAATGAGATGACAGAGACCACGAGAGAGATATACAAACTCAACAAGTCTCATGGATATTATGACTATTTTAATATGCCCACGGAGGCGAATAACGGTGACGGCAAGGTGATGTTTACGGTCACCCAGCGTGGTGGTAATCCGTTTGAATTCCAACAAAAGGTTAAACAGTGTATCAGACCGCTGGAGTTACTCTCTGAAGCGACCGACATCATCGCGGCGCGAAATTTTCCTGACGTTATAGGCGTGAAAAAAACGGCTGACAACCATAAATATAAGATCAATCGCGCTCCTCTGCGAGTGTTACAGACCATGGCGAATAACGATTTTAATATCCAATTACTCGCCGATAACTTGTCAATCAGTCTAGTTACGGCAAACAAACATCTCAACACAGTGCGAAACATCTTAGGCGTCAGAACAACCCATGCGGCAATAAAAAAAGCCATTTTACATGGGCTAATTACCTACGAAAATTAACCCGGTTACTTTCCTCATAGAGGCCACAACAATGCCAGCACTCACCACTCAGTCAAACACTCGCCCCGGCATTGACCTGCAGTCCCAAGATCCTTTTGCAACCTTCACCTTTATGCGCGAACATCATCCGGTCTGTCAGGTTGAACCTAACGGTTTATGGGCGATCAGCCGTTACCAAGATATAAAAAACGCGCTTGCACAACCATTACGCTTCTCGTCAAAAGCGCTGGACCTATTCTTTCAGGCCGACTGGTTGAGTGATGACTGTAAGTCGACGCGTCTGATTGTTTCGCAGGACCCTCCAGAGCATAAAAAGTACCATAGCCTGCTCAACAAAGCGTTTGTTAACAGCAATATTAGGTCGTTAATGCCGCTGATGCGCAAGACCGCAAAATCGCTGATAGATGGCTTTGGTACCACCATGCCGGTTGATTTTATGAGTCAATTTTCCTACCCCTATATTGGCGGAATCATCAGTCAGATTGTCGGCGTGGGCGACAAGCAGAGCTTTGTCGAGATTCGTGAATGGGTCGAGTACGAAGAGCAAATGTCGCCCTATCGACCTAGTGACGAGTTTATTGTTGGCTGTGAAACAGCTATTCGCCGGCAGAATACCTACTTTATTGAAGCTATTAATGAGAGACGTCGTCAGCCTCAGGATGATCTGCTCTCGGGCCTGATAGCCGCTCGCATTGACCATCGCGCCCTAACAGACAATGAGCTTTGTAGTTTATTAAGCCTGATGATTTCAGCAGGCTTTACCACCACAGTGCAAGCAATTAATCATGCGATTATCCAGCTCTCCCGGCGCCCTGAGATCGTCGTGCAGCTAAAAGCCTCACCCACCCTTATTCCAGGATTTATTGAAGAATTATTGCGTCACAGTCCACCTCTCTACACCGTCTTTCGCATTGCCAGCTGCGATATCGAGTTGCATGGCGTGACCATACCCAAAGGCGAAATGGTGCTGCCATTGCTGGCCTCGGGTAACCGTGACCCGGCCCATTTCTCCAACCCAGACCAGTTTGATATTTTCCGCAAAAATGCAAGGCAGCACCTCACCTTCGGCCATGGCATTCATACCTGTATTGGCGCTGCTCTAGCACGACTGGAAATGCACATTGCCCTGGAGTGCCTGCTAGATGCATTTAGTGAGATAACCTGCCCAGCAGATCACCAGCTTGATTGGATCGAGTCAATCAGTATGCGTGCTGTCTCAGCATTGCCGGTGCAGTTTTCGACTTAACGCTGACATCGCCACCCACCCCGGACATTTTTAACGCAAAGGATTAGTGCCATTATGAATAACCACATAAATGCCCAGAATATTGGTCTCGCCAGTTTATTGATCGCTGGAGCCACTATCTCCATCGGTAGCTATGCCGAGATTGAGACTCAGCCACGGCTGGAAGAAATTATTGTGACCGCGCAAAAGCGCCAACAGTCATTGCAGGAAACGCCGATTGCCATTTCGGTGATGAGTGCCGAACAGCTGCAACGGCATGGTATTAATAATTTAGCGGCATTTGCAAAAGGCGCCATTCCCTCCCTTCACATGATTCCACTGGGAAATTCTGCTTCCAATGTTGCCTTCAGCATCCGTGGTAACGCACCGAGAGATACCGGTGAAGTCACTCGCGAGGCCTCAGTAGGAGTCTATCTCGACGGCGTTTATATGGCCAGATCTCAGGGTCTGGACATGGAGCTAGTGGATCTACAGCGCATTGAAGTATTGCGTGGGCCACAGGGCAGTTTGTTTGGGCGCAATGCTGTCGGCGGCGCCGTCAGTTTGATCTCAAAAAAACCCAGCGGCCAATTTGGGTTTAATCAGACGCTGACAGTGGGCCGCTTTGACGAGCTGCGCAGTGTCACGCGGATTAATTTTGATCAATTTTCCGCAGTCAAAACTAAACTCGATTTCATTCACGCTGAACGCGATGGCTGGGTCAACAACACTGCGCCAGGTCAATCAGATTACACCGAATACAAAAAAGACGGTGGTCGTTTTAGTCTTAACTGGCAGGCCAATAAGCAATTGATGGTCGACTACAGCTACGATCAGTCAGAGGTGGAAACCGCACAAAATTATTATCAACTCTATATTGATCGAATCGGCATATTTGGTGAAGAACGAAAGCGTTTGACTGAGTCACGACAACCAGCAACGCCGCTATCGCCAACCATCATTGAGCAGAAAGGTCACGCGCTCACTCTGACCTGGCAGCAGTCTGACGCCCTAACCCTAAAGTCCATCACTGCCTACCGTAATTTAAAAGAGGACAGTGACAACAACTATAACGGCGCACTTTACTACAATGGCTTCGCTGAAACGTCGGTACTGGATCAAGACCAACATTCTCAGGAACTACAGTTAATCGGCACCACCACACAGATTGAATGGGTAGCAGGACTCTATTACCTAAAAGAGGAGGTGGACAAAACCCTTATCAATAAATTTACTCTCGATATCTTCGGCAATTTTGGCCCACCTCTTAGCGCCATTTCGCCACCAATTACTTTGACACCCAGAG
>JAFMBY010000060.1 GCA_017858135.1 Porticoccaceae bacterium | reverse complement strand
GCGGTATAACCTGGCCCAACAGTGTTAATCGCGCAGATGCCATCGGCACCACCGGCAGCAGCGGCGAGCGCTATTTCACCGATATTGGGTGTGTTCGGGGTTAATTTAGGAATCACTGGGATATTGACCACGGCTTTCACCGCTGCAGTAATCGCGCGAACCATCTCGGGATCCTGGCCCATAGCCATGCCATAACCTTTGGCGTGGGGGCAGGAGAGATTGAGTTCTAAGCCATTGGCCACCGGTGCCATAATTTTCGCTACGTCGACAAACTCTTCAAGGCTGCCACCAAAAATGGAGACCAGCAAAAAGCGGTCTTCAGGAATGCGCAGTGTTGCCATGGCTTCGGCAGCGGCAAGAGCGCCAGGGTTGGTCAGGCCGACGGCATTGACAAAATTGCCGGGAGAATACTGACTGTAAACCGGCTCACGGTTGCCCGCGCGCGGTTCAGGGCCGACGCTTTTGGTGGTAATCACGCCAATTTGCGGCATATGATCAAACATATACTGAATAATTGAGGTCGCTGTGGTGACGATTCCGGAGGGCACTGTAAAAGGGCCGGAGAGGGTTTTACCGAGAAATTCTGTTTTCAAGTTGGCTCGCTCGAAACTGGCTGAGTTGGGGTGTGAATGCAGGTGGAGATTATACCGATTTTAAATAATTAATCTGCCCCTGCATTGGCGATGCTGCGAAAAAACGCCAGATTGGCGAAGTCACTGCTGGGAAGATAGCTAAGGTCATTGTAATGAGGGTTAGCCGAGAGTTTTACGATCACGATATCGCGCGCAGGGTTGACGTAAATATACTGCCCATAAACACCCATTGCCATGTATTCACCGCTGTCAGAGAGTGGCAGCCACCACTGATAGCCGTAACCAAAATCAGCTTGAGCAGGCTGCAGATGCACTGCGTCGGCAATGGTTGATGCCGCTACCCAGCTCACAGGTACTATCTGTTGTTCATCAACGGCACCCTGATGCAGATACAGTGAGCCCAGCTTGGCAAAATCGCGCAGCGTCAGGTTAAGTCCGCCGAGTGCCATCTCCTTGCCATAACTGTCGATAAGCCAATAGCCGTCAAACTCCATCCCTAGAGGTTGGTAGAGTTTTTCTTGCATGTAGTCAGTAACTGATTTGCCAGTTGCCCGGCTCAGCACCATGCTCAGAACATGGGTATCAATACTGACATAGTGATTGACAGTACCGGGCTGGCGACCGCGAACCAGGCTGGCGGCAAACTCATCCTGTGAGCTGCCCATAGCAAAGCCGCGCCCCCAGCGATTGATGTCGCTACTGAAATCGCCGTAGTCCTCATTGAAGGCAATGCCCGATGACATTTGCAGCACATCTTTGATGCGCACGCCCTCGTAGCCGGAGCCTTTTAGTTCCGGCGCATAGACATCCACCGGTTGTTCAATGCTGCCAATGCTTCCTTCATTCACAGCAATACCAATCATGGCTGAGATAAATGATTTGGCCATCGACCACGAAATAGTGCGGGTGGACTCACTGCTGCCAAGGAAATACTCTTCATAAACAATTTCATCTTGTTTAATCACCAGCAACCCAGTGGTCCAGGAGTCAGACAAAAATTGCTTAGCATTTAGGTTCTGGTCGGCAAATGAAAAAGTCTCCGGCAGTTCTAGTTCGCTCCCCTGTTGGTAGGGCCGTGGCTGAGCGGCAGCCGTCATGGTGCGGCTTGACCAGAGCTGGTTGGCTGAGCGGAAGTTTTCAACAATGCGGTCTTGGTCGAAAAGATGGATAGTCTGATAGAGCGCTTGCGCGGTTGGATACGCCCAGATGCCAGCGATCAATAGTAGGGCGGCGCCCGCCAAGCCAGTGTTACGCGAAATGGTCATTTTACTCCCCAATCTATCTTACTCCCCAATCTATTTTAATTTTCAGCCATTGTCTGGCTGCTTTGCAGCTTTGTCGTTTTGTTGCATCGTACTGGAGCGCGGAGAAACAACGCAATGGGAAACTTTTTTCGGGCATAAAAAAAGAGTGACCCTAAGGCCACTCTTTGCGATCACCTGTGAATCAGTCTTAGAACTGATTCATGGTGTTGTCTTTACCTGAGGCTTTGAGTGCTGCTTCACCGGCAAAGTACTCTTTATGATCATCGCCCATATCAGAGCCAGCCATATTCTGGTGTTTAACACAGGCGATCCCCTGACGGATTTCCTTGCGCTGCACGCCAGCCACATAACCGAGCATGCCTTGCTCACCGAAGTACTCTTTGGCAAGGTTGTCAGTTGAAAGCGCCGCCGTGTGATAAGTCGGTAGGGTAATAAGGTGGTGGAATATCCCCGCTTCACGGGCAGCATCAGCCTGGAAGGTGCGGATTTTGTTATCGGCTTCAACCGCCAGATCGGTCTCGTCATAGCTGACATTCATCAGATCCGCTCGATCATAGGCCGAGACATCTTTGCCGGCTTCGCTCCACGCGTCGAAGATTTGTTGACGGAAGTTCAGCGTCCAGTTGAACGATGGGCTGTTGTTGTAAACCAGCTTGGCGTTGGGAACGACTTTGCGAATCTCGTCCATCATTGCGCCAATCTGGCCAACGTGCGGCTTCTCAGTTTCAATCCAGATCATGTCAGCGCCGTTCTGCAGGCTCGTAATACTGTCGAGGATGCAGCGTGCTTCGCCAGTGCCAGCCTTAAACTGGAACAAGTTGCTTGGCAGGCGTTTAGGACGCACTAGCTTGCCATCGCGGTTAAGCACCACATCACCATTTTTCATGTCCGCAGGAGTGATTTCTTCAACATCGAGGAATGAGTTGTACTGATCACCAAGATCGCCTGGCTCACGTGTTACAGCGATCTGCTTAGTCAGGCCGGCACCCAATGAATCAGTTCGCGCGACAATGACGCCATCGTCGACGCCGAGCTCCAAGAATGCGTAACGCACGGCATTGATCTTGGCGAGGAAGTCTTCGTGAGGAACCGTTACTTTACCGTCTTGGTGGCCACACTGCTTTTCATCGGAGACCTGATTTTCAATTTGAATGCAGCAGGCGCCTGCTTCAATCATTTGCTTGGCCATTAGATAGGTTGCTTCGGCATTACCAAAACCGGCGTCGATATCAGCAACAATGGGCACAACATGGGTTTCAAAGTTGTCAATTTGGTCCTGAATCGCGAGCTTGGCCGCGCCCTCTGCCGCATCCAGTTGACGAAACAGGCCGCCCAGTTCACGAGCGTCTGCCTGACGCAAGAAGGTGTAGAGCTCGGCAATAAGCGCGGCAACCGAGGTTTTTTCATGCATCGACTGATCGGGCAGGGGGCCGAACTCAGAACGCAGGGCAGCGACCATCCAGCCTGATAGATAGAGGTACTTGCGCTTCGTGGTACCGAAATGCTTTTTAATCGCGATCAGCTTTTGCTGACCGATAAAACCGTGCCAGCAGCCCAATGATTGTGTGTATTGCGTAGAGTCGGCATCGTAGGCTGCCATGTCAGCACGCATCAGACCCGCGGTGTACTTGGCGATATCAAGACCAGTTTGGAAGCGATTTTGAACCCTCATGCGAGCGGCGGAATCGGCGCTGATGGCGCCCCAGTTGCTGCCATGCGTCTCTTTGAGCTTGGCAACAGCAGCAATATGATTGGTAAATGTGGACATAGATATAACCCCTTTGACATTCCATTTGTTTGACTGTGCAGCGAGTTTAGGTATGATGCCGCTATTAATCTAATTGATAGTTTCTATTGCGGGCATTTTTACTATGAATATAGCGAGAGTCGATTTAAACCTGTTGGTCTACCTAGATGTGCTCTTGCGTGAGTGCAATGTCACCCGCGCAGCGGAGGAGCTGGGCATTAGTCAGCCGGCGATGTCAAACAGTTTGCGGCGTCTGCGCGACCTGTTCGATGACCCCCTGCTAGTGCGGACCAGTGATGGCATGACGCCAACCGATCGCGCCTTAGAGCTGCAACCGCTGGTGCGCAATGTACTGGCCGCCGCCGAGATAGCGGTGCTGCCCAAGACCTTATTTGACGCCTCTGGTTCTGACCGTATCTTTCGCATTATGGCGAGTGATTACACCGAGGTCACTTTATTGCCGCACCTCTTGCAGCGACTGCGTCGCGAAGCGCCCGGTATACGGCTGGATATTATGACCCCCAGTGATGTCAGTTTTCACGATGTTGAGCGTGGCAAGGTGGATTTAGTGATTAATCGCTTTGATACGTTGCCGCAGTCTTTTCACCAGGTGCATCTCTGGGATGACAGTTTTTCCTGTGTCATGAGTGCTGGCAACCCGGTAATTAAGAACTGGAGTCTCGACAGTTATTTGTCCAGCAAGCATGTCTGGGTGAGTAAAACGGGAATGGGGGTCGGTGTCGGTATGAGTTCTGACGATGTACAGCGATTAGGTTGGGTGGATGAGGCGCTAGGCAAGCTTGATGCGCAGCGTGAAATAACTGTCTTTACTCGCCATTACCAAGCGGCGCTATTGCTCGGTGAGCAGGAAGGCCTGATTGTGACGATTCCGAGTATCGCGGCACGAACCATGGCTAATAATCCCAAGGTGGTGATTCTAGACCCTCCCTTTGAGATACCGAGAATGCGCTTGAAAATGGTTTGGAGTCCGCTGCTGCAAAGGGATCCAGGGCATAAGTGGCTGCGTCAGGTGATCAAGTCAGTGTCTGACGAAATTGCGATGTAGCGGTTTAGGTTTACGATATTCGAATAGAGTAGACGCGGCGAGTAATGACACTCCTTAACGCTATAGAATAGCCCTGCTGAATAGCAAAGATAAAAGCCATAGATTTGGCTTATCTTCGGGTTGGGAATAGACTCAACGATTATTTGACGGATATCGGAGAGAGAAGCATGGTCGATCGTATCGAGCACTCAGGGCTACACATCGCGAAACCCATTTATGATTTGGTCAACGAGCAAATCTGCCCGGGAACTGGAATTGATCCAGACCAGTTCTGGAGTAAATTTGCCGCCTTAATCAGCCATTTTGCGCCGATCAACCGCGAACTTCTTAAAAAACGCGAAAACCTTCAAGCGCAGATCGATTCTTGGCATCACCAGCATCGCGGCAACTTTAACTTCGCCGACTACAAGGCATTTCTGCAAAGCATTGGTTATCTGGTTCCCGATGGTGCTGATTTTAGTGTTACTCCCACTAACGTTGACCCTGAGATTGCTCAGCAGGCCGGCCCACAATTGGTGGTGCCGATTATGAATGCGCGTTTTGCCCTCAATGCGGTTAACGCCCGCTGGGGCAGCCTCTACGACGCGCTCTATGGCAATGATGTGATTTCTGAGCAGGGCGGTGCGGAAAAGGTTGGCGCCTACAATCCCCTGCGCGGGCAGAAGGTGATCGACTACGGGCGCGATTTTCTGGATAACGCAGTGCCTTTAACGAGCGGCTCTCATCACGGAGCGACTGCTTATCAGGTGCTAAACCAGCAGCTAGCGGTGACATTAGAGGATGGAACAGTCGCACAGCTAGCCGACCCTGAACAGTTTGTTGGCTATCTTGGCTCAACCGAAAGACCGGCCTCAATATTGTTAAAAAACAATAACTTACATATTGAAATTCAGGTTGATTCTAGCCATCAAGTGGGTGTGACTGACCGCGCTGGTGTGAAAGATATTGTGCTCGAAGCCGCTTTGACCACGATTATGGACTGCGAAGATTCGGTTGCTGCCGTGGACGCTGAGGATAAGGCGCTCGCCTACAGCAACTGGTTAGGCCTCAACAAAGGCACGCTTGAAGAGACGGTGACTCGCGGAGACAAGAGTTTCGTGCGCTCGATGAATCCGGACCGTGACTATCTCGCAGCAGATGGCTCAAAACTGAGCTTGAACGGTCGCAGCCTGATGTTTGTGCGCAATGTGGGCCACCTGATGACCAATCCGGCGATTCTCGATGCACAGGGCAACGAAGTTCCCGAGGGTATTATGGACGGTGTGATCACCAGCCTGATCTCGCTACATGATCTCAAGCGCCTCGGTCGTCTGAGCAACTCTGCAGCCGGCAGCAGCTACATCGTTAAACCCAAGATGCACGGGCCTGAAGAAGTGGCGTTTACCAATCAGCTTTTCGATGCCATCGAAGATGCTCTAGGTCTTGAGCGACACACCATCAAAGTCGGCATTATGGATGAGGAGCGACGCACCTCGGTGAATCTTAAAGAGTGCATCCGCGCCGCCAAAGGTCGTGTGGTATTTATCAATACCGGGTTCCTCGATCGCACTGGCGATGAAATCCATACCAGTATGCACGCGGGTCCCTTTGCACTTAAAGCCGACCTCAAAGCGATGCCTTGGATCAGTGCTTACGAAGATCGCAATGTTGATATGGGTCTGGCTTGTGGACTCAAAGGCAAGGCGCAGATCGGTAAGGGTATGTGGGCGATTCCGGATAATATGGCGGATATGATGCGGATCAAAATAGGCCACCCCAAGTCTGGCGCGAACACCGCCTGGGTGCCCTCGCCAACTGCCGCAACACTGCACGCCATGCATTACCATCAGGTCAATGTGGCCAGCGTCCAAGAGCAAATAGCTAGCCGAACCCAGGCCAGTGTCGATGATATTCTCACTATTCCATTGCTCGGCGATCGTCAACTCAGTGCCGAGGAGATTCAGCTGGAACTGGATAACAACGCTCAGGGCATGCTCGGTTACGTGGTGCGCTGGGTAGAGCAGGGTGTTGGCTGTTCGAAGGTGCCAGATATCAATAATGTCGGCCTGATGGAAGATCGCGCTACGCTGCGTATTTCCAGCCAACACATTGCCAACTGGTTGCATCACGGTATATGCAGCTCAGAGCAGGTGATGGAAACGCTTAAGCGCATGGCTGCGGTAGTTGATGGTCAGAACGCTGGCGATCCGGACTATATTGCCATGGGTCCCGATTTTGATCAGAGCCTTGCCTTCAAAGCGGCCTGCGATCTGGTATTTAAAGGCGACAAACAGCCCAGCGGTTACACCGAGCCACTGCTGCACGCCTATCGTCAGCAAGCCAAAGCCGCGCGTTAACAGGAGCCCGTTTTGACATCGACAATGAAATCGACAATGAAATCGACACCAGACCTCTGTGACCAGTACCCTGACCTGATCCAGGTGGTTGAGCCAATGTTCAGTAACTATGGCGGTCGCGAGCAGTTTGGCGGTCAGATCGTCACGGTGAAGTGCTTTGAAGATAACAGCTGCGTGAAACAGTTGGTGGATACGGATGGGCAGGGTCGGGTGATGGTCGTGGATGCGGGTGGCAGCATGCGGCGCGCCTGTCTGGGCGATATGCTCGCCGAAAAGGCCTCAGTCAACGGCTGGAGCGGGCTGATTATCTATGGCTGCATTCGCGATGTCGATGAGATTATGGCCACCGATATTGGTGTTCAGGCGCTCGGAACTCATCCGATGAAAACCGACAAAAAGGGTATTGGTGAAACGCAGGTCAGTGTCAGTTTTGGCGGTGTCAGGTTTAAACCGGGTGACTACGTCTACGCTGACAACAACGGCATCGTCGTCTCATCGCAGGCATTGCTCTAGACAATCGATGCAATCTTTATAACGTCAGCCGCATAGCAATATGCGGCATATCCGCATCAATAAATTCTTCGCCATAACCGATAAATCCGAGCCCGCTGTAAAAGGGTAATGCTGTCAGTTGCGCGTGCAGGTAGATCTCCGGCAGTTTTGCCGCAGCGGCTGACGCGATTGCCGCGCGCATAATGGCATCTCCCACACCACGCTTGCGGTTGGGCTTGAGTACCGCCATGCGGCCAAAATGCCCGTCGGGCAGCAAGCGTCCGGTACCCACCGGGAGGCCATTGTTATCGTAGGCTAGCCAGTGAATACACTGGTCGTCGAGACCATCAAAATCGATTTCCTCAGGAACATTTTGCTCTTCGACAAATACTGCAGTGCGTATGTGTTTGATTTCAGGCTCGCTGGTTTGCCAGTTTGTCTGTTCAACACGAATGATCGATTTAGTCTGCATATAAAGGTCCAAAACAGTGCCCGCACAATATTGTAGTAAGTGGCCCAAGTTTGCGCACTATCGCTGTGAAACTCAATGGCCAATAAAAACCGTCGGCTTTATGGATTAAAGGCGGATTAAAGATTGCCTTTCGGGCTGCTATCAGAAAAAATGCCGTCTAGCTCGACCCCTCGTGAAATAGTGAGAATATACCAAAGTATGATTAAAAATCTGTTCAATACCGTCCACATTGTTGTCTGCCTGCTTGTCAGTTCTTTCGCGCTGGCCAGTGAAAAAGCCATTCTCGACCCTAGTGCGCGCTTCCATCCCGTGGTCAGTGCAAGCGGTATGGTGGTGTCTCAAGAGCTGCTTGCCAGCCAGGTTGGTGCCGAGATATTAGCTCGCGGTGGCAATGCCGTGGATGCCGCAGTGGCAACCGGGTTTGCACTGGCAGTCACCTTGCCCCGCGCTGGCAATCTTGGCGGTGGCGGCTTTATGCTGATCCATTTAGCGGAAGAGAACAAAACCATTGCTATCGACTATCGCGAAATGGCGCCCGCCGCAGCCTTCACCGAGATGTTCCTCGACGCCGAGGGAGACGTGGATAATGCCAAGGCGCGTTATAGCACTCAATCCTCTGGTGTGCCGGGAACCGTTGCCGGTTTGATTCACGCTCTTGAAACCTATGGCACCATGAGCTTAAAGCAGGTTTTGCGGCCAGCGATTAAATTGGCCCGCGAGGGCATTGCAGTGAATGTCGATCTGTCATCGTCACTGTTGGAACGGCAGTCGAGACTGCAAAACAATGCAGCCTCTAAAGCCTACTTTTACAAAGCCGATGGATCGGCCTATCAACTTGGCGAGACACTGGCGCAGAAAGATCTTGCCAGCACGCTGAGCCGCATCGCTAAGGATGGCCGCAGTGGGTTTTATCAAGGTAAAACGGCAGACCTGATCGTCGCTGAAATGCAGCGCAGTGGTGGCCTGATTAGCCGTCAAGATCTAGCCAATTATCAGGTTGTAGAGCGCACGCCGATCTGCGGAGACTATCGCGATAATAGAGTTTGCGCTATGCCGCCGCCCTCATCCGGTGGCGTGCATATGCTGCAGATGTTGAATATTCTAGAGGGCTGGGATTTAACCTCTCTGGGCCACAATAGTGCGGCTTATCTGCATCGCTTGGTCGAATCAATGCGCAGAGCCTACGCCGACCGCAGTCAGTATTTAGGCGATCCAGATTTCTTTCCTGTGCCAGTTGCTGAGCTAACCGATAAAAAATACGCCGCGCGGTTGCGTGGTGAGATTGATTTGCAGCGTGCCAGTCGTTCGCAAGATATTCGCCCCGGCCTCAAGGCTGCATCGGAGAGTATCGAGACGACCCATTTTAGTGTCTGGGACCAGTCGGGCAATGTGGTCAGCAATACCTATACGCTGAACTTCTCCTATGGCAGCGGTATCTCGGTGGCCGGAGCCGGTTTCCTGCTGAATAATGAGATGGATGATTTTTCCGCCAAGCCAGGGTCGCCAAATGGCTATGGTTTGGTTGGCGGGATTGCCAACGCCATTCAGCCCGGCAAGCGACCTCTGTCTTCGATGACGCCGACTATTGTTTTCGATGCGTCAGGGATGCCGATACTGGCGACCGGTAGCCCCGGTGGCAGCACCATTATTACGATTGTTATGCAGATGGTTCTGAATGTTATTGACTTCGATATGAACGTTGCTGAAGCCACTGCTGCAGCGCGAATTCACCATCAATGGCTGCCAGACAGCGTTTTTTATGAGGCGGGCATTTCGCCAGATACGTTGCAGCTGATGCGTGAGATGGGTCACCAGATCAGTGATAAAACCAGAGTGCTTGGTGCCACTCAGAGTATTCAAAGAGTGTCGGGTGGTTATGATGCAGGCGCGTCCCACCCTTCCGGGACTGCGGCGATCCTATCGGGAACGGCTGACTTCAGACGAGCGGGATCCGGCGTTGCTGTGCCTACCGCGGACTAATTATTGTTTAAGACTATTCTCATAGTGACTGATGCTGCCATCTGCATTACGCAGGGTGGCAGTGCGCTGCTCTCCGGTTTCATCAACCAGCATCGGATACTTCGGTGCGGTCATAAATTGCGCAAACCATTCCGCCAGTAGTTGCTCGTCATCCAGGGTCTCCAATAAAAGCTTTTTAACCTGCGCAATATAGCCTTCGGGGATGGGTCCCTGCGCGGATTCTGGTGTTAATGGCGGGTCGATAAGATAGCGTGGCGCCGGGCCTCTGCTGAGCAGTTCTGTTGCCAGATCGTCGAGCATTTCGGTGGCGGCAGGAGATCGAAAGCCCACGGAAAAGGTCGTGCAATCGCCAATTGCAACGCCATGGTGAGCGATCTGCGGCGGCAGATACAGCATATCACCAGGTTCTAATATCCACTCATCGGTGGCGGCAAAGTCAGCCAGTATTTTCAGTCCGGCATTATTTGCCAGCGCTGTGTGCTCGTCGCAGTGTTGGCCAATCTGCCAGCGGCGCTTGCCAGCACCCTGCAATAAAAACACGTCGTAGTAGTCAAAATGGGGGCCAACACTGCCGCCATCTTCAGCGTAGCTGACCATAATGTCGTCGAGCCGCCAAGAGGGTAAGAAATCAAAACGGCCGAGCAGTTCGGCCACCTCGGGCACCCATAAATCAACCGCTTGCACCAGCAGTGTCCACTGGCTTGACGGTAGATTGGCAAAGCGCTCTGCGTCGAAGGGGCCGTGCTCCAGTTGCCAGTCACTGCCGACCACTAAGCGCGATTCAACCTCTGCTTCGAGCGACAGGCCGGCAAGCTCATCGCCGTCAATCGGTGGTTCAAAGTTGGCTATAGCGGAACGGATCAACAGCGGCTTTTGCTGCCAGTAATCGGCTAAAAATTCCGCTGCACTGATCTCACCGAGAATACTCTGCATCGGGATCAGATATTCTCCGCTTGTTCGGCGGCATTGCCGATATAGGACGCTGGTGTCATCGCCTTGAGCGCGGTCTTGGCGTCATCCGGCATATCCAGGCCATCAATAAACTGCTGAATGGTGGTTTGATCCATGACATTGCCACGCGTCAGCGCCTTGAGTTTTTCGTAAGGCTCGTCGATACCATAGCGACGCATCACAGTCTGGATAGGCTCGGCCAAGACTTCCCAGCTGTTGTTGAGGTCGGCGGCGAGTTTGGCTTCATTGAGTTGCAGTTTGCTCATGCCTTTGTTCAATGAGGCGTAGGCAATCATGGAATAACCGAGACCGACACCCATATTGCGCAGAACGGTGGAGTCTGTCAGATCACGCTGCCAGCGCGAGACCGGCAACTTGGCCGCCAAATGACCGAATAGCGCATTGGCAATGCCCATATTGCCCTCCGCGTTTTCGAAGTCGATAGGGTTTACTTTGTGCGGCATGGTGGATGAACCGACCTCACCGGCAATGGTTTTTTGCTTGAAGTAGCCGAGAGAAATATAGCCCCAGATATCCCGGGCATAATCAATCAATATGGTATTCGAGCGCGCCAGACCATCAAATAACTCAGCCATATAGTCATGCGGTTCAATCTGTGTGGTGTAAGGGTTGTATTCAAGACCAAGCTGCTCAATAAAGCTCTGAGCAACCGCCTGCCAGTCGATTTCTGGGTACGCGGAAAGGTGAGCGTTGTAGTTGCCCACTGCGCCATTAATTTTGCCCAGCAGGGGAACCGATTTAATCTGTTCAATTTGGCGCTGCAGTCGGTAGGCGACATTGGCCATCTCTTTGCCCACAGTGGTTGGCGACGCGGTCTGACCGTGGGTGCGAGCGAGCATGGACACATTGGCATAGTCGCGCCCCATGGCTGCCAACTGATCAGTAATCTCTTGCAGCGCAGGCACCGCGACGTCATCGCGGCCTTCTTTCAGCATCAGTGCGTGAGAAAGGTTGTTGATATCTTCTGAAGTGCAGGCAAAGTGGACAAATTCACTCACGGCATTGAGCTCGGCATTGTCGGCAATGGTCTCTTTAATCAGGTATTCGACGGCTTTCACATCGTGATTAGTGGTGCGCTCGATCTCTTTAATGCGCAGCGCCTGGTCAAGGGTGAAATCGGTTACCAGCTGCTCAAGCAGACCGTTGGCAGCCGCTGAAAAAGGGGCCACTTCAGGGATGCCGGCGTGCTGGGATAGGTGCTGCAACCAGCGGACCTCGACCATGACTCTATAGCGAATCAAACCATATTCACTAAACACGCTGCGCAGTCGTTCAGTTTTGCTGCCGTAGCGGCCATCGATAGGAGAAACAGCGGTCAGTGGAGAGAGTGGGATGCTGGTCATTACAAGTCCAAATAGGGTCGTGAATTAAGCCGCTCATGATAACGGAAACAGGGCTGAATTTCAGATTATTTGCGTCCTCGATGGAGCGTGTGAGTATCGCTGGTGGTTAGTGTTTTAACGCTTTGACCAGTGCTTTCCGGTAGAGCACCAGGTGATATCTTTTGCCGCCTAGTTGACGCCAGAGGTGCGCGCTTCTGACCGCGGCAAACAGCATGCAGCGGATGCGCTCGGCAACGCCGGGCTGTTGTAGGTACATGGCATTGCCTTTGACCTGAATGCGCTGGCGCAGAGTGCTCAGGGTCTGCTGATACAAAGAGGCAATATTGGCCAAGACATTGTCGTGAACCACCGAGAAGTGCAGAGCCTGACGGTTGGCATTTTCGATTCCCTCAGCCACTGCTTTTAGCATCACCGGGCGGCTATTAAGTTGTCGCTCAGTACTCAACACAGAGAGCGTGTAAACCAATGTGATCGGTGCGAACAGCTCTGTCCCTTGGTACTCGTTGAGCAGCAATGTCATCGCATTCATGCCCGTTTCCAGGGCCTGCTCTGAGCCATAAAGATCCTCTATAGACTGCGGGCTCTGGTTGAGCAGGGCAGCCATGCTGACTTTTACTTCTTGCGAAGATGCACCGCCGGTGTTGGCCAGTTGATCGACTAAATGACAGGCCTGAAATACCGCTGCCAGGGCGACAGCCTGTTCATGAGTGGGTTTGGAGAACATTAATTGGCGCTTCTATAGGAGGCTTGTCGAGATTCGTTGCTATTCCATGTGGCGTCAATTGTGCCGCCACCAAGACACCGATCACGCTGATAAAAAACCACCGACTGACCGGGAGTCACGGCTCGCTGTGGTTGCTCAAAAAGGACTTCGCAACCTGTCGCGGTGGGTGTGACAAGACACGGTTGATCGGGCTGACGATAGCGGGTTTTTGCCATGCAGACGAACGCAGAGGAGGGTGCACCATTGATCCAGTTTAATCCCTCTGCACGCAGTTGGTCGGTAAACAATAGCGGGTGCTGACCGCCCTGGCCGACAACCAAACGATTATTGACCAGATCTTTGTGCAAGGTATACCAGGGTTCGTCGGAGCTGTTTTTGACGCCGCCAATCCCCAAGCCTTGGCGCTGACCAATGGTATAAAACATCAAACCCTGATGCTGGCCAATCAGGTCGCCATCTGGCGTTACCATTTCGCCCGGCTGCGCTGGAATATACTGTTCGAGAAAGTCTTTGAAGCGGCGCTCGCCAATAAAGCAGATGCCGGTACTGTCTTTTTTAGTCGATGTTACAAAGCCATGTTTTTCGGCAATGCGGCGCACCTCTGGTTTTTCCAGTTCACCGACTGGAAACAGAGATTGCGCAAAGGCACTTTGGCTCACGGCATGGAGGAAATAACTTTGATCCTTATTGGCATCCAGTCCCTTTAACAGTTGAGTCTGACCATCGACCTCAGCAACACGGCTGTAATGGCCTGTCGCAATTGCATCGGCGCCGAGAATCTGAGCGTAGTCGAGAAATACCTTAAATTTTATTTCGCGATTGCAGAGAATATCAGGATTGGGTGTTCGCCCGGCACGGTATTCATCAAGAAAGTACTCGAATACATTGTCCCAATAATCAGCGGCAAAGTTGGCCGTGTGCAGTGTGATGCCAAGCTTGTCGCAAACCTGCTGGGCATCTGCCAAATCTGCTTTGGCGGTACAATATTCGGTGTCGTCGTCCTCATCCCAGTTTTTCATAAACAGGCCTTCCACGCTGTAACCCTGCTCGATCAAGAGCAGCGCAGCGACTGAGGAATCGACGCCTCCAGACATGCCGACTATGACTTTTTGGACTTTGCTCATGGCTTTCCGGTTCAATAACAACGCAAAAGGTTTTGCTCGCTACTAGTTTTGCT
>JAFMBY010000059.1 GCA_017858135.1 Porticoccaceae bacterium | reverse complement strand
ATGCTCTGCAGCAGTATATTTTTAGCCATTTTCGCCGAAGAGATTGCTCGATTTATGATCGATGATCCTGAGGTAATCGGACATATGGTGAACTTAACCTATGTGCTCTGCTTGAGCCTGCCGTTTATGGGGGTCGAGTTTAGTATGGCTGGCTCTCTGCGCGGTGCCGGTGACACCCGCTTTCCAATGATGGTAACTATATTCAGCATGCTGCTGACGAGACTGTTAATACCGCTGATACTGGTTAAAATAGGCGCCGATGTAATTTGGCTATATGCCATGTCACTGGTGGATTTTTCAATTAAATCAAGTCTAAATATGTGGCGTTTCCGTAAAAAAGCCTGGCTTGGTAACGAATAACTCACTAACAACCAACAAACCAACAGTGACCCTATTTTTCATCAATAACTTAACTGGTTAAAGCAATCAATGTCTCACGCAAACACAGCACTGCAATTCAATAAACAACATGATCTGCAAATAGCCTACTGGCTGCTTGCCTGTGCCGCAGTCATCTTCGGCATGATCCTGCTCGGCGGAGTGACTCGCCTGACCAACTCAGGCCTATCGATGGTGGAATGGAAACCGATAATGGGTATTATTCCACCATTGTCGCACGCTGACTGGCAGGAACTGTTTTTAAAGTACAAGCAGTTCCCCGAATACCAGAAAATTAACGCAGGTATGTCTCTGGACGCCTTTAAATCGATCTTTATGTATGAATATCTGCATCGAGTACTGGGCAGATTTATCGGCATTATTTTTATCCTGCCGTTTTTGTATTTCTACTTTACCAAGCGAATTAAAGCAGGCTTAACGCCGAAATTGCTGATCATGTTACTGCTCGGCGGTGGCCAGGGCCTGCTCGGCTGGTACATGGTTAAAAGCGGCCTGGTCGACAACCCAGACGTTAGCCAATATCGTCTAACCGCTCATTTGGGTAATGCGGTGTTGATATACGGCTTTATCCTCTGGACTGCTCTGGGATTATTGTCCGCGCCCAAACCGCAACAGGCTGGACTCAATATGTTTGCCTATAGCTTGAGCGGGCTAATCTTCTTAATGATTCTCTCCGGTGGGCTGGTTGCCGGCACCAATGCCGGACATGCCTATTCCACCTGGCCGCTGATGGGGGATAGCTTTATTCCCGCCGGACTCTACAGTTTGCAACCGGCTTGGCTCGCGGCCTTTGAAGACATCACCACAATCCAATTTAACCACCGCATATTTGCCTATGTGATTGTTGCCCTAGTACTGGTGTTTGCGCTGAAAGCACTGCGCGCAGAGCTGTCGAAACCTGTAAAGATTGCTGTTTTCTGTCTGCTTGGACTACTGGTTTTACAGGTCACGCTAGGCATCAGCACATTGTTATTTTATGTGCCTGTTCCGGTCGCGGCGGCGCATCAGGTTGGCGCAGTCGCCCTGCTAAGCGCCTCACTATTTATAAGCCACAGTCTGTACCACAGTTCAGGCCAACCTAATTAACCATTGGAGAAAGACGATGAATAAACTCACGACTACCTTGTTAGCAGCCGCCCTTGCAGTAGCATCCTTCAGCGCAGTAGCTGGCGACCCCGTCGCCGGCAAAGCCAAAGCCATGTCTTGCGCCGGCTGTCACGGCGTTAATGGCATCAGCAACAATGGCATGTGGCCCAACCTTGCCGGTCAGAAGCAAGCTTACCTCGCCAGTCAATTGCAAATGTTTAAAGATGGTCGCCGCAACAACGCGATGATGTCAGCTATGTCTAAGGGCTTGTCGGATACGGATATTGCTGATTTGGCAGCCTACTATGCCAGTTTGAAGTGATCAGCAACGTTGATCACCCTGAGAAAGTACAGTAAAAAAAGTACAGTAAAAAAAGGATCTCGCGCCGAATGGCCGGGGTCCTCTTTGGC
The DNA here is from genome assembly GCA_017858135.1 of Porticoccaceae bacterium. Lineage (GTDB taxonomy): Bacteria > Pseudomonadota > Gammaproteobacteria > Pseudomonadales > Porticoccaceae > HTCC2207. The sequence continues at coordinate 12,586 of JAFMBY010000059.1, read as the reverse complement.
AGCTAAGAAAAGCACAAAAAATATTAAAAACATCTCTGTTTGTTTTATTTAAAGCCTGTATAGTGACGCGTAAATAATAGAAAGCCTAAGTCAGTCCATCCACGACTGACTTAACACAGGAGCTCCCCCGCCAATGGCCGCAAAGTCCAGATGCATCATTATCGGCGCCAGTCATGCAGCAGCTCAGCTCGCTCCGACGTTACGCCAGCAGGGATGGACCGGTTCCATCTCGATGATCTCCAATGAATACTTCCTGCCCTATCATCGGCCACCTCTATCCAAAGACTACCTGGCCGGTGCTAAAAATGCCGAGCAAATCCTCATTCGCCCTGCGGCGATTTATAATAAGTGCGATATAGGCATCACCATGGGCGTGACTGCGGCGACCATTGATCGCCGCAACAAGCAGTTGCAGCTCGAAGATGGCATGACCATGGACTACGATAAATTGGTGCTGACCACTGGCGCGCGAGTGCGAAAAATTGATATTCCAGGTGTGGATTTAGACGGCGTATTTTATTTGCGCGATCTCAACGATGCCCAACAAATCAAACTATTCACCGGCGACAATAAACGCGCCGTCATCATTGGCGGTGGTTACATTGGTCTCGAAACCGCTTCAGCACTGCGCAAGCTCGGCATGCAGGTCACCGTGCTCGAAGCCATGCCGCGTATTCTGCAGCGTGTCACTGCACCCGAGGTGGCCGCCTTTTACGCCCGCATTCACAAAGAAGAAGGCGTCGAGATTGTTGCCGATGTGCAAGCCATCAGCATCAGCGGCGACAAGCAGGTGCAATCGGTGCAGTGCCACAACGGCACTGAGTATAAAGCCGATCTCGTCATCATCGGCGTCGGCGTAATACCCAACACAGCACTCGCCGAACAGGCTGGCCTGACGATCGACAATGGCATAGTCGTGGACGAATACGCCCGCACCAGCGACGAAAATATTCTAGCCGCTGGCGACTGCACCTCCCATTACAATCCAATCTATCAGCGCCACCTGCGCCTCGAGTCGGTGCAAAATGCCCTCGACCAAGCCACAGTGGCGGCCAGTACGATTTGCGGAAATCTCAAGCCTTACTCAGCACTGCCTTGGTTCTGGTCTGATCAATATGATCTCAAACTGCAGATCGCCGGTCTCTCCCAAGGCTATACCGACGTGGTGGTGCGCGGGGATATTGAAGGCAGTCGAAGTTTTGCAGCCTTTTATATGCGCGAAGGTAAATTATTGGCGGTAGATGCGGTCAATCGACCACAGGACTTTATGTTCGGCAAGCGACTTATATTGCAGGGCAATCAGCTTGATCCAGAACAACTGGCAGATGACAGCCTGCCGTTAAAAACCTTAATAGCCAGTTAACGATTATCCTTATTACTTTTTATATTGCTTATTAGCGGAGTTTAGTTATGCCCAGAGTCACTTATATTCAGGCCGATGGCCAAGCACAGGAAATCAATCTGGAGGCCGGCAGCAGCCTGATGCAAGGAGCCGTTGACAATATGATCGACGGCATTGTCGCCGAGTGTGGTGGCTCGTGTAGCTGCGCCACCTGTCACTGTTATATAGACGCGGATTGGGTCGATAAAATCGAACCTGCCGGTGAGATGGAAACCGATTTGCTCGACTGTGTCAGTGAGCCTAAAGACAATAGTCGCCTATCCTGTCAGGTTAAGGTCACCGACAGCCTCGACGGTCTTGTGGTGCATTTACCAGCAACCCAATTTTAATGATTCCAATGTCCCAACCGCTGAGCCCAGCCTCTTGCGGTTGGGATAACCTGTAATACTTATCGCGGCCCATTCACCTGTGATCTCGAACAACAGCGAGAGACCTCAGGAAGCGCTGGTAAGACTCCTTGCCAACGCACTCTGTCATGCCAATAGTGACTTGCAGAACAACCACTCAAACCAAGATATATCCCTCACCTAAAAGCATTGCAAAACCTAGCCGCAAAACCATCCAACTTGTTTGTTTTTTTTAAACAGACGCGGTATAGTTTCCAAATCTTAATACTAATTATAAAAAAGGGGCACCTCTATGCCATACAGCACCGAATTTCTGCTTTCAGCTTACCGTACGATGAAAACTATCCGTGAGTTCGAAGAGCGTTGCGTCAAAGAATTTGAAGGGGGTAATATCCCTGGATTTACCCATGTTTCCAACGGTCAAGAAGCCATCGCCGTAGCCGCCTGTATCGATCTCAGTGACAAAGATATTATCGGCAGCACCCACCGCGGCCACGGCCACTGCATCGCTAAAGGCTGCGATGTTGGTGGCATGATGAAAGAGATCATGGGGCGAGCCACCGGTCTCTGCAAAGGCAAGGGCGGCTCCATGCATATTGCCGATATCGACAAAGGCATGCTCGGTGCCAACGCCATTGTTGGCGGCGGTCCGCCACTGGTCAACGGTGCCGCTCTGGCAGCCAAGACTCTCGGCACTAAAAATGTCGCTCTGTCATTTAACGGTGACGGCAGTGCCAACCAGGGCACCGTTTTTGAAGCCATGAATTTGGCTGTGGTGTTGAAATTACCGCATGTTTTTGTCTACGAAAACAATGGCTATGCTGAAGGTACTGCCGCCAACTATGGTGTGGGCTCAAACAGCCTAACCGATCGCAACGCCGGCTTTGGTATGCCTGCCGAGTGCGTTGATGGATTGGATTTCTTTGCCACCTATGAAGTATTAAAAACCGCCACTGAGCGCGCCCGAAATGGGGGTGGCCCAACAGCTATCGAAGCCATGTGTGTGCGCTTTGACGGCCACTTTATTGGTGATCCACAACTCTATCGCGGAAAAGACGAAATCAAAAACGCGCGCAAGAATCAGGACTGCTTAAAGATATTCCGCGAGCGAGTCATTGCTGAAGGTTGGCTGAAAGCTGCGGCGATGAACGCCATCGACAAAGAGGTGATGGTTGAAATTGAAACCGCCGTTGTCGATGCCCTGGCGGCACCGCATCCAGATCCCGCCACGGACCTTATGTCCGATGTCTACTGCTCATACTAAGGATACTGACATGACGAATCATTCTAACAATCCCACTATTGGCGGCAAGACGTCGATGAAGACGATCCGCGAAGCTATTAACGATGCGCTGCGTGAAGAAATGCGCCGCGACCCAACCGTGATCATTCTCGGTGAGGAAGTCTCTGGTGGTGCCGGTTGCGACGGTGAAGACGACGCCTACGGCGGCGTTTTTGGTGTTACCAAAGGCTTAATGCCTGAGTTTGGGCGCGAGCGCGTTATCGATACACCTATTAGTGAAGCAGCCATTATTGGCGCTGCCGCTGGCGCAGCCAACAATGGACTGCGCCCAGTTGCGGAACTGATGTTCTTCGACTTTATCGGCGTCTCCTTTGATCAGATCTTTAATCAGGCAGCCAAATTTCGCTATATGTTCGGTGGCAAGTCAAAGACCCCCATGGTTATTCGCGGCACTGTCGGTGGCGGTTGGCGGGCAGGCGCTCAGCACTCCAGCATGCTCCATTCCATCGTCACTCATGTCGCCGGCCTGAAAGTCGTTATGCCGGCCAACGCCTATGACGCCAAGGGCCTTATGGTGCAGGCAATTCGCGACGATGATCCGGTTATCTTTCTAGAGCACAAAGTCATGTATGACATTGCCTGTGAAGTCCCCGACGAGCAGTACAGCATTCCCTTTGGCGAAGCATCATTCCCGCGCCAAGGCAACGATGTCACCATCGTCGCGATTTCCAACATGGTCACCCATGCGATAACGGTTGCTGACATTCTCGCTGAAGAAGGTATTGGCTGTGATGTTATCGACCCACGCACAGTATCACCACTGGATCATGAAGCCATTCTTGAGAGCGTCGAAGTCACGGGTCGCCTGGTCATCATTGACGAGGGCAATCCGCGCTGCGGCCTGGCCACAGATATTGCTGGCATAGTTGCCGAGCACGGCTTCTACAGTCTCAAAGCGCCGATTCTCACCGTTACGGCACCCCACACACCAGTGCCATTTGCCCCTGAACTGGAAGATGCCTATCTGCCTAACGCAGAGAAGTTGATGGTCGCCGTTCGGGAAGTACTTGCCGCGGGCCGATCGGGAGCATAGTTATGACAACAGAAATCAAGCCGATCAATATGCCCAAATGGGGCATGGAGATGTCTGAAGGTGATATCAACGCCTGGTATTTCGCTGTCGGCGATCAGGTCAATGCTGGCGATGATCTAGTTGATATAGAAACCAGCAAGATTATCAATACGGTCACCGCACCCAGTAGCGGAATTCTCAGAGCAATTATCGGCGCTCAGGGCGAAACCCATGCCGTTGGCGCACTGCTTGGTGTCATCGCCAGCGCGGAGACTAGCGACGCTGACATACAGGCGTTTATTGCCCGCCATACCAGTGCAGTCCCCGAGTCTGAACCTGAAGCAGCTCCTGAAGCAGTCTTGACTGAAGCAGCACCTGCGCCTATCGCTGCGCCGCAGGTGTCCAGTAGTTCCAGTAAACTGGCCGAAGGTCAAGACGACAGTCTTGTCGCCGCATCACCCGTCGCGCGCCGTCTGGCCGCGGAATACGCCGTTAACCTGAATAATATTACTGGTACTGGTCGTCATGGCCGTGTCTCGAAGGGCGATCTCGAAGCCGCTGTCATTGCAGCCGGCGGCCGTCTCATCGGCAATACCAGTAACACCAAGGGTTCAGGTGCAGCTCAATACGGCGATGACAGCCATGTCAAAGCCACGCCAGTTGCCCGCCGCCTAGCGACTCAGCTTGGCATTAACCTGCTCGAATGTCGCGTCAGCGGCGATCGCGGTCGGGTCTGCAAAGCGGATGTCGACGCCGTCGCGGCACTGAAAAAAACACTGCTGGCACAAACAGGTAGCAGTGCAATGGCCGGCACCGGCAACACTGCCGTTGAGTCTCAGCCGATCAGCGGCATGCGCAAAACCATAGCCGCACGACTGCAGTCATCGAAGCAAACCGCGCCCCATTTTCGTGTCCATATAGACGCGGAAATCGATGCCCTGCTTGAGGTGCGCGAGCAGATTAATCACAGCAACAGCGACGCCAAAGTGTCAGTCAATGACTTTATCGTTAAAGCCTGCGCCAGCGCCCTGATAAAGGTCCCTGCGTTGAATGTTCAATTCGACGGCGAACAACTGAGCTATTTTAGCAATGCCGACATCTCCGTGGCCGTAGCCATAGATGATGGCTTGATTACGCCCATAGTCACCGACGCCAATCACAAAGGCCTGGTCGACATTTCCAATACCATTCGCGATCTGGCCACCAGAGCCAAGCTCGGTCGACTCAAGCCAGACGAATTTCAGGGTGGCAGTTTCTGTATTTCCAACCTCGGCATGTATGGCATCAAGCAGTTCGACGCCATTATCAACCCGCCTCAGGGCGCTATTTTGGCTGTCGGTGCCGGCGAGCAGCGCCCCGTGGTCAAAGACGGGACGCTGGCGATAGCGACGGTTGTGAGCCTCTGTTTATCCAGTGATCATCGCATTATCGATGGTGCGGTTGCGGCGCAATTTATGTCTGTTCTCAAAGGTTATTTAGAGCAGCCGGCCACCATGCTAGGTTAATGGAGCAACCATAAATTGACTACGCAACAATTTGACTTAATGGTCGTAGGCGGCGGTCCCGGCGGCTATGTGGCCGCTATTCGAGCCGCTCAATTGGGTTTCAAAACCGCCCTGGTGGAGAAACAGCACCTGGGTGGCGTGTGCCTAAACTGGGGCTGTATTCCCACCAAGGCACTGCTCCGTGGCGCCGATATCGCGCATACATTGAAGGAGGCAGAGCACTTCGGTTTTACCTTCGACAACCTCAGCTTTGACATCAAAAAGCTAGTTCAGCACAGTCGCTCAGTGGCCAGTAAGCTTACCCAGGGCGTGGCGTATCTGATGCAAAAAAATGGTGTCACCGTGATTGATGGCACCGCCAGTCTGGCCGACAAGTGCCTACTGGACGTCGATCACAACGGTACCATCACCCAATACAGAGCGACCCATATTATTCTCGCCACCGGTGCTCGGGCGCGAAATCTACCGAGTATCGAAATCGATGGCGACTCTGTCTGGGGCGCCCGCGAAGCCATGACTCCAACCGCTCTGCCGCGCAAGCTTCTAGTGATCGGCGCCGGTGCAATCGGTGTCGAATTTGCCAGCCTCTACAATGATCTCGGCACGGATGTGACTCTGGTTGAAGCGGAAAATCGCATCACCCCCGCAGAGGACAGTGACATCTCGGCCCTTGCCGAAAAAGCCTTTAAGCAGCGCGGTATCAAAGTGCTGACCAACAGCATTGTTCAGTCGCTGGATAACTCGGGTGCTAACACAGTTGCGCTGATTAGCGGATCCGAGGGCCAACAACATCTTGAATTCGATCAGGTGATTCTCGCCGTCGGTATTACCGGCAATATTGAGAACATGGGTCTTGAACGTTTAAACGTCGCCAGCCAACGTGGTTTCCTGCAAGCCGATGGCTTTGGCAAAACCAATCTCGCCGGCCTCTATGCTATAGGCGACGTTGCAGGTCCACCCTGGCTCGCCCACAAGGCCAGCCACGAAGCGGTTATCTGCGTTGAGAAAATTGCCGGCGTCGACGGTGTTAAACCGCTAAATAAAGATCAGGTGCCCGGCTGTACTTACTGCCGCCCACAGATCGCCAGCGTCGGTCTCACCGAAGCTCAGGCCAAAGCCGCCGGACACAGTATTCGTGTCGGGCGCTTTAACCTCAATGCTAACGGCAAAGCCCTGGCCATCAATGAAGCTGAAGGACTGGTTAAAACCGTCTTCGACGAGCATTCTGGTGAGTTACTCGGCGCCCATATGATTGGCCCTGAAGTCACTGAACAGATTCAGGGCTTCGGCATAGCCCAGCAACTTGAGGCCACTGAACATGAACTGGCCCAGAGTATTTTTGCCCACCCCACCGTTTCTGAAAGTATGCATGAAGCTGTTCTCGACAGTCTCGGCATCGCACTACATCAGTAGAGTTTATCTATGAGCAATCAATTACCCATCCATGAAGGCCTCTTTACCTGGCCCTCAACCAAGCCACAGCTCTTGGGCAGCCGTTGCGTAAACTGTGCAGAAACCGCTTTTCCAGCCCAGCCTGACTGTCGCAACTGTGGCTCTCGCGAGACCAATATTGTTGAACTAGGTGATCGCGGCACGCTGTGGACCTGGACCATTCAGACCTTTATGCCCAAAGCGCCCTACCACAGTGACGAGACCGCAGAGACCTTTAAGCCCTACGGTGTCGGTTATGTCGAAATGCCCGGTGGCGTCCGCGTCGAGTCGCGCCTGCTGCCCAGCAAGCCTGACGAGTTAAAGATCGGCATGCCCATGCAGCTGGATATTATTCCCTTTCGCACAAACCACACCGGTGACCAAATAATGACCTTTCGTTTTAGCCCAGTGGCGGAGGCATAGAGCATGGATGTAGCCATTATCGGTATAGGACTTCATCGCTTTGGTCGCTCCCCGGAGATGTCCGGCATGCAACAGGGGGCTTCCGCCGTCCGCGCAGCCCTCGCTGATGCCGGACTCTCCTGGGCAGATATGCAATTTGCCTACGGTGGCAGCCAGGATGCCGGCAATGCTGATGCGCTGGTTAACGAGCTGGGACTGACCGGCCTGCAATTTACCAATATCTGGAATGGCTGCGCCACCGGCGGCAGTTCACTGCACGCCGCGTACAGTGCGATAAAATCTGGCGAATACGATGTCGGCGTAGTGGTGGGTTTTGATAAACATCCACGGGGTGCCTTTAACCCCAAACCGGCAGACTGGGGTATCGACGAGTGGTATGGCGAAACCGGCATGATGCTGACGACCCAGTTCTTCGCTCTGAAAACCCAACGTTATATGCACGAACATGGGATCACTGAAGAATCCTTGATTCGCGTATCGGAAAAAGCTTTTAAGAATGGCTCGCTGACACCCACAGCCTGGCGCCAGCAAGCACTGAGCTACGACGAAATCGCCAACTCAGCCATGATCAGCGATCCGCTGCGCAAGTATATGTTCTGCAGCCCTGCCGAAGGGGGCGCGGCACTGATTATCTGCAATGCCGACAAAGCGCACCTCTACAGCAGCAAACCGCTATTCCTAAAAACCGCCGCCGTGCGCACCCGCCACTACGGCAGCTTCGAAGTCTTTGCCCCCTCTCAGGCCATGACTGTCGCCGATGCCTCAACCGTCACCGCCTCCAAAGCCGCCTTTGAACAGGCTGGAATCGGCCCCGAAGATATCGACGTCATGCAGCTGCAGGACACCGACAGCGGCACCGAAATCATCCATATGGCCGAGAATGGTTTCTGCGAACACGGCGAGCAAGAAAAACTATTGCGCGAAGGGGCCACCGGCATCAACGGCTCTATGCCAATCAATACCGACGGCGGCTGTCTCGCCAATGGCGAACCTGTGGGCGCATCGGGCCTGCGCCAAGTCTATGAAATCTGTGTGCAGTTGCGCGGCGAAGGTGGCGCGCGACAGGTGCCGAATAATCCCAAGGTCGGTTACACCCATGTCTATGGTGCCCCCGGCCTCAGTGGCGTCAACATCATCAGCAAATAATTAAAAAAATAAGCAGGAGTTTGTCCATGACCGATTTAATCAACGTAAAGCAGCAGGGCGACGAGCGCTGCGAAGGTATTAGCTACCAAGATCTCCTCAATGAGGAAACCATTGAAGTCCCGGCCTACCTACGCGAAAACACCAACCCCTACATGGGTGATGACGACATCAGCGTCGATCGTTGGATCTCCCGCGACTTTCACGAGCAAGAGAAAGCAAAGCTCTGGCCCAAAGTTTGGCAGATGACCTGTCGCGAAGAAGATATTCCCGAAGTCGGCGACCATCATATATATGAAATCGTCGACCAATCGATTATTGTTACCCGCACCGGCGAAAATGAATTTAAAGGCTTTATCAATTCCTGCCTGCACCGCGGCCGCATCCTCCGCGACTGCGACGGCCATGCCGAAGAATTTGTCTGCCCCTTCCACGGCGCAACCTGGGATCTTAATGGCGAGTTTAAAGGTATCCCCTGCAAATGGGACTTCAACCATCTAGATGAAAAAGATATGAGCCTGCCACAGGTGCAAATTGGTACCTGGGGTGGTTTTATCTTTATTAATTTCGACGAGAACTGCATCCCTCTAGAGGACTATCTCAGCCCATTACCCGACCATTTCTCGCGCTTTCCACTGCACGACTACTACAAAGGCGCCCATGTTCAGCGCGTTGTGCAATGCAACTGGAAAGTCGGTGCCGAAGCCTTTATGGAGTCATTCCACACCCTCGAAACCCACAGCGAAATTCTGACCTTTACTGGCGACGCCAATTCTCAGTACGACACCTTTGGCGACCATGTCAGCCGCTCTGTCACGCCAATGGGTATCGCCAGCCCCCATCTGCCAGACGTCACTGAAGCAGAAACCATGCGCGATATTCTCGAACTCTCCGGACGCATGGCAACCGACAGCGCCGAGGGTCACGAAATGCCCGAGGGACTCACCGCACGGACCTATGTGGCAGAGACCAACCGTGAAATGTTCAGCGAAATTATCGGCGAGTCACTGGATCACGCCACCAAGTCCGAACTGGAGGATGCGATACTTTATATGCTGTTTCCCAACACTCAGGTGTGGACTGGCTACCATGGCAATATTGTCTATCGCTTCCTGCCCAACGGTGACGACCATAATAGCTGCATCTTCGAAACCATGATTCTGATGCGCTATCCAAAGGGCACAAAAAAACCAGATCCGGCAGAGAAAAATATCTTACGTCCAGATCAGGCCTTTAGTGAAGCCCCGGAAATAGGTGGCCTCGGTCCAGTATTTGATCAGGATGACAGCAATATGGCCGCTGTACAAAAAGGCATGATTGCCTCGAAAAAAGGCGCCGTCAGTCTAGCCAGCTATCAGGAGAGTCGCATTCGTCACCTGCACCAGAGCATTGACAAGTACCTAAAAGCCTAATGGCGTTTACTGCCGGGTATCAGATTATCTGAACCCGGCCTTTCTTTGTCCCTGCGCCAGTAATCCTTAACAGCTTTGACCTTAACAGCCTTGCCCTTTTCAGACAGACACGAGACCTCTATGACCACCACCGCAGACTCATTAATTGCCGCCATCGACATCACCGACAACCGCAGTGTGGCTGTCAGTCTAGAGGGGAAGAATATTCTTATCTGCAAGGCCAATGGGGAATATTACGCCGTGGACAATCAGTGTACCCACCAGCGCACAGAACTCACCAAAGGTCGTATCAGAAACTGCTATCTCTCCTGCCCACTTCATGGCGTGCGCTTTGATCTGCGCACGGGAAAACCCATGGGAGAACTCACCAGAGTGGCGCTTAAAACTTATCCTGTCAGTGTCGCCGACGATGGCAACCTACACCTAGAATTGGATTAATCATGAAAACCAATCGCCAAGTTGTACTCGCCTCGTTTGTCAGCGATGCCGCCAAACCAGAAAACTTTGCCCTATCCGAAGGCCCTGTTCCAGAGGTGGGAGAAGGACAATTTCTATTGCGAAATATGTATTTCTCAATGGAGCCGGCGATCCGTGGCTGGGTCGATGGTAAAGCCAACTACTTCGAGCCCATCCCCATCGGCGGTGTGATACGCGGCCCCTCTGTGGGACAGGTGATCAAATCCCGCAACGCAGACTTTGCCGAAGGCGAATTTGTCTACGCCCTCAATCAGTGGGAAGACTATTCAATCTGTGACAGCGACGCCATCCTGCTGGAAAAGCTCAAACCAGAGGCGGGTATACCGCTCTCCTATTATGTTGGCTCCCTCGGTGGTGCCGGCGCCACGGCCTATATCGGGCTGCGAGAAGTGGGACTCATTCAACCTGGGCAGACAGTAGTCGTCAGTGCCGCAGCAGGCGCCACCGGCAGCATGGCCGGGCAGATCGCCAGACTCTGTGGCTGTAAGGTCATTGGCATTGTCGGCAGTGATGACAAGGCCGAGTTGATTGTTGAACAGTTCGGTTTTGATGCCGCGGTCAACTACAAAACCGACGATGTTACCGCCGCCGTGATGGCCATTGCCCCTGAGGGCGTGGATATCTATTTCGACAATGTCGGCGGGCCAGTGCTCAATGCCATGCTTAAAACTATGAAGGTGTATGGGCGTATTGTCGCCTGCGGAATGATCTCCGATTACAACCGCACAGATAACCCCAACCCGATTACCAATCTCTGGGAGATGGTCTCGCGACAGCTAACTATGCAGGGCTTTTTGTTGCCTACCTATCAAGACAAGGTGCCGGCGGCCATGGCGCAGCTGGAGGAGTGGATTCGAGCGGACAAGATTACCGTGATAGAAAATATTACTGAAGGATTCGCCAATACCCCCAAGGCGTTTTGTGAGCTGATGTCGGGGAAGACTGTGGGTAAGGCGTTGGTGAGGGTGGATGTTTAGGATATCCATCTCTACCCTCAGTTAAAACCAACAGCTCAAATATGAAGAGCTCAGGGGCCCAGCCAGCAAATTATTTTAAATTCGCTTGGAGGCCGTTTTGTAAACAGAGTTCCTTTCTCGTTTCCCTACGGCCACAACAGAGACGACTATTTCTTTATCCCTCACCTCATAGACGAGCCTGAAACCGGCACTGCGTAACTTTATTTTGTAGCAGTCCTTCATGCCACTCAGCCTTGCTGATTCAACTCGAGGATGTTCGAGCCGCTGCTTTAATTTCTTGCCAAACTGAGATCTAACCGCAGGCGCTAATGAGTGCCATTCTTTTAAGGCATCCTCTCTAAAGAGCAGCCTATAGGTCATCAATGTTGACCTCAATTTCGGGCTGGTCTAAGCGCGCGTTAACTAAAGCGGACAGCTCCATATCTTCAAGCTTATCCATCAGCAACTCATAGGCTTCAGCGGGAACACAATAGAACACAGGCTGATTGCGATTTAGCACGGCAACCGGAAAGCCTTCGCCCTGCTCAACCACCGCCATCGGGTTCTTCTTGAGATCAGAAATGCTAGTTGTTGAATCGGAGAGTATTGGATGTACCATGGGATTTCCCCTAAAAGACCTGTTAATGGTGCTAATAGTAGTACTATTAGTAAGCAACCTCAAGGTAAAGACCTGTTACAAGCACTATAAAAAAGTCCTTTAATATTAAAGTCAGGATCGAATTTCAATTAAGGTCCTACGAGATGGCAGGTTGGGGCTCTGCCAGGGTTAGGCGGTTCAGGTTTGGGATTTCGCAGTTTGGACTGCTTACTTGTCACCCTCAGCGGAGCCGAAGGGTCTCCTGCCGACTGTTTGAGGTCCTTTGACCACCCTTAGGATGACAGGACTTGGGCCCGAGATGAACTGAATTAGGGCTCCCCCTACTCCCGCTCTAACTGGACCTGATCCTCTGCCAAGGTCAACCAGCACTGCTTGCGCTCTGTCCAGACATGTACAGATGGCACCAGATCATCCACCTTATCCAACGTCCCGGCCTTTACAAAGATCAGTCCCATCTCTGGTGCCTGCTCTGTATCCGTAATCACCGGTGAACCACAGTTGCCGCAGAAGCGACGAAAGACTGTTTGGCCGCTGGTGCCTTTGTCTTCGAAGGTTT
>JAFMBY010000058.1 GCA_017858135.1 Porticoccaceae bacterium | reverse complement strand
AGCTTGGTAAACCACAGCTTGGTAAACAACCATGACCGCCTTCGACATCTATCTGCGCGAGACTAAACGCACCACCAGAGCCACTTTACACTGCCTCGCAGAAAAATACATTAAGTCTAAATATCCTTGTATAAAAGGCTAGTCACTCTCCATTACCGTTGAGGGGAGCGCTGCAGTCGAGACTTTAAAAATCTAATACCGGCCAACTAAGCTGGCACTGGTATTAACAACATAAAAGTCTTAACCTCGAGGGCTGCGCTGCTCAGCCTGCGTCAAGCCCGGCTGGTTGCATCGATAAGATGCCGTTGGCTCTAGACCTTATGCTGCGACGCTACTATTCTTGTCGTCATTAACAGTGGTCTAACAATAAATTTCGTCTGATAACATGGCCATCAATCGGAGGCTCTATGAGCGACACCCCTAATACATCTCTCGCTGCGGACATCATCAGCACCGACAGAGACCATATTTGGCATCATCTGACACCGCACAATACTCTTAAAAACGCCGACCCTTTGATTATCACGCGAGGTGTGGGCATGCATGTCACCGACATCAAAGGCAAAGAGTATCTCGATGCCACATCGGGTGGCGTGTGGTCAGTCAATGTCGGCTACGGCCGTGAAAAGATTGCCAACGCAGTGCGTGATCAGCTTGTAGAGATGTGTTATTTCGCCAACAGTGCCGGCAGTATTCCGGGCGCGCGGTTTGCCGAAAAACTATTGCACAAAATGCCTGAAATGGCTGCAGGCAAGGGCAAGGGAAAAGTGTATTATTCCAATTCCGGCTCAGAGGCCAACGAAAAAGTCTACAAAATGGTTCGCCAGCTGGCCCATATCAATGGCGATGGCCGCCGTCATAAGATTATCTTTCGCGATCGCGACTACCACGGATCGACCATTGGCGCTTTGAGTTCAACTGGCCAAATACAGCGCAAAGAGCAGTACGGCCCTTTTGCTCCAGGCTTCTCATCATTTGCTCACTGCTGCTGCTATCGCTGCCCCTTCGGCAAGACTTATGGCAGCTGTGATATTGAATGCGCCAAGGATCTGGAAACCGCTATTTTGCGCGAGGGGCCAGATCAAGTGGGTGCCGTTGTGCTTGAGCCTGTTACCGCCGGCGGCGGCGTGATTCCGCCTGTGCCAGAGTACTTTCCAATTATTCAGCAGATCTGCAAAAAGTACGATGTCTTGCTGCATATCGACGAAGTGGTCTGTGGTCTCGGTCGCACCGGGAAATGGTTCGGTTATCAGCACTATGGGGTCAAGCCAGATATGGTCACCATGGCCAAAGGTCTCGCCAGCGGCTATGCAGCGATTTCCTGCACCGTAACCACTGACAAGGTGTTTGACCAGTTTGCCGCCGATGACGCCGGTGCGCTAGGTTATTTTAGAGATATAAGCACCTTTGGTGGCTGTACTGGAGGCCCTGCCGCAGGCCTCGCCAATATGGAGATTATCGAAGAGGAAAACCTGCTCGATAATGTCGTGGCGATGGGTGGGCACCTACAGGAGCGATTACTGGAATTGAAAGACAAGTATCCGGTGGTCGGCGATGTGCGTGGTAAAGGGTTATTTGCCGGAGCTGAGCTGGTTGCGGATCGGGACAGTAAACAGCCGATGTCTGAGAGCTATGCGATGAAAATTGTGGCTCACTGTATGGCACAAGGTGTGTTGATTGGTCGGACTAATAGAAGCTTCCATGAATTCAATAACACCCTCTGCTTGAGCCCTGCACTGATCGCAAAGCGTGGTGACATTGATAACATTGCCGACGCCATTGATGCCGCGCTAGCCGCCAATCCGCTTTAAGCACGAATGCATAAGGAGATGCGCTAAAAAGCTTGAGGGCTAATTAAGTGCAGGGTATTGCGCAAAGCTGCGCTACCATAATGATCTAAAACGCTTTAAATAGAGACTCGTTAACTAGAGACTCGTTAACTAGAGACTAGAGGAATCAATGTGAACTTTGTTCCCTATGCTATTCCAGTTTTCCTGCTAATGATTGTGCTGGAGCTGTTTTGGGGCCTGCTCAAGGGCAATAATACCTACCGGGTCAATGACAGCATCAACAGTCTCAGCATGGGTCTGTTAAGCACGGTGACCAAGTTTGTTTTCCTGAATATTGGCGCGCTGGTATTTGCACATATCTCGCAACATTATGCTGTCTGGTCTTTTGATCTAAATTCTTTGAGCCACTGGTTACTGGCTATTTTGCTCTATGACTTTCTCTACTACTGGTTCCATCGCATCAGTCATGAGCGTCAGTTTTTTTGGGGCTCCCACGTGGTTCACCATCAGAGCGAAGACTATAATCTCAGTACTGCCCTGCGCCAAACCAGCACCAGCTTTTTAACCACCTGGGTATTTTATATTCCCTGTTTTTTCCTCGGCATGCCAATCTATATGTATGTCAGCATCGCCAGCGCCCATCTGATTTATCAGTTCTGGGTGCACACGCAACATATTCCTAAACTCGGTGCCTTTGAGTGGTTGCTGGTGAGCCCATCGAATCACCGCGTGCATCATGCGCAGAACGCTGACTATATCGACAAGAATTACGGTGGCTGGTTGATAATTTGGGACCGACTGTTTGGTACCTTTAAGGAAGAGGACGATAAGCAACAACCGATTTATGGTATTCGTTCACCACTACAGAGCTGGAATCCAATCTGGGGCAATCTGCATATCTTTGTTGGCATGGCCAGAGACGCCTGGCACACCAACAGCTGGTCGAATAAGTTTCGCGTTCTATGGTCAAAAACCGGCTGGCGACCCGATGATGTTGCGACACGTTTTCCGCAGCCGAAGTCAGACTTAAGTCACTTCGAAAAATATAATCCTCAGCGCAGCAGCTTGGTCAATGGCGCCGTTATTGCTCAATATATGTTGCTCGCTGCATTGCATTTTTGGAGCGCAGCACAAAGCACAGTGCTGCCGGTATCACTGCTGTGGGCTGTGGTAACTGCACAGGTGACAATTTTAATTGTGATTGGCGCGCTACTGGACGGAAAACCTTATGCTCGATTACTCGAATACTCTCGCCTGTTAGCGTTAACGGCCATGCTCTGTATAAGTTATAACGCAGATTTGATCACGTCTGAGGGGTTAAACTGGAGTCTTGCCTATCTTGTTGTCAGCGGTTTATTAGTCTGGCCTTGTCTCTGGCAACGCCAGAATCCGGCCGCCACTTGATGACTCGCCCAGAGCGCTATTACCACTATTAGCAAGTATCAGAACCGAAAAAATAAAACCCATCACGTTAATGCGGTCTTTCGCAAAGACCAAACAAGCCCTACTCCGTTAAGTGAGGCGTGTTTACATTCAGAGATCAAAAATGACCTGGCCAGTTTGTAAGTTATGCACGCCACCGATAATCTGCAGTTCATTTTTATCAACCATTGCACTGAGTATCGCACTATCTTGAGTAATTTTTTTAATCGCGCCCTTAACATTGATCTGGGTGACCTTGTCGACAAAATCAGTGTTTGAAGAATTACGCTCATCTATTACCGTCTTTTCAGCGTCAATAGCCGGCTGTATCTTCGCCAGTAGTTGAGTCAGATTACCCATCTCTGCGTGATCACAGGCGCCCTTGATAGCCCCGCAATTGCTGTGGCCAAGGACCACGATAATTTTTGATCCGGCAATCTTACAAGCAAACTCCATGCTGCCCAATACATCGTCATTAATAATATTGCCGGCGATGCGGATACTGAAAATATCGCCCAATCCTTGGTCAAAAATAATTTCGGCGGACGTTCGCGAATCGATACAGCTCAAGATAACGGCAAAAGGATGTTGCCCATCAGACGTCTCGTTGGCCTGCTGTAATAAATTGCGATTTACTTTCAAGTTATCAATAAATCGTTTATTGCCATCCATCAACAACTGAATGGCTAGGTCGGGAGTGATCGTTTCTTGCAATTCTTTGGTTAAGGTTTTCATCGTTTCCTTTTATAAATCGTCGATTTTAGCCAAGCACCTAGAGCCAGCAGCCCATGCTTTAAGTTCAACCTGGATGGTTTGAGATTTATATTTAGCTATTCGTCGCGACAAACGGCAGCGCACTGGCCAGTTCTTTTTCACCAACCATATCCAACAGTGTTATTAGATTCTCGGCGAAAACATCCGAGCCGGTTTTTGAATCATCGACTAGGGTGATATGCCCTACTTTGCGACCCGGACGGTCTGTTTTGCCATATACATGCAATGTCGCATTGGCAATCTCAGCAATGGCCTTCTCGGATGGCACTGTGCCAATTAAATTTACCATTGCCACTGATTGGCTGACCGCAGTGTCTCCAAGAGGCAAGCCACAGACAGCACGCAGATGATTGTCAAATTGTGACGTAGCGGCGCCCTCAATTGTCCAGTGTCCAGAGTTATGCACTCGCGGCGCAATTTCATTGACAAAAAGTTCATCACCCACATGGAACAGTTCAAGTGCGAGAACGCCCACATAATCGAGGTGCTCCATTAATCGCCTGGCCATTGCTTCAGCTTGTTGTTGCAATGGATCGTCAACACGGGCAATGGAAAGTCGCAATATTCCCTCCCGATGAACATTTTCACTTAGAGGGTAAAAGACCATTTCGCCTGACGGACTTCGCGCAGCGATCATTGAGACTTCGCGGCTAAATTTTACCTTGGCTTCAAGAATACAGGGGACTTGGCCAACCTGCTCCCAAGCATCGGCTATCTGTGCTGGTTGATTGATTACAGCCTGTCCTTTGCCATCGTATCCCTGTGTCCGCGTTTTAAGAATTGCCGCCTGTCCTGCGCCAAAAGCGGAAAATGCCTCAGTCAACAGCTCAAGGGAATCAACCGGGAAAAAATCAGTGGTACCCATGCCCAACTGTCGAAACAAACTTTTTTCCTGCAGGCGATCGCTGGCAATGGATAATGCTAAAGACGAGGGATGTAAAGGCACGGCTGATTCAATACGCTGCACCACGCTGCAGGGTATATTTTCAAACTCATAGGTCACGACATCTGCAAATTGCGCCAGACGGTCCTGTGCTTGAGTGTCATCAAGGGGCGCACATAGCAGCTCGCCATAAGGCGCTGCACAGGAATCTGCGGCGTCGCTCAAAAACATAAACTGGTGACCGCTTTTGGTTCCGGCAATTGCCATCATTTGTGCCAGTTGCCCGCCACCTAAAATACCTATTTTAATAATTAACTCTCTCTCGGATCTGAATTGGCAAGGACCGTGTCAGTCTGTTGCTGACGATACAATTTTAATGCGGCTTTTACCGGCGGGTATTTATTCGCCAGAATACTGGCTGCTAACAAAGCGGCATTTGCAGCCCCAGCACGTCCAATGGCTAAAGTACCGACCGGGATTCCGGCAGGCATCTGAGCGATGGAGAGTAGAGAGTCCATGCCGTTAAGCGCTTTTGATTGCACCGGAACACCGAGCACCGGCAGCGACGTTTTCGCCGCAGCCATACCCGGCAAGTGGGCTGCACCGCCAGCACCGGCAACGATCACTTCAATACCGCGATCTTCAGCTAGCTCTGCATACTGAAATAATTTGTCTGGTGTACGATGTGCCGAGACAACCTCTACCTCATGGGGAATTTGCAGCTGCTGGAGTATGCTCACAGCATGTTGCATGGTGTCCCAATCGGATTTAGAACCCATAATAATGCCCACTAAAGGCGTTTCGTTTTGTCCTTGCATTAACTTAATGTCCTTTATTACTTAAAGAAAGGGGGAGCAGTTTACTCATTGCACAACTCTTTTACAGATCTTTGTGTCGCGTATACCCGATACCAGACGTTGGTACTAATCGGCCGGCATTAGCGAAACTCTATGACTACTACTGCTGTCCGATAGGCCTACATCGACACTGCAATGACCTGAAATTTTTAGCTCAGATTAATAATAGCCAAGTTCGCGTCAAGGTCCCTATGTTCAAACGCTATGTTCACGCCATAAAGCTAAGCAGTAAATAGCTGGCCAGTATCACAGCAACCCACATAACCATGCTGCCAGCCGGGTGGTTGCGCGACAGCAGGCCGCTAAGGCGGTCATTCTTCCACGAAAGATAGTCTAAAAACAGATCTAGCCTGACCATAAATGCCTGTCTCACCGCTCTATCTGCATTCCAAATAAAGGCAAACAGTTTTTGCAGCACTCGGGGAAAGAAGCGACGATAAAACCAATCAAAGTCCAAATTGGTCGACGGTAATTCAGGCGGGTATAGCCCTCTTAAGTTCAACCATACGAACGCCAGCGCGGAGAAAAACAGCAGTTGCGTCTGAGCCAACACATGCGTGGCATCATAAGGGTTGTAACCCGTATCGTAAGGTAGCAATGAATAGAGCGCAGCAGGATAAATACCGATGGCAATACAGAGACCCGCGGCAATCGACATCGCCAACAACATATTGGTCGGTGGATCGCTGACACGGATACCCGAGTCGTGTGCAAAGAACGCAAAATAGGGAATTTTAATGCCCGCGTGATGAAATACACCGGCCGATGCAAACAGTAATGCTAGCCATATCCAGTCATAGCCAGTTTCCAGCGCAGCAGACATCACCATGGACTTGCTGACGAATCCACTGAACAGCGGAAATGCTGAAATAGAGGCTGCACCAACAATACATAGCACCGTGGTTTTCGGCATGGTTTTGTAAAGTCCGCCGAGCTCGGAGCCATTAATGCGACCGGTCATGTGTAACACGGCCCCCATGGTCATAAACAATAAGCCTTTGAAAATGACGTCATTAAAGGCGTGAGAGACAGCACCATTGATCGCTAGCGCAGTGCCAATTCCAATCCCGACCACCATAAAGCCAACCTGATTAATCAGGCTGTAGGCCAAGACTCGACGCAGGTCATTCTCGATCACGGCAAAAAAGATCGGGAAACAGGCCATGGCTACGCCGATATACACCAATAGCTCGGTACCAGGATAAGCACGAGCCAGAGCATAAACAGCCACTTTTGTGGTAATTGCGCTCAAGAAGACGGTTCCCGTGACCGTGGCCTCTGGATAGGCATCCGTCAGCCAGGTATGGGCAATCGGGAAAGCACACTTAATACCAAAAGCGATAAAAATCAGCCAGCCGGCAATACCCTCTAACCCGATTTTTCCGAATGCTAATGAGCCGTTTTCAGACGCATAAAATAGCGCGCCGACAAGAAGAATACCGCCTGATAAAACTTGGATAATCAGGTAACGCATGCCAACAAGATAGGCGCGCTGGGTTCGACGTGCCCAAATCAAAAACACCGAGGTAAAGGCCAATAACTCCCAAAAAACAAATAGCGTTAACAGGTCTCCGGCAAATACAGCACCGAGACCGCTGCCTGCGTACAACATAGCCGCAACCTGTTGCACCGTGTCACGAACATGCAGGGAATAAACCACCGCAATAAAAGCTGCTATATGAAAAACATAGCCAAACATCAGACTTAGTTTATCGACCCGATAAGGCATCAACTCATAGCCTAAAAAGGCGAATTGCAGATGAATTCCCTCGGGCACCATCCACAGGTGTAGGGCACCCAAAATAGGCGTTAGCATCATGATCACGCCACGCAATTTTCCGCGTGTAAAGGCTGCAATCAGTGCGCCAATAAAGAAGGGAACGAAAGGAGGAATTTCAAGCATCCACATAGTGCTTACCCACGCCTAGCAATTGGTATTGTTTGGTATTTGTGCTGCACCGGTAATGGCCTAAACATCCTTTTCAGCCTCGCCGGAGTCGTCATAGTAGTTCTCGGGTCGCATCAGAAACGTCCGCATCCAAGTCGCGACAAGCACTAAAACCACACAGCCGACAAATCCATAGAGCGGATAAAAACCCAACAAGTTTTCCCAGCTGTGCAGAACATGACGGTGGATAACGAGGTCAAGTGCCAACAGGATTACGCAACCAGCGTAGAAGAAATACATAATCCGTTGCACATTTTTAGGGTCATCGAGCCAATAATGTTGCTCATCTCCCTTTGGATGTTGATCAGTCTGCATAGTTAATTCTCGAGTTTTCCATGACCGCGGTGGCCAATTCATAGACCGGCTGGGGATAGATAAAGAGAGCGACACACGCCACAGTCGTTATACTCAAGGCGATCAGCGCTGGCAGCGGCGCTTCTTTAATGCCCTCTCCAACTCCCTCTCCAACTCCCTCTCCGCTACCTTGCTTATTGTCATCGGAGAAAAACGCATGATAGGGAATGGGCAACAGGTAAGCGATATTGAGTAAAGAACTGAGCATCAGTATGGTCATCAAAATCCACTGCTCGGTTTCAATTGTTCCCATTAACAAAAACCATTTGCTCCAGGTCCCTGCCGTTGGTGGCAAGCCGATGATACTGAGACTGGCAATAAAGAACGCCAGCATGGTAATCGGCATTTTTCGGCCAAGGCCGCGCATTTCACTGATATTTGATTTATGCGCAGCAACCAGAATGGCGCCAGCACAAAAGAATAAGGTAATTTTTCCAACCGCGTGGGTTGCGATGTGCATTGAACTGCCAACCACTCCAGCAGACGTTGCTAGCAACGCGCCAATGGTGATGTAACCGAGTTGACTGATCGTCGAATACGCCAGTCGCGCCTTGAGGTTGTCTTGTCGCATGGCAATAAGTGAGGCAAACAACACCGAGAAACCGGCTAGATAGAGCAGGAACTGGGTCGTCGGCAGTACCGCTAACAGGTCGATACCAAAGATAAACACACACACTTTCAGCACGGTAAAAACACCCGCCTTTACAACAGCAACCGCGTGCAGCAAAGCACTCACCGGGGTCGGTGCAACCATTGCCGCGGGCAACCAGCGATGGAATGGCATAATGGCCGCTTTGCCAATACCAAAAATAAACAGCAGCAAAATAGCCCCCGCTACCGTGGTATCAACATCGGGCGCAAACACCCCGCCAGGTTTAAAATCGAGTGTACCGGCAACAAACCAAGTACTGATGATGGCTAACAGTAGAAATACAATTGAGGTGCTCAGCAAAATACCCAGATAAATCCGACCACCCGCTTTGGCTTTATCGGTTCCCGCATGGGTAACCAGTGGATATGTCGACAGCGTCAACACTTCGTAAAAAATAAACAGTGTAAACAGGTTTTCTGCAAAGGCGACGCCCATAACTGCGCCAATGGCAATTGCAAAACAGACATAGAAACGTGTTTGATTTATTTCGTTGTGACTACGCATGTACCCTATCGCATAGATAGTGGTAATCAGCCAGAGGAAACTGGCGATTAACGCAAATAGCATTCCCAGTGGTTCGACAACAAAACTGAGCTGTAAACCAGGAAAAATCTCCCACAAGAATAAACGGATAATTTCTCCGTCAGCCAGACCTTGGTATAAATTAACCACTAAATAGATCAGCGCCAAGCACGTACTAATGGTTACAGTCTCACGCCAGTTTGGCTTGTGCCCTAAACCAACGATGCCAACTATCGCCACTAGGGGTAAAAGCATACAGAGCAGAAGCATGGTCTCTAACGACATATTCATTGACTCAATCCAAATAGACTTTCTGATGCCGTCTGGGCCACTTCAACACTAAGACGAGTGTCGATGCCGAAATAGACATTCGCAATAACAAGCAACCAAATGGGAACCAGGAAAGCCAGTGGGGCTTCTCTAACAGAGTCTTTAGACAGTTCACCAGGACCGACGCGCGGTTGAAAGTAAGCGACTTCAACGATTCGCCAGACGTAGACAATGGCCAGTAACGAACCTAACAAAATAAGCATAGCGACCGGCCACCAGCCGTTTTCTAGCAACGCTAATACAAGGTACCACTTGCTGACAAATCCAACCGTCAGCGGCACGCCTATCAAGCTCAAACCGCCTGCAACAATCGCCGCCATAGTCAGGGGCATTTCGCGGCCTAAGCCCTTTAGCGCACTCAGTTGAACACTGCCGATGCGATGCATCACCGCAGCCAAAGCCAAAAATAGCGCACCTTTCATCAACGCATGGTTAAATAAATGCAACAGCGTTGCGGTTAAGCCAGCCACGGTACTGATACTGAATCCCACTATCATGTAGCCTATTTGCGCAATACTGGAATAGGCAAACAAGTGTTTAACATTGCTTTGATAGATTGCAGCAGATGAGGCGACAAATATTCCTAGCACGCCGAGCACTACAAAAAGCAGCTGCAAGGGTAAGGCGGTAAAGGAAAAAGAAAAACCAAACACCGAATAGGTAAAGCGAATCAGCAGATAAATAGCTACCTTTGTCGCCGTCGCAGCAAAAAAAGCGGTGACAATTGAGGGCGCATAGGCATAGGCATTAGGCAGCCAGAGATGCAGCGGAAACAGAGCAAGCTTTAAGCAAACACCCACAATGACAAACGCAAAGGCGGTAAACACAGTACGTGTTTGAGCCACTTCCGGCAGCCGATTGGACAGGTCATGCATATTCAATGTGCCGGTCATCTGATACATCAAACCGATACCGATCAGAATAAATGTCGCACCGATTGTCCCCATAATCAGATATTGGTAGGACGCCCACAGTGCCCGCCTATCACTACCCAGAGCAATCAGAGCGTAAGCCGACAAAGAGGATATTTCCAAGAAAACAAAAACATTAAACGCATCCCCGGTCGCAACTATGCCTAGCATGCCGGTTAGAGATAACAGATATAACACATAGAATAAGCTGTGTTTCTCTTTCGGAATCTCTTTGCTAATACTGGTGTCGGCCGCTAATAACACCACCGTGCTAAGCGATGAAATAATCAGCAGTAGGAACGCATTCAGCGTATCAATGCGATATTCAATTCCCCAGGGCGCCTGCCAACCGCCCAGAGCATAGGATATCAGACCTGTAGCCAGGACCTGTTGCAACAGCAAGATACTGATCACAAGCGCTGTGCCACTGGCGATCAATGCAAACAACCATGCGGCGCGCGAGTGCCTAAATAATAGACAAAGTGGTGCCGCCATTAACGGGACAATGACTTGTAAAATAGGGAGATGTTCTAGCACGTTGAGTTATCTTTCTTTTGAATTTCTTCTTCTTCGATACTGCCGTAGGCTTCTTTAATCCGTACCGTCAGCGCCAGCCCCAGAGCGGTTGTGGCAATGCCGACAACAATCGCAGTGAGAATTAAAACGTGAGGCAGTGGATTCGAGTAGATCTCTATACCATCCCCCACAATCGGCGCAGTACCGCCGTTAACTTTTGCCATACTAATATAAAAGATAAAGACTGAGGTCTGAAAAATGGTTAGACCGACCAGCTTCTTGATCAGATTGCCATGGGCGATGACGATGTAAAAACCAATCATCATCAAGACAACCACAATCCAGTAATTATAAAGCCCTAAAAACATTAGACGTCCCCTTTCGCTTGGCCTTGACCATATTCTTTACGTCCCTGAAAATTAAAGAAGATGATAATCATAACTGATGCAACAGTAAGGCCTACCCCGGCTTCAATCAGTAAAATACCTAAGTGCTGCCCCGCCACAGGATCGTCCGATAACACATTATAATCAAAGAAATTTCCGCCATTGAGCAGAGAAACTACGCCCACGCTGCCATATAAAAGAACACCGAGCGCCGCGATAAACTGGGTTAAGGGCTGATTGATCACCCGACGGGCCGTGCTCAAACCAAATAGCATCGAATAAAGGATCACCGCTGCCGCAAAGATCACTCCCGCTTGAAACCCTCCACCGGGGCCATAATCACCATGAAATTGCACATACAGTGCAAACAGCAAAATAAACGGGATCAATATTTTGATGACAATTCGTAAGATGAGGTGCTGCTCGTGCATAGACACATTCAACGCGTCGATTTTAGCGTCATTCTCAGGTCGGCGAGACACGGATAAAAGCGCCAAAACACCGACACCCGCGGTAAAAATAACAACAACCTCACCGAAGGTATCAAATGCCCGATAACTGCCAAGAACCGACGTGACAAGGTTAATAACGCCAATTTCTTGCATTGAGTCGTTGATATATCTTGGGGCAACATGAACATGAATCGGGGCGTCCGCGCTGCCAAAATACGGCATGTCTAATGTACCGTAGATCAACAATGCCCCTGTAACGACAACCACAATCAGTGCCAACCAGGGTTTATGCCGAACCGAATGATCTCGGCGCTCTGTCATCGTTATTGCCAAAAACATTAGCAGCGTGGAGATGCCCGCACCAACGGAGGCCTCTGTAAACGCAACATCAACCGCGTCCATCGCCACGAAAAAGCTGGCCGACAGCAAACCATAAATACCCGACAGCATCACCACCGAAAAAAGATCTTTTCTCCGCACGATGGCTAATGCAACCACAACGAGTAACGCCAATAAGACGACATTGATTAGGAATTCGATGAGTCATCTCCCGCGTTATTGTCGCCACTTTTATCAAGCAATGGCGCGAGATTATTATGCAATGCAGCTTTAGCTAACGCATGACTAGCTGTAGGATTAATAAACAGCGTCAGCAATAAAATCAGAATCAACTTTACAACAACAAGACTCTCTGGCATCTGCAGCATCAATCCGATCAATATCATGCTAGCGGCCAAAGTATCGGTCACGCCAACAGCGTGCATTCGTGAGTAAAAATCAGGAAAGCGCATCACGCCAACGCCACCTGAAACGCTCAAGAAGGCCCCGACAAGCAAGAAAAATCCGCTACTAATTTCGACGACAGTGCCCATTAAGACTCCTTTTTCTCAGGTTTTTCATCCACAGAGACTGTTGATCCCAAAGCATCTGAGTAGCGCAAAATGCCAGTCACACTGATAAAATTGATAAGGGCATAGACAATGGCAATATCGAGAAACTCTGGCCTCCCCATCAAGAATCCCAGCAGAGAAAGAAGCAGCACCGTTTTTGTACCAAACATATTGACCGCGAGAATGCGGTCGTAAAGCGTTGGCCCAACGATTCCTCGTGTAATGGCTAAAATCATGACCACTAGAATGGCAATGGTTGCTACGGCTATCATCAGTTTTCCAACTCGCTAACCCTGCGATCCATATCGCCAACTTTTAAGGCGGCAATATTTTCTCGTATTAGAGCATGAACCGTGAATTGATTACCGACCACATCCACCGTAACGGTACCAGGGGTCAAGGTGATTGAATTTGCATAGATCATTTTCCCAAGATCAGTACCTTGGGTTACATTAATGGTCGCTAATGTCGGTGAAATCGACCGACCACCCAGCCAAATGTGCTTGACGACAACGGCGTTCGCCACGACAACCTCCTTGCACAGCCAGATTAGGTATAGTGGGAGCTTCCAGGACAGGAGTATCGGCTGAGACTCGTGATCAACGACATCCATTCGGTGCGATATATACATCACAAACGCAATAGATCCAGCACCGAGGGACAGCATAAGAGCGGAATAGATACCCGAGTTGAGCAGCCAAAATGCTGCTAGGGTAAGAAATAAATAAAGAATGTGTCTTATGGTCAAGTCGTCGCTCCATTCGTCGCACAGTTACTAACTAAGGTGTCGTTTTTTTACCACCATATGTAGCCTGGCTGGCATGATAAAGCGTCAAGGTGCTTGTCAGCAACACCAATATCGTAGAAACCAAGTCAGTATTTATCGCCATGAATAATCAGGGCTTTTTTTGTCTAATCTAGCTTAAATAGAGCGTCTGATTGATGACAAATTCACGAGAGAGTGACCGTATCTGCTCATCATATCTAGTGTCAAGTTTACTGATGATTCATTTTAAATTCAAAGGTAAATGGGAATTACTCAAAACAATGCCTCCCGAGCGGCTTCAGCAGCTGCGCAAGGTCGCGACCATAGAAAGCATTGGTTCATCCACGCAGATTGAAGGCGCAAAGCTGACAGATATCCAGATAGGGACGCTACTATTCAACCTGGCATCTACCTCATTCAAAACTCGCGACGAACAGGAAGTGGTTGGTTATGCCGAAGCCATGGATATGGTGCTCCAAGCCTACAAAGATTTGCACATCACTGAAAATCATATCCGGCAATTACACCAGGTATTATTAAGGCACAGCACCAGAGACGAACGCCATCGAGGTACTTATAAAACGCTTTCCAGTCAGGTTGTCGCCATGAACGAACAGGGTGTAGAAATCGGCATTGTTTTCGAAACCACCACACCGCTTGATGCCCCAAGGGAAATGGAAGGCTATCTCGCATCCTGATAACACTGATGCTATTGCGTGCCGGTTATGACTATGTGCCCTATGCGTCAAAGAGGTAATATTTTGGATCTGCAAAAGATACTCGGACACAAAACGCTTCAGATGACCCTCAGATATGCTCAATTTCATCCGGATTATCTAGCGGACGCCATCAACAAAAACCCTCTCGTGCTACTCGAAGAAAATTGAACGTGGACGAATTGTGGTCACATGGGGTTTTTTAAGAATTTCTTGTAAGAGGTAAAGC
This sequence comes from Porticoccaceae bacterium, assembly GCA_017858135.1. Lineage (GTDB taxonomy): Bacteria > Pseudomonadota > Gammaproteobacteria > Pseudomonadales > Porticoccaceae > HTCC2207. Next base: position 360 of record JAFMBY010000058.1, on the reverse strand, counting down.
TCTCAAACCCTCGTGATATATGGTACCCGGGGCCGGACTTGAACCGGCACGGTATTGCTACCGAGGGATTTTAAGTCCCTTGCGTCTACCAATTTCGCCACCCGGGCAGGGTCATACGGACAGGCTGGTGAAGCCTTTTGGAAATGGAGGCGCCGGTCGGAATCGAACCGACGATCGCGGAGTTGCAGTCCACTGCATTACCACTTTGCTACGGCGCCTATAAACTTTTTCTATCAACATATTTCGTCGGCATCTGATCCGACAGTCGGAAGAATCTTAACAGCCTACGGGCTGTTAATCCCCTTCGGGCTTCGCTGCGCTCGTTGCTAATTGCTTCGCAATTGGTCAAACCGACGATCG
>JAFMBY010000057.1 GCA_017858135.1 Porticoccaceae bacterium | reverse complement strand
TGTTTTTACCGGCGTTTTTTTACGGGCTATTCTTTACGAGCCAGGTATTATGAGCCAGGTATTATGAGCTAGGGTTTAATCGAGCGCCCAAAGACCCACTGCAGCATAGGCACGAAAGGGTCGCCACCGTTCAGCGCTAGCCAGTAACGTCTTTGCACTGTCAACCTTCGCCGCACGAATTAGGCCCACATCCGTCTCCGGAAAAGCGTCATCATCCATCCCCAAGCGAATCGCCAAATAGCCGCAGGTCCAGGGACCAATGCCGCGTAATTTAAGCAAAGCTTCCTTGAGTTCAGGCCAAGGCATAGACAGGTCCAGATCACCATCGGCGATGGCGCTGGCCAAAGTAATCAGGGTTGCCACCCGCGCCCCAGGCATACCCATATTCGTTAAATCGGCAGCGATCACCGCCTCAGGCGTCAATTGCCCGCAGCGCTCGATTAGTCGTCCCATAATGGTATTGGCCGCAGCTACGGTGACCTGCTGACCAATAATAGTGCGCAGGCAGAGCTCAAAGGGATCCCAGCAACCCAGAGGCCTAAAGCCCATTGTCTTGGCCAGTACCGGGAGATGAGGCAACAGCTGTTTATAGATGGCTTGGGTACAGAGTTGCGGGCGAAATATTCGTGAGACCCGCGCAACTACATCATCGAATTGACTTACTGGCAGATCAGACTTTATCTGCAACAGGCCACTTGACTCGTTATAGGTCACCCTAACCAAGCCATCGCTATACAGCCGTTGGTAATGATTTTCTTCGATAGATTCAAACCCAGGCACCAGACGAAACGATAGATACTGCAGCAACTGTCGCCAGGGAAAGGGTTGAACTGCTTGCAGCTCAATTGTCGACAAGTGTTCTGCGCTCCAAATCAATCAGCGAGCGCTTGCGCGCCAGGCCCCATTTGTAACCCGCCAAACTGCCGTCGCCACGAATCACCCGATGGCAGGGAATCATAATGGCGATTTTATTATTGGCGCAGGCACTAGCCACAGCGCGAACCGCTTTCGGCTTGCCTATACCATTGGCCACCTCGGTATAGGACTGCAGAGTGCCTGATGGTATGCGCACCAAATAGTCCCAGACCATACATTGAAACGCCGTGCCGCGAATATCCATAGGCAGATTCAACAGGCGCGCCCTACCCTGTAAAAATTCATTGAGCTGCGCAATCCATTGATCAAATAGAGACTCAGCTGCAAAAGGCATGGGCTGAAAGCGGGCCTTGGGATACTCCAGTTCAAGTTGAGCAAGCAGCTTGTCGTCAGCATCATCAAACTGTAAAAAACAGATGCCGCGATCAGTGGCAGCGATCATAACGCGACCAAGACTGGTCTCCGCAGAGGCGTAAGAAATCAGTTCATTGGCACCGCCCTGACGGTAACTGCTCGGCGTCATACCGATATGGGTATCGATTTTTTCATAGAGCCGCGAGCTCGACTCATAACCAGCGCTGTGCATAGCATCAGTAATTGTGTCATCGGTTTTTAAGGTATCTTTAAATAGCCTGATTCGGCAGGCGTCCTGATATTTTTTTGGTGATATACCAATCACCGCTTTAAACCTGCGCTGGAAGTGGCTTGTGCTCATACCCGCCTGTCGAGCCAGTGACTTCAGGGGCAACACCTGATCGCAATGACAGGCTATGTAACGGCACATCTCATGCATCAAATTCTGCGTCAAACTCTGCATCATGCTTTCATCCCCAACGAGCGACTTTTTCATTGGTATTATCCTAACAGTTATTGCTGCAACGAATTATTGCTCACTAATACTGCGCTGACACTCTGTTTCTTGCGATCAATTAAATCGACAATCTAATTTTTTGGCCAGTGCTTTTTTGCTATGCTGCAACCCTTGAAAACACAAGGAGCTCGAGGCATTGATCACCCTCTACGGCATCAAAAACTGCGACACCATCAAAAAGGCCCGCAACTGGTTAAGTGACAATGGCATCGACTATCGCTTTCACGACTTTCGCGCTGACGGCATAGATGCCGCCACCATCGAGCAGTGGATTGCCGAAGCTGGCTGGGAAACCGTTCTCAACCGTCGCGGTACCACCTGGCGTAAGCTTGATCCCAGTATTCAAGAGGCAACCACCAGCGACAATGTCGCCGCCCTGTTAGTGGAACACCCGGCGATGATCAAACGCCCCGTATTAGATGTTGCAGGGGTTATTAATATCGGCTTTAAAGCCGAGCAATATCAAACAATATTTAATTAATCATTTAGATCAACCAAAGAGAATTAGCATGAGTAATTTGTACAGTTTCGCAATTGGCGTTGGCAGCAAGAATTCAAAAGGTGAATGGTTAGAGGTGTTTTACCCTCAGCCACTGCTGCACCCAGAGCAAACCCTAAGAGATATTTTCGCCGTGACACTGGGATTGACCAACGGTGATATGGAACCCAGCGCCGAGCAACTGGCGGCACTGCAATCGGCTCTCAAGCAAAATGGATACTCTGATCTGGCTGATAGCGTTACGTCGTTGGCATCCTCAAGCCGCCCTGTGGTGGCTGTCGCCTTCGCCGAGAACACTGCGCCGATTTCAGTGCCACAGGGCTACCTGAAACTACACCTTCTCTCACACCGACTGGTCAAACCCCATGGCACAGATCTCACCGGTATTTTCGGTGTCTTGAAGAACTGCGCCTGGACCAATGTTGGCGCCATCGATATCGAAGAATTGCCTGCACGTCAGTTGGAAGCGCGCTTGGCAGGCCAGCCCCTTACCGTCGACTGTGTGGATAAATTTCCCAAGATGGTCGACTACGTGGTTCCCAGCGGTCTGCGTATTGCCGACGCCTCGCGAGTACGTCTCGGCGCCTATGTCGGCGAGGGCACTACCGTGATGCACGAAGGCTTTATCAACTTTAACGCCGGCACTGAAGGCCCGAATATGATCGAAGGCCGTGTTTCCGCTGGTGTGTTCTGCGGCGCTGGCTCGGATATTGGCGGCGGCGCATCGATTATGGGCACCCTCTCTGGCGGTGGCAGCATGGTTATTGCCATCGGTGAAAAATGTCTGCTCGGCGCCAATGCTGGGCTCGGCATTCCCCTCGGCGATCGCTGTACCATTGAGGCCGGTCTGTATATTACTGCAGGCACCATTGTCACTATGCTCGACGATCAAAAACAGGCCAGCGGCAAAATGAAAGCACGTGATCTGGCGGGTCAAAGCGATCTGTTATTTAGACGCAATTCCGTCAGCGGCGCAGTTGAATGCCTGACCAATAAAAGCGCAGTTGAATTAAACACTGAGCTGCATAGCTCTAATTAACCAGCTCGAAAAAAACCTTAAACACGAGGGTAGTCAGCATGACTGAAATACGCAGAGTAGCGATTATTGGCGGCAACCGTATCCCCTTTACGCGAAGCAATACCGCCTACAGCCATGCCAGCAATATGGATATGCTCTCGGCCGCATTAATTGGCTTAGTCGAACGTTTTAATCTCCAGGGCGAACGTCTCGGGGAAGTCGCAGCGGGTGCGGTGATGAAGCATTCGCGTGATTTTAATCTGGCGCGCGAGGCGACATTAAATTCGGGGCTGTCTCTGGAAACTCCCGCCTATGATGTGCAACAGGCCTGCGGTACCGGGCTTGAAGCGGCGATTCTGGTGGCCAATAAGATCGCCCTGGGTCAAATCGATGCAGGTATTGCCGGTGGTACTGATACCGCCAGCGATGCCCCTCTGGCACTCAATGAAGCCTTCCGCATTATGATGCTCGACTTAAGCCGCGCCAAAACAGTAGGCGCGCGTTTAAAGGTGCTGTCGCGCTTTCGTCCAGGCATGTTAGTGCCGACACCACCAGCACCAGGCGAGCCCCGAACGGGCCTCTCCATGGGCCAGCACTGTGAACTGATGGTTAAGCAGTGGATGATCAGCCGTGAAGAACAGGATCAGCTGACCTGGCACAGCCATCAAAACCTTAAGGCGGCCTATGAACGGGGATTTTTTGACAATCTGATAACGCCATTTCAGGGTGTTGAGCGCGACGGTATTATGCGCGATACCCCGTTGGAAAAGCTGGCCAAGCTCAAGCCCGCTTATGACAAAGTAAATGGCACACTCACTGCTGCCAACTCGACAGCACTCACCGATGGTGCGGCCACCGTGCTGCTCGCCAGTGAAGAGTGGGCAGCACAGCGGAATCTGCCGGTCATGGCCTATCTTAGCTTTAGCGAAGTGGCTGCTGTGGATTTTTACTCACAGGGCGAAAATAGTGAGGGTCTGCTGATGGCCCCCGCCTATGCGGTGCCACGGATGCTTAAGCGCGCCGGTCTCAGCCTGCAGGACTTTGATTTCTATGAGGTCCACGAAGCCTTTGCCGCACAGGCACTCTGCACGTTGAAATCCTGGGAAGATGAAGACTTCTGTAAAAACAAACTCGGCCTTGAAAGCGCGCTGGGCAGCATCGAGCGCAGCAAACTCAACGTAAATGGCTCAAGTGTTGCGACTGGTCACCCCTTTGCGGCAACCGGACCACGAATTCTGGCGACGCTGGCAAAATTGCTCGAGGAAAAAGGCGCAGGACGTGGCCTAATTTCCATCTGTGCAGCTGGCGGTCAGGGCGTCACGGCTATCGTCGAGCGCTAGGCGGCCATTTCACAGGCAGAGATTAAAAAAAAGCCCGCGCAACAATCGTTGCGCGGGCTTTTATCCATTATTCCACAACTTAACTGCACGCACCTCACGCCGGCCTTACAACCCCACTAGCACAAACAGAATACCGGCAGCGCAGGCAGCAATCAGCGCATAGGGCAGCTGACTTAACGCATGCTCCATCACGCCGGCACCAGAGCTTTGCGCCACCAAGACCGTCGAATCACTGTAGAAGCAAGCATGACTACCAAACGAACTGGCAGAGAGCAGCGCGCCAATCATCAGCGGCGTCGATACATCCATAGTCGCCGCCAGCGGCATCACAATAGGAATGGCGATGGCAAACACGCCCCAAGAGGAGCCAGTGGCAAAAGCAATAATTGCCATCGTCAGGAAGGTGATCAGTGGCAGTAGCAGCGGCGACATAATCGGCCGCACCGAATCGATGACATATTGAGGCAGGCCAATTTGATCATTGACCGCTTTGAACATAAAGGCGCAGACCACTGTTGCCAGTGGCGGTAACATCACTTTGAAACCATTCATTACTGCATCCATGGCACCTTTGGCACTAATGAGTCGCTGCAGTATCAAAAACGGCACAGTAATCGCTAACGTGACAATAATACCTTTCAGCAGATCAATCTCGAAGTAGACCGAAAAGCCAACCAGCGCCAGCAAGGGCACGAAAAAGGTCCATAGGCTCGCTCGGTTAGGCCCAGAGCTCGTCGTCACTCCCTCAGAGGTATCAAATTCAACGATCTCAGAGAGTGTCAACTGGCCCTTTTGAGCCATCGACTCAGCTTGTTTCATCGGGCCAATTAGTGGGAAGCGACCGGTAGCGACCAAGGGGACCAATAGCACTGCGATCCAAGCGTAAAACATGTAGGGGATGCCGGAAATATACATCGCCATGCCTCCGCCAACCGACGCAGTGCCAGATTCTTCAAGCAGCGCAGCAAAGAACACCGCCCAGGTAGAGATCGGTATAATCACGCAGATCGGTGCCGCTGTGGAATCCACCACATACGAGAGCATCGAGCGCGACACCTTAAAATTATCGGTCACCTTTTTCATTGACGAGCCGATGGCGATGGCATTTAAGTAGTCGTCGATAAAAATAATCAGCCCTAACAGCCAAGTGACTAGCAGCGACTTGTTACGGGTATTAGCGCGCGCTGCCATGGATAGAGCAAAGGCATTGGCGGCACCGGTCTTAATCAACAGCATCACTAAACTGCCCATTAAACCGCAGACCACAATCACCCAGCCGATGGTCTCATCCATCATGATTTCTAGGGACAGATCAGCAATACCGCTGACCACATTGGTCGGGTCAATCAACAACAGCCCCGCCACTACGCCAACCAGCAGCGAAAAGACCGGTCGGTGAGTGATGACGGCGAGTACGACAACAATGAGCGTTGGGATTAAATTAAAACCAGCATAGGATTCCATGGTCAGATCCACAGTTATTAGATGCTGAATAATACAAAGGTTTACCTGTTTCTGTCGCTAAATATTCACTTATTTAAGGGCAAAAAAAACGGGCAGATTCAAAGAACCTACCCGTTTTAACTTTTGTTCTACACTGCACTATTTTTATTATTCTTGGTAATGCCCCTCCGAGTATCTGGTGTGCACCCTAACCTCTAGATGGGTTATTTAAGAGTGTGTACCAGTCCTGCATGTGATTAAAGTAACGCCTCGAAGGCTTATAAACTTTGTCAATGATGCCAGCTATCGGTTAATTGGTGCCAAGATTGACGCTTTGCGCTGTGTCATCACCTTTAACAGCATCTTTGCAATTTTTAACAATCAATTCAGCAAACCGGTCGAGCAACGCTTGCGGCAATGTATGACCCATGCCTTCAAAGCGAACCAGATTGGCATGGCCAATATGTTTTGCTGTATCGATGCCACCACTAACCGGCACCAACACATCTTGGTTACCGTGAATAATCAATGTTGGTACCTTGATCGATTTCAGCAACGCCACGCGACTTGGCGATGTTCTGATGGCGCCGATCTGGCGCATATAACCAGCCGGATTACTCGAACGTTGGTGCTCGGCAATTACCTGCTTTCTGATCTCATCATCGGTCATCGGATAGGCTGGACCAGCAAGCATCTGCCAGATTTCAACGGCGATATCCAAAGGCGTCTTGTCTTTTGAGGCGGGCTGAAGCATTTTCAAGCTGACCTTTAAGGATGCCTGCCCTTTTCCACGCTCACCACTGGTGGACATAATCGAGGTCAACGAGAGCACTCGATCTGGGTAGCGACCAGCGACAATTTGGCTGATCATACCGCCCATCGACATACCCACCAGATGCGCCGCGGGAATCTCAAGGGCATCCAGTAGCCCCACCGTGTCGGCGGCCATATCCTCTAGGCTGTAAGGTGCGGCAACCGGGATGCCAAAATAGGATTTGAGCAGCAGACGAAAATAACTAGGCGCTCTGACTCCGGCGAATTTATCGCTTAAACCAATATCACGATTATCGAAGCGTATAACCCTGTAGCCGCGATCGACCAAATGCTGGCATAACTCTAGGGGCCAGCGCACTAGCTGATTGTAGAGTCCGGCAACTAAAATAATCGCTGGATTGTCAGGATTACCAAAGGATTCATAGGCGATTTTTAGCCCGTTGCTCTGTGCATATTGCGTATTGCCTGCTTCAATCATATTGAACTCACCCGAGCCGGTATCATCCGGCTAATCCCGCAACTCGCGGCGTAGAATTTTGCCCACTGGCGACTTTGGTAACTCATTCATAAAGGCCACATGTTTTGGTACTTTATACGCCGTCAACTGTTCGCGGCAGTAGTCCTTCAACTGCTGCTCGCTGAGGTCTGGATTAGTCGATACCGCAAACAGCTTAACCGCTTCGCCGGTTCTCTCGTCAGGCACGCCGACTACCGCGCATTCAATAATATCGCCGTGACTATAGGCGACATCTTCAATCTCGTTGGGGTAGACGTTAAAACCCGAGACGATCACCATGTCTTTTAAACGGTCGACAATGCTGATCATTCCGTCCTCGTCCATCACCCCTATATCGCCAGTGCGGAACCAGCCATGAGTATCGATGGCCTCAGCGGTGGCATCGGGGCGATTCCAATAGCCCTGCATCACATGGGCGCCCCGCGTGCAGATTTCACCGCGCTCTCCAGTGGCAACCGAATCACCTTGATCATCAATAAGCTTCACTTCCTGATAGAGCATCGCCGCACCAACCGTCCCGAGACGATTTTTGTCCGGACTATTACAGGCCAGTACTGAGGTTGTTTCAGAGAGCCCATAGCCCTCAAAAGCACGGGCACCGGTGCGCGCTTCCCACTCGTCGCCCACTTCTTTAACCAGTGCCGCACCGCCAGCAATAATGCCCTTTAACTTGGAAAAATCGATCTCATCAAACTGGCTATGGCGCATCAGTCCCTGCAATAAGGTGGTGATCCCGGCCATGGTGGTAAATTGGTGCTGCTTCATCGTCGCGACCATACTGTCGATATCCCGTGGGTTGGGAATCAGCACTGAGTGACTGCCAGCAACAAAACCGCCGACGGCATTCATGGTGAAACCAAAAACATGGTAGAGCGGCATCGGTGCAATCAGCAGATCCGGTTCATCTTCGGCGCCGAAACCAATACTCAGCTTGGACATGCGCAACCCACTAAAGACATTGCCATGACTTAAAATGGCACCTTTCGAAGGCCCGGTCGTGCCGCCTGTATATTGCAACACAGCGACATCAGACATAGACGCGGAATGAGCCGGCAGTGGTTTGTCAGCACTCAGTGCCAGTGCGTCAACAAAGCTCACTAAATGGCTTAAACTACTCTCTGGCAAAGGCTGCTGCTGAAGTAAATCGATGGCGTTAGTCGCGATCACTGTCTCGATACCGGTCTGCGGCACCACCTGCTCGGTAACTGGCAGTAAATCGCTCAGGACCACCAAGGCCTTGGCACCGGAATCATTAAACTGATGCAGTTGCTCACGGGCGGTATACATGGGGTTGGTATTTACCACCACCAGACCAGCGCGCAATATGCCCCAGATGGCGATTGGAAACTGACTGATATTGGGCAGCTGCACTGCCACGCGATCGCCGGGCACCAGGCCACAGTGATCGAGTAAATAGCAGCCAAATTGACGGCTTAACAACTCTATTTCAGTAAACGACAGGGTTTGACCAAGACAGGTAAAGGCTGGGCGATCACTAAACTGCTCAACGGCGCGATTAAAGGCATCGACCAAACTGGTGAAACCATCTTCGGCATTGAGTTCTAGCAGTTTTTGCTCGGCGAATGACAGCTGCGAGGCGCTAGTTGCATTGTTCATATGGATTCACTTCTCTTGTTTAGTTATTTTTTGACGCTTATTTAAAAGCGCAATCTAGCGGGCATATCCGCGTAGCCCTGCCGCCACTATTTACCGCTCACCCAGGCGACACCTTGCGCTATTATTGAGTGATTTTATCTAAGCGCACAATCCCGATTGACTGCTCACCGGAGGCCACATAGAGCAGATAGATCTGACCATCGGTATCAACAAAAATATCCGCATCGCGCAGATCATTAAGTGGCTTATAGCTCTCTCCGCGCAAGGATGACTGCACCGGCAGTTCACTGCCCTCCCAGGGCCGTTCAGCGCGCATCAGCTCAGTTGGGTAGGTTGGCACCCAGTCGTCCCAATCCGAAGGCGAGAGGTTGACGGTTGAGACTAACAGCCGTTCCGGTGCATCGCCGACCCGAGACCAAACCACGGTCAGCTGATCATCTTGCAACAGCACAGCGGTATGTCGCACGTCAGTCCCAAAAAGGGATTTGCGCCGCGGCTTATAGTCGCCAAGTAATTGATCACTGCGATAGAGAATGCCGGGAGCAGCTAAAAAATAATGTTGGTCTTGATAGGAAAAGCTGCGCAGATAGACCGCGCCGAGCATTTTTTCGCTAACCGTAAAGTCGAGACCGTTAGCTGATAAGGCGACACCGCTAACCTGAGAAAGGCTGTCACGCTGACCATGGAAGAACATCACAATCTGCTGGTTGGCGTCATCGACCACCACTTCCGGACTGGCAATATGCGGTTTGAGACTCTGGCTGGCCGCGACACCCCGTTGCTTACGCATCTCCTGATCAGTCACCAAGGCTTTGTAGACTGCCAAAATAGCATCTCTAAATAAATACACCGATACCGAATCCCACAGCTCAGCAAGCCCCTCCTCTAGACTGAGGCGAGGAATATTGTCACTGGGAAAGCCTGACTCATCCAGCGACAGCGCACCCGGCTCATAAATTGACCAGGGACCCTCGACCATATCGGCGTAGGCAAGACGAATAAAATCGCCCTTGTGGTGAGAAAAATAAAGATAGTAATTACCCAAGCGATTCTCGACCCAATCCGGCACTCTAATCAACGACGGGCCATTGATATTGATATAGCCCTCCTGCTCAGCCAGCTCTGTCAGCCGTGCACTCATGCTCGTATCAACAATTGGCCCGTCGCTTAAACGCTGCACAGAAAGACTAGCGGCTTGCGCTGGCAAATAGTCATAGCTTGGCCACAGCCAAATCAGCGCAGCGGCGACCAGCAGTGAAAACGCCAGCGACAGATAGATCAGTCCGTGCAAAATAGTGCGTAGAATATTAGTTACAGCTTTCAACATGCAGGTATCAACGTTCCAGTAAACAACTAGGGTAAAACAATATTAAACGCATCATTGGGCTCGCCCAACAACGAAAAGAACCTCACTAGCTTGAGCACACTGCCATCAACCGACAGTTCATCCGAGCTAATCAAATCGGTCACTCCGACTTCGCCCACTAGAATATCGACAAACAATGCTTTGCTTAAAGTCAGACTCGCATCGGCAGTTTCGTCCTGCGCTGCACGGCGATAATGCATCACAGAGTTTCTTATGCTCACTACAAAATTGCTCTCGCTCTCACCCTTATTCCCACCTTGCCCATTGGTAAAAGTGATATTAATTGACAGCGCCTCACCCTCAGCTTTCTCGCCATCCAAGCGCACCGACAGGGCTTTCATAAATTGCTCCAGCGGCACCTGCTGTAAAAACGCTTTTGCCGATGCCGGGTCATAACGCATGATCTTCGCGCCACCCAGTAGCTCACGGGCAGCAGAGAGATAGATATCCCGCCACGGACCCGCCTCGGCTTGATAGGCCATCTGTCGATAGGCTTCAGCTAACATGGCACGGGCAGCTGTATTGTCGGGCTCGGCAAACACCAGATGATTAACCACCTCAGCGACCCAGCGATAATCACCTTTGGCCTGATACACCGCAGCCTTCTCTAACAGTGCCGCAGCACCGCCCATAAACTCCACGTAGCGCAGCGCAGACTGGACTGGCGGCAATGGGTTCAGCGTCGCTGGATTGCCGTTATACCAACCAAAATAGTACTGATAAACCGCTTTGCTGTTGTGACTCAGGGTGCCGTAATAACCGCGCAGATGAAAATTACTGGCGAGACTTTTGGGTAACACCAGTCGCTCGGCGATCTCTTTTGGCGTCAGACCTATATTGGCCAAACGCAGGGTCTGGTCATGGGTAAATTTGTACATATCCTGTTGCTGGTGCAGCTGAGTGACAATTTCATCATGACCCCAGGTTGGCCAATGGTGGCTGTTAAACAGCACTGCGGCATCGGCTTTAGGTTCGAGGAAGTCGGCAATATGGCCGATATAATCACTCCATAACAGGGCATCACGTACCTTGGCACCGCGCAGGGTCAGTACATTGTGCATCACATGAGAAACCACCTCGGCACCGCAGAAGGCTTTCCATTGCGGAAGATAAAAAGTCAGCTCAGACGGTGCTTCACTGCCGGGCATATTAAAGAATTCAAAATCGACCCCGTCCACTGAGAGGCTCTGCTGCGATTGATCGATCAATACTGTCGGCTGCAGAATTGAGGTGCTGCCAAAAATTACCTGCTTGCCTAAGCCGGTATCGACATGACCGCTGGCGGAATTACTGAGGGCATCGCCATACATGTAGCTACCCCGGCGAACCATGGCCGGGCCAGCAATAACATTCTCACTCACCGCCTCATAAACAAAACCGACCGGCGCGATAACTGGAATATTCTTATCCTCCACCTGCTCTGCATCAAGCAGTGCCAATATCCCGCCGAAGTGATCAATATGACTGTGCGTAAATATCACCCCGGTAATATTAATAGGACCGAGATGCTGCTCAGCAAAATCCATGGCAACGCGACTGGTTTCGAGAGTGGTGAGAGGATCTACAACAATCCATCCATTATCACTTTTAATCAGGCTCATATTGGCGAGATCAAAACCGCGCAGCTGATAGAGCCCTTTCTCGACCTCAAAAAGACCTCGAATGCTGTTTAATTTAGCTTGACGCCAGAGGCTTGGATTAACCGTATCTGGGGCATCGCCCTGAACAAACTCATAGGACGCGGCATTCCAGATTTCGGTGCCTCGGGCGTTGTTTAATTTGTTGATTGGGGCTTTGGCGATAAGGCCGCGTTTAGCATTATCGAAATCCACTTGGTTCTCTATATCAAGGGTTTCTGCTAATTCGAGATTACTCTCTAGGGTGAACTGGCTGGCAGCTGAATCGACGATTTCAATATCGGATTTTTGATCGCAGGCAACTAATAAAAACAACAGAGAAAAGCTGATAATTGGAGTAGATACACGACGCAGACTGGCCTTGAACATAATGCCTTCACCCTTAGATTTATTATTTTTGTTATGTGCTTAGAGAGCACAATTTAAAATCTCTTAGAGACTTAAATATATTCCGTAGCGTTGCCTACAAGGTCTGTACAGGCAGACCTTACAGTCAACTTCAAATCACGTTCAGAGCACAATCAAAAAAGATAATTATTTAGAACTCGACATTACGACTTAAGATAACCGATAGCAAAACAACAAAACAGCCCCTTAAACAATCATCTAAGAGGCTGTTTGAATTACCATTTTAAGTACGGTTTAAGCTAAGGCTTAAAGTACCTCAAACAGACCAGCAGCGCCCATACCACCACCAACACACATAGTGATCACCACGTACTTAACACCGCGACGCTTACCTTCCATCAACGCATGCATAACCATACGCGTGCCACTCATACCAAACGGGTGACCGATCGAAATAGAACCGCCATTAACATTCAAACGCTCCATAGGAATGCCCAACTTATCGCGGCAGTAAAGAACCTGAACCGCAAAGGCTTCGTTCAATTCCCACAAACCAATATCATCCATCTTCAAGCCGTGACGCTGCAGCAACTTGGGGATAGCAAATACAGGGCCGATACCCATCTCATCAGGCTCACAACCGGCAACCGCGATACCGCGATAAACACCCAGTGGCTCAAGGTTACGCTGAGACGCCAACGTGCCGTCCATCAACACAACCGCAGCAGCGCCGTCAGACAACTGAGAGGCATTACCACCAGTAATGGTGCCACCGTTACGCACAGCTTTCAGGCCAGACAGGCCTTCGATATTGGTGCCAGGACGGTTACCTTCATCTTTCGTCAAGGTCACTTCTTCTTGCGTCACTTCGCCTGTTTCACGATTGGTCACCAACTTAGTTGCCGTAACCGGAACAATCTCATCAGCATAGAGACCGGCTTCCTGAGCAGCTGCCGTACGCGCCTGAGAAATAACTGAGTATTCATCCTGAGCTTCACGCGAGATGCTGTAACGGTTTGCAACAGTCTCAGCCGTGTCCAACATAGGCATATGAATCAATGGCGCATGCTTCATTGCCAGTGGATCGGCAACACGGTGAGCATTAAAATGCTCATTTTGAATCAAACTGATGCTCTCACAACCGCCGGCAACAATCACTGACGAACCGTCGTTAGTGATGTTGTTGGCGCCGATAGAGATTGCCATCAAACCAGAAGAACACTGACGATCAACCGTCATACCAGAGACCGTAACAGGCAAGCCAGACGCCATAGCGGCTTGACGCCCCAGGTTCATCGTCTGTGTGCCCTGCTGCATGGCAGCACCCATAATGCAGTCATCGATCTCTGAGGGATCGACGCCTGAACGGGCAACCGCGGCGGCAATGGCATGGGAACTCATAGAAGGTGATTCAAGATTATTAAATGCACCGCGGAAAGCTCGACCAATTGGCGTGCGAGCGGCTGAAACGATTACTGCTTCTTTCATAACAATTGCCTTTTTATCATTATTTAATGTGTTGTATTTTGATACGTTGACCTGACCGACTTGCCTGAGCCGCTAGCCCTGCATCGCTGCCATTGCCTTCATGACAAACTTCTCAGTCTGCTTCGGGCCTGACTCTAGCGCCTTGTGCTTGGAGATATCCGACAGTTCATCCCATCGAGCGGCAATCGCATCTGGGTTTTGCTCGTCTAAGGGCATAAAGATACCGTCACTCTCATACATGCTGGCTGTGGCATAACCACCAGCGCCAGCGCAAAGAATGGTTCGCGTTGGGGCACTTTCATCACACAGCACTAGCGCACCTGCAGTGACCGACTCAGCCGTCATCAGGGCGAGGACCGGTGGTGGCAACAGCTCTTCCGTCATGCGCGTGCCAGCAGTCGGTGCCAGAGCATTGATGTGAATATTGTTTTTGCCGCCTTCCAAAACCAAGGTGTTCATGAAACCAAGAACCGCCATTTTCGCCGCGCCGTAGTTTGTCTGACCGAAGTTGCCGTACATACCGCTGGCCGACGTCGTCATCACAATGCGGCCGTAGTTCTGTTCACGCATAATCTCCCATACCGCCTTGGTACAGTTGACCGAGCCCATCAGGTGGACATCCATGACTAATTTGAAATCATCGAGATCCATTTTGCTAAACGACTTATCGCGCAGAATACCGGCGTTGTTGATCAAAATATCAACTCGGCCCCACTTTGCCATCGCCTGAGCAACCATATCCTCAACTTCATCAAACTTGGCAACGTTAGCACCGTGGGCGAAAGCTTCACCGCCCGCGGCCTCGATGATACCGACCACTTCCATAGCCGCCTCGGAAGAGGCTCCGGTACCATCTCTGGCACCGCCGAGATCATTGACCACTACTTTGGCGCCACGCTCTGCCAGTGCCAGTGCATGGGAACGACCCAAGCCATTACCGGCACCAGTGACAATTGCTACTTTTCCTTCAAAATTTATACTCATTACTTGCCTCGTTTGACCCGATATTTTTTCGAGTGCGTTAATAAAATTTATTTAGCCATCTGCACAGACAACCACTCAGCAACCAGAGCCGGCTTATCGCCAC